>JAEUII010000051.1 GCA_016795145.1 Planctomycetaceae bacterium
CTGTTCGAACGTGGTGTGATCACGAATACGGAGCGTTACAACAAGGTTCTGGAAACGTGGACTCACGCTCGTGAATCGATCACGAAGTCCATGATGGAGCGTTTGAAGGACGACGTTCGTCATGGTGGTGCCTACGTCAACCCGATTTACCTGATGGCTCAGTCTGGTGCCCGAGGCGGTGTCGGACAGATTCAGCAGCTGGCAGGTATGCGAGGTTTGATGGCCAAGCCGAGCGGCGAAATTATTGAAACGCCGATTAAGTCGAACTTCCGTGAAGGTCTGTCAGTACTTGAGTACTTCAGCTCGACACACGGTGCTCGAAAAGGTCTGGCTGACACGGCTCTGAAGACGGCGGACAGCGGTTACCTGACACGTAAGCTGGCTGACATCTGTCAGAATATGGTGATCACTGTCAACGACTGCGGCACGACCAAGGGGATTACTCGTGGTGTCGTCTACCGTGGCGAGAAAGTGGAAGTCAGCCTGGCGGATGCGATTCGAGGTCGCGTCAGCCGAACGAACATTGTGAACCTGATTACGGAAGAAACGATTGTTCGCGAAGGCGAGATGATCACCGTTGAGAAGGCTCGCAAGATTGAAGAGATGGGACTGGAGCGAATTCAGGTTCGCAGTCCGATGACCTGTGAAGCATCGCTGGGACTTTGCCAGCTGTGTTACGGGATGGACCTGTCGACCGGTGACCTGGTCGAAATGGGTCTGGCTGTCGGTATCATTGCCGCACAGAGTATTGGTGAGCCAGGTACTCAGCTGACCATGCGTACGTTCCACATGGGTGGTATCGGTACGATGGGCGTTGAAGAAAGCGAACTGATTGCCAAGCGTCAGGGGCAGGTTCGATTTACTCGAATCCGCAGCGTTATCAACGCCGAAGGCCGACAGGTTGTTCTCGGTCGAAACGGCGAGATTGCAATCGTGGATGATCGAGGACGCGAAGTCGAAACTCAGCGCGTTCCGAACGGTGCCGTTCTTCAGGTTGCTGAAAACCAGGTTGTCAAACCAGGCGACGTGCTCTGCAACTGGGACCCACACGCGATTCCGATTATCGCTCAGGTGGGCGGTCGAGTCCGACTGGAGGACTGCGTTGAAGGTCAGTCGATTCGTATCGACAAAGAAGGTTCTGGTACGCTGCGTCGAACTGTGATCGAGCACAAGTCTGGTCTGCATCCGCAGGTTGTGGTTGAAGACGGTGCGGGTCGAATTCTTGACTTCTACTACCTGCCTGAAGGGGCGAGTATTGAAGCGGAAGACGGCGGGCAGATCTCTGCTGGTGCGGTTGTCGCGAAGACTCCACGTGAATCAACCGGTACTCAGGACATTACCGGGGGTCTTCCACGAGTCACCGAGCTGTTCGAAGCTCGTAAGCCAAAGGACCCTGCGGTTGTTGCAGAAATCGATGGGGAAGTTGAACTGCCGGCAGAGAAGAAGCGTGGTAAGCGAATTGTGGTCGTGAAGGGACCAGATGGAACTGAAGTTGAGCACGTGATTCCTCACGGCAAAGACCTTCAGGTTCACTCGGGTGACCACGTGAAGGCTGGCGACGCGCTGGTTCGAGGACCTCTGGTTCCTCAGGACATTCTGCGAGTCAGCGGGCCTGAAGAAGTGCAGCAGTATCTGTTGCACGAGATTCAGAACGTGTACCGCGCACAGCGAGTGGAAATTGACGACAAGCACATCGAAATCGTGGTGTCTCAGATGCTGCGAAAGGTGCGAGTTGACAGTGTTGGCGATACCGACCTGCTGCCAGGGCTGCTGGTTGACAAGTTCGAACTAAAGAAGATCAACGACTCACTGGAATCAATGGGTCGCATCACTGATCCAGGCGGTTCGGACTTCGAAGTTGGCGATAAGGTAGCGTTGACGGACATTGAAGCTGTTAATAAGGAAGTCAGTAAGCCAATCAAGTACGGTCCGCTGAAGCGAGCCAAGGCGAGCCCTCAGCTGCTGGGTATTACTAAGGCGGCGGTTTCCAGCGAGAGCTTCATTTCTGCAGCGAGCTTCCAGGAAACGACCAAGGTTCTGACTGAAGCCGCCCTCGGTGGTAAGGTTGACAACCTGGTTGGTCTGAAGGAAAACGTGATTTTGGGTCACCTGATCCCGGCTGGTACAGGATTCCACCTGCACCAGGACGCACAGGTCCGAATTCACGACTCTGCTCTGCGTGAGCAGGAAGAACAGCGAGCCCGCATCGCAGCGGCTCGAAAGGATCTGATGGGCAATTCAGAACTGCAGCCTCGACGAATGGATCCCGACCGACCGTCGGCTCCGTCGCTGGCTGACCTGACGCCGGATGATCCGCTTTAAGGATGAGTCGGGACGCAGGCGCAAGTCTCAGTTCTGACAAAAGAGGCCGTTGACGCCGTTTCGGAGGGTTCCCGGGGCATCTGAGCTCTGGGATTCTCCGGCAATAGGCTGAACGGCGACATAGAAGGTTGACGATCACGGGATTCGTGGATACAGTGCCGCGTTTCCGCTTTTTCCGGCTGTTCCCGCGAATGGCCTTGAATTCACTGGCATTTTGCTCCTTTGGCGATTTATGCCCACAATTAATCAACTGATTCGGAATCCCCGAAAACAACAGAGTTCCAAGTCAAAGTCACCCGTTCTTGAGGGCTGTCCTCAGAAGCGTGGCGTTTGCCTTCAGGTCAAGACGGTGACTCCGAAGAAGCCGAACTCCGCTCTGCGAAAGGTCGCTCGAGTTCGTCTGTCGAACGGCAAGGAAATCACTGCGTACATTCCGGGTGAAGGCCACAACCTTCAGGAACACTCGATCGTGCTGGTTCGTGGCGGTCGTGTGCGAGACCTTCCGGGTGTTCGCTACAAGGTGATTCGTGGTGTTCTGGATACCCTTGGCGTTTCCGATCGTAAGCAGGCTCGCAGCTGCTACGGTGCAAAGCGTCCAAAGGGCGGTGCAGCCGCAGCCGCTGGCAAGAAGAAGTAATTTCCCGACTTGTCTTTGTTCTCTTAGTAACGAGTGGTTGAAAGTTCAGAGTCATGGTTAAGAAGTTCACGGCAAGTCAGGATCAGCTGAAGGCGGATACTCGCTTCAACAGCATTCTTGTTTCCAAGTTCATCAACTGTTTGATGTACGATGGCAAGAAGAGTGTTGCGATGGGCGCGTTTTATCGTGCTATGGACATCGTTAAGAAGCAGTTGCCAAACGAAGATCCTCTGAATGTCTTCGTCACAGCCGTTGATAACGTAAAGCCGGCGATCGAAGTTCGATCAAAGCGAGTTGGTGGTGCGACCTATCAGGTGCCTACCCCCGTGAATCCTCGCCGTCAGCAGGCACTGTCGATTCGCTGGATTCTTGAAGCCGTTCGTGGTCGCAAGGGCCGTCCGGTTGACAAGTCACTGGCCGAAGAGTTTGTTGCTGCGTTCCGTCGCGAAGGTGCGGCGATGAATAAGCGAGAAAACGTGCATCGCATGGCCGACGCGAACAAGGCGTTTTCGCACTTCGCCTGGTAATTCACCAATTGAATTTGACTGGCGCCAGACGAACTGTTTCGACAGTTCGTGTGGCGTTTTTTATTTGAGTCTTCGTTTGTTGGGTTTAGGCTTTCTCGTCATTTCGCTGAGTTGGGTGTCATCATGTCGCGTGCAATTGAGACGATTCGAAACATCGGGATCATTGCTCATATCGATGCCGGTAAGACCACAACGACGGAGCGAATTCTCTATTACACTGGTGCCTCGCATCGCATGGGGAATGTGGATGACGGGACCACGCAGACGGACTTTGACCCCGAAGAAGCCCAGCGGGGCATCACGATTTATTCGGCCGCAGTGACATGCAAGTGGAAGGGGTCGACGATCAACATCATCGATACTCCGGGACACGTGGACTTCACTGCAGAAGTGGAACGCAGTCTTCGAGTACTTGATGGCGCTGTTGTGATCTTCAGCGCTGTTGAGGGGGTGGAAGCGCAGAGTGAAACAGTCTGGAGGCAGGCGAACAAATACCGGGTACCCCGAATCTGTTTCATCAACAAGATGGATCGGATTGGTGCCGGGTTCGAGCGCGTGCTGGGACAGATTCGGGATCGCCTCCACGCAAAGCCGCTGCCTCTCCAGATCCCGATTGGCGCCGGCCCGGTCACCAACCCTGGCGGTTTCACCGGAGTGATTGATCTCCTGACGATGAAGGCCATGTATTGGGACAGTGAAAGCCGAGGCGAGAAATTCCGTGAAGAGGAGATTCCGGAGGGACTGCGTGATGATGCTCAGTTGTGGCGGTCAGAGCTGTTCGACACGCTCTCGTTGTGCGATGAAGACTTGATGGTTGCGTGTATGGAGACCGACAGCCCTCCAATGGAGGTTGTGTTGAAGGCCCTCCGCAAGGCAACACTGTCCGGGGAACATCAGCCGATCCTGTGCGGAGCGTCTCTGGACTACATTGGGGTTCAGCCGGTTCTGGACGCGGTTCAGCATTTTCTCCCAAGTCCAATCGATCGGCCGGCGGTCCAGGGAACCATTCCGTCAGGGAAGCAGGAAGGCGAAGTTGCCGTCAGAAATGCGACAGCGAAGGATCCCGTCTGTGCGCTCATCTTTAAGGTACAGGCGGAGCAGCATGGGGACCTGTATTTTGCTCGAGTCTATTCGGGAGTGCTGACTGGAAATTCGCGCCTGCTGAATCCGAGAACCGGAAAGAAGGAAATGGTCACTCAGTTGTGGCATATCCAGTCGGATTCCCGTGAGAAAGTCGAAGCGGTTGAAGCAGGGGATATCTGCGGGATTATTGGTCCCCGAGATTCCTCAACGGGGGATACGTTGTGTGATGCCGGCAATCCGATTGTTCTTGAATCTATCGTGTTCCCTGAAACCGTGATTTCAATGGCGATTGAGCCAGAATCGAGCAACGATCGAAAGAAGCTGGAAGACACGCTGAAACGGCTGGAACGCCAGGACCCGACATTCAAGGTCAAGTCGAACGTGGAAACGGGTCAGACCATCATCAGCGGGATGGGCGAACTGCATCTTGAGATCATCCGCAATCGAATGGTGCGTGACTTCAATTTGAAAGTGAAATTCCACAAGCCGCGGGTGAGTTACCGGGAGAAGCTGCTGGGTGAAGTGACAGTCCGGGTTGATTTCACACGAGCGCTGCCATCAGGCACGATTTCCTTTGGTTTGACACTGCTGGCGAGGGAGTTGAAAGACGCTTCAGCGGGAATTGTGGTTGGTCACCGGGTGCCGGTCGAGGCGATGCCAAAACAGATGCTGGCAGTACTTTTGGAGCAGGTTCAGAAGGAAGCCGAAGGTGGTGGAATCTATGGGAACCCGATTTCCGGGTTAAATCTGGTAATCCAGGAGGTTCAGTACACTGAGGGGGAAAGCAATGAGGTCGCGATTCGGACGGCGGCATCCGAGGCCTTCCGAAAAGTTCTCGGTGAAGGGAAAATGGCCATTTTGGAGCCGATCATGTCACTGGAAGTGACGACACCCGAAGACTTCCTTGGCAACATTCAATCGGACCTGAACGCACGTCGGGCGATGATCGTCAATTCGGACCGGCGTGGAGATTTGTGTGTTTTGCAGTGTGAAGTGCCACTTGTAGAGATGTTCGGGTACTCCAACCAGGTTCGCAGCCTTTCCCAGGGTCGCGCATCCTATTCAATGGAGCCGTGTCGCTACGAAATTGCTCCCCCGGGAGTGGCAGACCGGATGATGTAGCTGAAGTTTGTTGTCTCATCTGACGAACTAATTGATTTCTGAACGGTCGTTGATTGACAGAAACTCTGTCGATGTTTAGAATTCCCGATTCCCCGTTTTTCGGGGTCGGAATTTCGTTTTACGTAAACTCTTTGCTCAAGGTGACTTGCGGTGGCTGGCGCTGGTGAAGAATGCATCCGAATTCGGATGGAAGCTTACGACCACTCCGTTTTGGATCAGTCGGCAGCGGAAATTGTAGACACTGCAAAGCGAACTGGGGCAATTGTCCATGGTCCGGTGCCTTTGCCGACTCGCATCGAGCGGTACACGGTGCTTCGAAGTCCTCACATTGACAAGAAGTCTCGTGAGCAGTTCGAAATTCGGACTCACAAGCGTCTGATCGACATCATTCAGCCTACTGGCAAGACGGTTGACGCTTTGAATAAGCTGTCACTGCCGGCTGGGGTTGATATCAAGATCAAGGCTACGGCGACAGCCTGATAGTCTGAAGCGGTTGGTGTCGGCGTGATTTGCGAGCAAATCTGCTCGTTGTTTCCTGGTTTCTGCGCGCGGGTGCGGGGTTATGTCTGTCGGATTGCTAGGTCGAAAAGTCGGAATGACGCAGGTTTATGACGCTGATGGCGTCATTGTGCCTGTGACTGTGATCGAAGCTGGCCCGTGTGTTGTCCTGCAGGTGCGAACTCAGGGCAAGGACGGGTATGATGCGGTTCAGTTGGGTTTTGGGGATCGCCCTCGCGGCAAGGCTTCTCGTGCTCAGCGTGGGCATGTGGCGGCTTTGGGTGGGCGTCGTCAGCAGGTGCGGGCGACAGCTGGTGCTGCTGCTGTGCCGAAAGCTGAGTGTGAGCCGAAGCGATTTATTCGCGAGTTCCGAACGGGTGATGCCGGGCACGGCCTGACAGTTGGGCAAGTGCTTGGTTCGTCTGCTCTGGACGGTGTTCAGTGGGTAGATGTGATTGGTGTGTCTTTGGGGCGTGGTTTTACTGGCGGCATGAAGCGTCATAACTTCAATGGTCAGCCAGCCAGCCATGGTGCAAAGCGAGTTCACCGAAAGCGTGGTTCGATCGGTGCCAGTGCTGACCCTTCTCGCGTTCTTCCGGGAACGAAGATGGCCGGTCACTATGGTGCTGAGCGTGTCACTTCCAAGAACCTGAAGCTGGTGCGTGTTGATGGCGACACGAACTGTCTGCTGGTGCGTGGATCTGTTCCAGGTCCGACGGGTGGTTATGTGGTGGTTCGTCGCTCCGTGAAGAATCGTGCTTAGTCCGGTTTGGTGGATCCATGATTTCTGTTCCAGTTCGAGACATGGCGGGTGCCGAGTGTGGCACGTACTCATTCGAGCCGTCTGAAATTTCTGATACAATCTGCAAGCAGTTGCTCCACGACGCGGTCGTTATGTATCGCGCAAATCGTCGAGTAGGTGAAGTGCAGACGAAGTCGCGTGGAATGGTTGCGGGAAGTACTCGCAAGCTGTTCAAGCAGAAGGGTACTGGTCGTGCTCGTATGGGTACGATTCGCAGTCCGATTCGCCGAGGTGGCGGTCGTGCCTTCGGCAAGCTGCCACGTGATTTCTATTACCGTATGCCAAAGAAGGCTGTCCGCAAGGCAATGCGTATGGCTTTGCTGAGCAAGTTCCAGGACTCTGAGGCCGTTGTGCTGAAGAAGTGGGACTGTGCTGAGGTGAAGACAAAGCGAGTTGCTGGTTTCCTGAAGGCTGTCGGCCTGCAGGGAAAGACAGTTCTGCTGACAACCGAAGGGGTTGAGCAGAATGTTTGGCGATCAGCACGAAATATCGAAGGTGTGATGGTGATGCCGGGCAGTGACTTGAATGCATTTGCCCTGCTGCGTCAGCGTCATCTTGTGATTACTGTTGGCGAATTGAATCGTATTCTCGGTCGAAACGCCTGATTTGGGTTGGTGGAATCATGAGCACATTTTTCGAATCAGGTGTAACCCTTGAGCCACATCAGGTGATTCGTCGCCCGCTGGTGACGGAGAAGGGGACTCACCTTTCAGAGAAGCTGAACTCGTATTCCTTCGAGGTCCATCCGCTGGCATCGAAGGCTGACGTGAAGAAGGCTGTTGAGCAGTTGTTTGAAGTGCGAGTTGTTTCAGTTCGCACACAGACACGAATTGGCAAGCCTCGTCGCCACAAGTTTATTGAGGGACGGACTCGCAACTGGAAGAAGGCAATCGTAAAGCTTCACGACGAAGATCGTATTGCGTTCTTCTAGGATCGGCTTTGAGTTTCGCCGGACACTGAATCAAAGTGAGTGTTGGATATGGGCATTCGATTTTACAAGCCAGTGACACCAGGCCGCCGAGGTGCATCGGTTAGTGATTTTTCTGAAATCACTGATCGACGAAAGCGGCCTGAGAAGGAACTGATCGTTCGCTACAAGAAGAAGGGCGGGCGAAATAACCAGGGTAAGATCACCGCGAAGCATCGTGGTGGTGGCCACAAACGCATGTACCGAATTATCGACTTCAAGCGCGATAAGGACGGGGTTGCGGGCAAGGTTACCCACATCGAGTACGATCCAAACCGAAGCTGTCGTATTGCTCTGATTGAGTATGCGGACGGCGAGAAGCGATACATCATTGCTCCGGAAGGCTTGAAAGCCGGTGCCGTTATTGAGAGCGGCATTGGTGTGGAGCCCAACGTTGGCAACTGCATGCCGCTGAGCCATGTTCCGCTTGGCACAGTGGTTCACAATATCGAGATGCAGCCGGGTCGAGGTGGTCAGCTGTGCCGAAGTGCTGGCATGGGTGCGACCTTGAATGCTCGCGAAGGCCGCTGGGCTCAGATTACTCTGCCGAGTGGTGAAGTGCGACGAGTGCCAAGCACGTGTCGAGCGACCATTGGAACAGTTGGAAATTCCGAGCACAGCAGCATTGTGATCGGCAAGGCAGGTCGAAATCGCTGGAAGGGGATTCGGCCACGCGTTCGAGGTACAGCGATGAACCCAGTGGCCCATCCGATGGGCGGTGGGGAAGGTCGTAATTCCGGGGGTCGTCACCCCTGTAGTCCTCGCGGCGTTCTTTCGAAGGGTGGTCGCACCCGCAATCGAAAGAAAGCCTCAGGCAAGGCGATCATTCGTCGTCGTATTTCAGTTCGCTACGGTGAAGTCAAGTTGTAATCAGTTCTGGAAGGGTAGTTGAATGGGTCGCTCGCTTAAGAAGGGTCCTTATGTTGACCCTCGAGTGCTCGAGAAAGTTGAGAAGCTCAACTCCGCCGGGCGGAAGGAGCCGGTGAAGACCTGGTCTCGCCGCTGTACCATTTCTCCGGAGTTCGTTGGGCATACTTTCCTCGTGCACAATGGCCGGGCTCATATCAGCGTCTACGTGACGGAAGATATGGTCGGTCATAAGCTGGGAGAGTTTTCGGCGACTCGAACATTTCGAGGTCACGGTTCAAAGGGTAAGAAGTAGTCATGACCGCAGTTCGTGCCTCACATCACTTCGCTCGTATTTCGGCAACGAAGGTTCGTCCGTTTGCTGACATGATCCGTGGTAAGACTGCGGAGCAGGGTCTTAATGCATTGGCGTATGAACCAAACCGTGGTGCTCGTTTTATCGAACGAGTGCTGAAGAGTGCGATTGCGAATGCAGAAGACCGTGGCGTTCGGAATCCTGATCGACTTCGCATTACGGAAGCGAGAGTTGACGGGGGACCGATGTTCAAGCGAGTTCATGCTCGAGCTCGCGGGATGGCGAACTTGATTCGTCGCCGAACAGCGCACATTCACGTAGCGGTTGATGCTCCAGAGCTGGGTTGATTTTCAGACGTTTGAGAGTTTCGGGGAATTGTTATGGGTCAGAAAGTACGCCCAACCGGGTTTCGTGTCGGCGTGATGGAAACATGGCGCAGTCGCTGGTACGCCCCGAAGCGCGAGTTTGGCGATTTGTTGCTGGAGGATCAGAAGATCCGCCATTTCGTGGCGACCAAGTACGCGTTTGCGGAAATCGCCCGAGTGGAGATTGAGCGAACTCGAGACCAGGTTGTTGTGCACATGCACACAGCCCGTCCTGGTGTGATCATCGGGCGAAAGGGTCAGGAAGTAGACAAGCTGAAGGCGGAGTTGGAAGATCTGACCGGCCGCCGGATGGATGTGAAGATTGTTGAGATCACGAATCCAAACCGTGATGCTCGACTGGTAGCGTTGAAGATCGCACAGCAGCTGGAAAAGCGCGGCAGTTTTCGACGAGCTATCAAGAAGACGCTCGACGAAGTGATGAGCGCTGGCGTTGAAGGTGTGAAGATTCAGATGAGTGGTCGACTGGGTGGGGCAGAAATGTCACGCTGTGAGAAGGCCAGTCGTGGATCGATTCCGCTGTCAACGTTGCGACGTCACATTGATTATGGGTTTGCCCAGTCGAAGACAGCGATGGGCGTAATTGGTGTTAAAGTGTGGATCGATTTGGGCGACTATTCGAACGAGGAGACTGCAGATGGCTCTAATGCCAAAGCGGGTCAAGCATCGAAAAAGCCAAAGAGGGCGTATAAGAGGTAAGGCAACTCGCGGCAATACAGTTGTGTTTGGCGATTGGGCTCTGCAGTCATTGGATCCTGGTCACATCACTGGGCAGACGATTGAAGCCTGCCGTATTGCGGCGAATCAGTACGTTCGAGGCGAAGGCCGAGTGTTCATTCGAATTTTCCCGCAGAAGCCTGTCACGGCTCGACCGCTGGAAACTCGAATGGGTAAGGGTAAAGGGGAACCGGATCGCTGGGTTG
Source organism: Planctomycetaceae bacterium (assembly GCA_016795145.1). Lineage (GTDB taxonomy): Bacteria > Planctomycetota > Planctomycetia > Planctomycetales > Planctomycetaceae > SXXK01. The sequence continues at coordinate 10,427 of JAEUII010000051.1, forward strand.
CAGTTGTCAAACCAGGAACCGTCCTTTTCGAACTTGGTGGCGTTACTCAGGATACTGCGAAAAGTTGCTTTAACCGCGTAGCTCATAAGCTTCCGGTGCGAGTCAGACTGGTGGGCCGACGGCCCGAGATTTAGTTGAGGGGTTAGTGATGTCGAAGGCATCAGCAATTCGAGAAATGTCTGACGAGCAGCTCGGTCACGAACTGCGTGAGGCACAGAAGGCGCTGTTTCGTCTTCGGCTTCAGGCAGCGACAGAGCGAAATGACGTTCCCAGCAACGCCAGAAAGCTCCGTCAGACGATTGCGCGGATCCTGACGGTCCAGCGTCAACGAGAACTGAACAAGGTCTGAGTGGATCAGGAACGATGAAGAAGACGTTGATTGGCACGGTCGCAGCTGCCACAAATCCGAAGACGCTGCGTGTGGAGATTGACCGACGAATGAAGCACCCGAAGTACGGGAAGATCATTCGTGGTCGTACC
>JAEUII010000052.1 GCA_016795145.1 Planctomycetaceae bacterium
CCGGAGAGTCCGTTGACTGCTTTGCCTCGCTTGGAGCTGCCTGCGGGGTGGAAGCAATCTCGGTGTTGCCCGAATCCTTGTTCCGGAAAACCAGGAAGCCCACCACGCCGAGCAGAGCAACTACCCCAACAGCGACGACAACAAAAACCGGAGCAAGGTTGGAACCACCAGTGGACTTGGCATTACTACTGCTCCGGGCGCGACTTGGCAAGGGTGGTAGTGAGCCTGTGTCTGGCTGATTCCAGTCGTCCTCAGCAATGGCCGATTTTTTCTGCCGACGAGTCTGGTTCTCTGCGGCTTCGAAGACAACGACCGCCTCGCACTTCGGACACTTAGATTTCTTACCCAATCGGGACGAATCTCGGAGCTTCAATCGGGCACTGCAGGCTGGGCAAATCACAGTGATTGGCGGTACTTCGGACATGGCAAACCCCAAAAACAAATGAAGGCGAAACTCCCGGGGAGTGCATTCTATCACCCGTGTATTTGCGTTCAAGTACCTGCACAGGACTGAAAATCCTGGTGTCGGGGGTTCGATTCCCCCTCTGCCCATGAAGGCCCTCACAGTCGAAAGATTGTGAGGGCTTTTCTTTTGCGCTGCGACTATCAGCGCACACGAACCGCAATTCAGCGCGGACGAGAACAGCGAGAAAAAGGCGAGCGAGGCGACGTCAGTCCCCTGATTGCGATTCGCCTGCTTATTGCGGCTGACACAAAACTCGGCGAGCGGGATGCGTCAGCTTCCCGGTACACCGAACGACCGAATCGAATCCTCAGTGCGTCAGGTGCGATACCAGCGGATTCACATCCACCGCCCGCCGGGACTTTGCTACGGTTTGGTTCCGTGATCTCGGATTTGAAACCGGTCCAGCTGAAAGTCGTGAAGCAGTTCCAAAAGATGTGAGACGCGTTCATCGATCGAACTGCCTGCTCGAATTCCGACGGCGATCGTCCCTGCAATCAGGGTTGCCACTCTCGAGACGGAGATTGGCAGGGAGAAGGGCTTCAGGTCCGCAAAGAACTCTTCGTCACTGCACACTTCACCGAATTTCTCGCCCTTAAAGGTGAACTCAATTCCGTGCAGATCGCCGCTCCATTGGTAGTGAAATGGGCCATAGAGCTCATTCCGGAAAACGATCCAGAAGGCGTCATCGTTCAGGATAATCTCGTTCGCAGCGGGACGGTGCACGCAATGAACTCCGGAGTTCCGAAGGTTGGTCCGACTGTATCAGTCGGGCAGAGTCAGTTCTGAAATTCGAAGAGTCGGCAAATTTAGACTTGGAGTAGATTCGTGTTTCGGACGAAAAGAAGACAGCCCATTTCCGGCCCATGAAAAGCCATGAATTTTGTGGAACTCCATGGTTTGCACGGGGTTGACAAGGGATTCATTGTCTGGTTATCAAACGCGTCAACGGCGGCCCCAGAGTCGCTCACCCACTCAGGAACAGGACAAAGAAGAGGTTGAAGGTCATGGTGTTGACACTGGTTGCGGACGATCTCGAAACCACCGAAACATTGTTGGCAGGTGCTGATCTGCTCGACGGATCTGACATCCTCGTCAGTCCTGAACTGCGTGGTGACGATGACGAAGAAGGCTTCGACGAAGATTTCGGCGACGATGACATCGAAGACGATGACGACGATGACTTCGATGACGACGAGGTCGATGAAGACTTCGAAGATGAAGATGAATTTGAAGACGATGACTTCGAAGAAGACGAAGACGACGACTTCGATGATGACGACGAAGACGATGATGAATTCGAAGCAGAAGTAGAGGAAGAGGAATTCTAGTCTCAAAGTCGCGTGAACCTTCCATCTGATTCGGTGGAAATTGAGTTCGCGCATTGACTCAAGTAGACTCGCAGGGCACTTCAGCAATGAGGTGCCTTTTTTGTTGTTCGAGCAGGGAACTTGCTATGCAGGGACTATGGGACGAGGTTCAGGAAGCCGCGACATTCCTCAGGACGCACTGGACTCAAACGCCAGCGGTTGGGTTGATCCTCGGGACCGGGCTCGGTGGGCTCGCGCGTCAGATCAAAGTCGACGCAGAGATTCCGTACGGGAGCATTCCTCACTTCCCTCGTTCGACGGCACCTTCGCATGCCGGCAAGTTGTTGTGTGGAACCCTGGAAGGTGTCCCGGTGATGGCGATGGAAGGTCGCTTCCATTACTACGAAGGATACTCGCTTCGTCAGGTCACATTTCCCATTCGCGTCATGAAGGCGATGGGGGCCGGGTTTCTGTTTCTGACCAGTGCGGTCGGCGGCATGAATCCACAGTACTCACTGGCAGATCTGATCATCATCGAAGATCACATCAACCTGATGCCGGATAATCCACTTCGCGGTATCAACGATGATCGTCTTGGACCTCGGTTCCCGGACATGAGCCAGCCATACGATCGAACATTGGTTGAGGCTGCTCGAAGAACTACGCTGCAGCTTGGCATCGCGGCTCACAAAGGAGTACTTGTTGCCGTCCCAGGACCCAACCTGGAGACTCGCGCTGAATATCGCATGCTGCGTCAGATGGGGGCAGACATTGTCGGGATGTCGACGGTCCCCGAATGCATTACCGCGGTCCATGCAGGCCTTCGAACCGTTGCGTTTTCCATCGTTACCGACATGTGCCTTCCGGACGCACTGGAACCTGCGGAGATCGAGAAGATTCTGAAGGTCGCTGCCGAAGGTGGCGCACGACTGGAGAGATTGCTCATCCAGCTCTTCCGTGACAACAAGGCCCTCCTGACGGCAAGCTGAGCAGACCGATCATCCTGTGGCTCGCGTTGTGCAAAAAAAAGAAATCGTACCTGGAGTGAACCATGCGTCCTCATAATTCCGCACCTCTTCCTGAGCCAACCATTCAGATGAAGGAGGGATGGCACTGTCTTCACATCTACTACAAAATCAATCAGGCCGCATTGCAGGCGGTGTCGCCTGAGGATCGGGCCTTTGGCCGTGCAGAAGTCATAGATATCCTCAATCCGTCCGGCGAACATGCGCCCGCGCGAATGCTGACGTCGGTCGTTTCTGGCCACCGTGCCGATCTTGGTCTGATGCTGATGGATCCTGATCCGCTCCGCATCGATGCGATTACTCAGCGACTTCGCGCAAGCAGGATCGGAACTGCACTTGAATCGACCTGGTCATTCGTTTCGATCACTGAGGTCAGCGAATACGTTCCGTCGGTTGAGCAGTATGCTGAACGATTGCAGCGTGAAGGGACCAGCCCGGACGATCCTGCCTACCAGGCAAAGATCAATGCCTATCAGCAGCGACTGCCCGCGATGAACCAGCAACGGTTGTATCCGGACATTCCTCCGTTCCCGGTTATGACGTTTTATCCAATGAACAAGATTCGTCACCCGCTGGCAAACTGGTACACAGAACCGTTCAGTGCCCGTAGTGAGCTCATGGCGGAGCATGCGACTTCCGGGATCAAGTTTGCAGGACGAGTCTCCCAGCTGATCACCGCGTCGACAGGCTTCGACGAATGGGAGTGGGGCGTGACACTGTGGAGCCGCGCGCCGGAGCATGTCAAAGATATCGTCTATTCAATGCGATTCGACCGAGCATCTGCAAAGTACGCGGAGTTCGGTCCGTTCTTCGTGGGATATGTGATGTCTCCGGAAGACGCATTGAAGCACGTTCGAGTCTAGCACTCGATGGATTTCAGTGTCGGTGCGATTCACGATGACCGTAATTGTGGCTGAGGAGAATCGCTACAACCTGCAGTTTCGTTACTGGCGTCGTGCAGCAAAAAGGCAACACTCGTCCCGATTGCGACGTAGAGTTGCATTCAATGGCGCTGAGGCGTGAATCGCTGAGGCCACCAAACGTCCTGTTTGCCTCTGCGGGTCATCATGGAACAAATCAAGTATTTGATCGACTGGATCCTGCACATCGATCGTCAGCTGACGCAGTTGTCGCACTCGATGGGAGGATGGCTTTACGCGTTCCTGTTTGCCATTGTGTTCTGCGAAACAGGTCTGATCGTCACTCCGTTTTTGCCGGGAGACTCTCTGCTCTTTGCCGTTGGTGCACTGGTGGCGATTCCAGAGACGAATCTGAATCTGGGGTTGATGTTTGTGCTGTTGACGGCGGCCGCGATCCTTGGCGATGCCGTCAATTATTCTGCCGGTCGCTTTCTTGGGCCGAAGGTTTTCCACAGTGAGTCTTCACGACTGCTGAACCGGAAGCATTTGCTGAAAGCCCAGGATTTTTATGAACGGTATGGCGGGAAGGCCATCTTCCTGGCGCGCTTCGTCCCGATCATCCGCACGTTTGCTCCGTTCGTGGCTGGTATTGGAAAGATGAACACCATTCGTTTCTGGACCTGGAATGTGTCCGGGGCCGTTGTCTGGGTTGGGCTCTTTCTTTTTCTGGGCTACGGCTTCGGAAACATGCCTCTTATCAAACGCTACTTCACGCTCGTGATCTTTGGGATCATCGGCGTCTCTGTGCTGCCAATTCTTATCGAATGGTATCGAGCTCGACGCGGCTCGGCTGACACAGCGAACAGCGTGACGACTACGCCAGAGTCAAATACGCCATAAGCCAGCATTGATATGAGGCGAGCGATCCGGTGACTGGAAGTGTCATTCGACTTTCGCGGATCTTCATCCAGAACAACAGCAGCAGAACGACCATCGTCCCGGCCAGCTTCAATTGAATGAAGAGACCGACTTCTCCTTCGCAGATCGCCATGAGCCAATATCCAACGGGATTCTCTTCCATGTAGATCATCATGTCGCGGAACTTGATCGTCAGGAAAGTGTCATAAAGGGACACGGCTGCGATCAGCACCATCGCGAATGGAAACCACAACTGCCAGCGACGAAACTCATCAAGCATCTGTTTCATTTGCAGGTCCTTCAACAGAGTTCTCAACCGACCGCAGGCATACAGTCCGCGAGATGTTGGCGTCTGCCACGGCTCGCACTTGCGATCACAACAGAAGATCTCAGCCATCTGTTGTTAAGAACCGACTTGGCAAAGGCCGCGCCGAATTTGGATTCTGCGGAAAGCCAACAGTTCAGAATTCAGAACTCGGGAACGTGTTTGCTCATTGCTGCGGACTTCTCCTGGTGAACAAGTCCGCGCGTCGCGCATCGGAGCGACAGGACTGCCCGCCTCTTGCGCAAGTCGACATTTGACACGGAGGATGTTCTCAAAACACAAAAACACGCAGATTTGGCCGAACCTGTTTTGGGTGCCTAGAGCGAAGGCAGAGCTGCCACGGCTTGAGTCGACGGCGCGTCTCTTGGCCGCCACAGGCCGGATCCATAGGGCTCAACGGCGGAAATTCGAGCTTCCGGGCGATGCAATCAGCTTGCACGTTTTGAACGATTTTTCAGAAACGGTCCGTTGTCGACACGGAATTCAGGCCTAGAACGAAGCATCACGTGGCCGAATTCGATCGATTTGCCTGTTTTGCTCGTTTTGTGATCGCGAAGTCTGACTGGCACGAAAGAGAAGGATCCCTAAATGAAGATTGCGATCATTGGTGGAGGGATCTCCGGATTGACGTGTGCCTGGCAGCTTCACTCGTCACACGAAGTGACAGTATTTGAAGCAGGTGACCAGCCAGGGGGTCACAGTAACACAGTTGAGTTTGATCGCAATGGCCGCAGGTTTCAGGTTGATACCGGCTTCATTGTTTACAACGATCGTACATACCCAAACTTCATGAAGCTCCTGAGCCACCTGGGCGTGGAAGGAATTGCAACCGAAATGAGCTTCGCAGTTCGCTGCGATCGGACGGGGATTGAGTATTGTGGTTCGGGTCTGAACGGGGTTTTCGCGCAGCGCCGAAACTTGTTTAGACTTTCGTTTCTTCAAATGGTCGCTGACATTCTGCGTTTCAATCGGGAAGGGACACGCGACGCAGAAATCGTGGATCACAACGAGACGGTTCGCCACTATTTGATTCGTGGCGGTTACAGTCAGGCATTTGCAGATCACTATCTGCTTCCGATGGGAGCGGCAATCTGGTCATGTCCGCGAGGAACATTTGGCGAGTTCCCGATCCGCTTCATTCTTGAGTTCTATCGCAACCATGGACTGCTCGCCCTTCGCAATCGTCCGCAGTGGTACACGATTCCAGGTGGTTCACGACGGTATGTGAATCAGCTTGTACGTCCCTTTCGCGATCGACTTCGACTGAATACTCCTGTGCGTTCCGTTCGGCGTTCGGCCGAGAATGTGTCTGTCGTAACGGACCGGGGAGAGGAGCACTTTGATGAAGTGATCTTCGCATGCCACAGTGACCAGGCCCTGCGAATGCTGGATGCTCCGACAGAACTGGAAAGCACTGTGTTGAGAGGATTTCCGTATGAGCTGAACGAAGCCGTTCTTCATACCGATACCTCAATTCTTCCGGCAACGCGTCGAGCGTGGTCAGCGTGGAACTATCGGATTGGAGTTGAGCCGGAGTCTCGTGCGACGATCACGTACAACATGAACATCCTCCAGCACATTCAGTCAAACGAGACGTTCTGCGTCACGCTGAACGATACTCAGGGGATTGCCCCGGAGACGGTGATTTCCCGTCACCGTTATGCTCATCCAATCTTTACAACTCAACGGGCAGAACTTCAGAAGAAACACACCCAGTTGATTCGGCAGAACCGCACATCGTTCTGTGGGGCATATTGGGGGAATGGATTTCATGAAGACGGAGTGAACAGTGCGCTGGCAGTGAGTGACGCATTTGGAATCTATGGCGTCCAGCCTGCACCAGGTCCGAGTCGAATTTCAGTCACAGCATCCGAAGATCGCCCAGTAATGGTCACAGGGGCTGCATGATGGAGAGTTGCATCTATCAGGGATGGGTAAGTCACAGACGCTTCGTTCCGGCATCAAACACGTTCAGGTACCAGATTTTTCAGATGTATCTGGACCTTGATGAGCTGGGGACGGTCTTTCAGGGGTCCTGGCTTTGGAGTACCTCGCGGGCTGCTGTCGCATGGTTTCGACGCGAGGACCATCTTGGAGACCCTGACAAATCGTTGTCCGATTGTGTAAGAGAGGAAGTTCGGCAACAGCTTGGATTTCGTCCTGCGGGGCCAATCCGACTGCTGACAAATCTGAGGTACTTTGGATTCGTGATGAATCCGGTGAGTTACTACTTCTGCTTTGATTCAGCAGGTTCGAATGTCGAAGCCGTTCTGGCTGAGGTGCATAACACTCCATGGAATGAACGTCATCTCTATGCACTCCCTGCTCCGCTGAATCAGGAGACAGGGAAGCCACGCGAGTTGTGGAATGCGAAGTCATTCCATGTGTCGCCGTTCATGCCGATGGACATGTCGTATCGCTGGATGATTAGCCACCCTGGCGATTCACTCTCTGTCCAGATCGAGAACCACTCAGAAGCCTTACCACGAGATGCTCAGCAGAAGCCGGCTGGAAGTAGTCCAGTGTTCGACGTCGCAATGCAGTTGACTCGTCGTGAGATCTCGCCGAGTTCTTTGAGAACCATTCTGATTCGGCACCCGCTGATGACCGGAAAAATCATGGCGGCCATTTACTGGCAGGCCTTGAAGTTGTGGTGGAAGTCGGTGCCGTTCGTGCCTCACCCGCGAAAGACCGGGAAGTCGACCGGTCCTCTGAGTACAGAAAACACGTCCCCAGTCAATTCCTCAACCGCGGCCCGAACCGCGTGATGCCACTTGGATTTCATGAGACAGGAAAGTCTATGAGCAAAACAACAAAACTGTCGCCGTTTGCGTGTGATCGAGTACCGGGCGTGGTACGCCAGGATGAGCAGCATTCTGGTGCTCGCACTGAATCCCCACCACCGGTCAGTGGCCGCAAGTGGCTCTGTCTGTTTGAGCGATTGTGTCGCATGACACTCCGAAACAGTCTCTCTCGGATTGAACGTGGCCAGGTGGTTCTTGAGCATGCGGGACGCGCGGAACGATTTGGGGATCTGGAGCAAACCGAACTGTCCGGTCACGTTCAGGTTCATTCTCCGAAGTTCTACCGTCGTCTTGTGACGGGTGGCGCGTTGGGAGCTGCTGAAAGCTATCTCGATGGTGAATGGGAGTCTGAGGAACTGACAGATCTGTTCCGAGTTCTTCTGCAGAATGAGCCAGTGCTGCGTCGCTTTCAGACTCCTCTTTCGATTCTGAGTCGCTTTGGGAATCAGATTCGCCACCTGCGCAATCGCAACTCCAGGGCGGGCAGTCGCCGGAATATTCACGAACACTATGACCTTGGCAACAGCTTCTTCTCCCTGTTCCTTGATCCCACCATGATGTACTCGTCGGGGATCTTCACTGAGGAACAGACAACTCTGGAAGAAGCGTCGCTCGAAAAGGTGGATCGCGTCTGTCGCCAGCTGCGGCTGTGTCCGGACGATGATGTGATTGAGATTGGAAGCGGCTGGGGAACCTTTGCAATCCATGCCGCATCGCAGTACGGGTGTCGCGTCACAACGACGACAATCTCCGAAGAACAGTTTCGCATGGCGACACAGCGGGTTGAAGAAGCCGGGCTGGCCGAGCGAGTGACCGTCCTGAAGCGAGACTATCGTGACCTCGATGGCAAGTTCGACAAGCTCGTTTCGATTGAGATGATCGAAGCAGTTGGCAAGAAGTATCTGCCTCAGTACTTCGCCACATGCGATCGTCTTCTGAATGATCGAGGATCAATGCTGATCCAGGGAATCACGATGCCCGAACAGCGTTATGAGAGTTACAAGAACTCGGTGGACTTCATTCAGAAGTACATTTTTCCTGGCGGCTTTCTGCCTTCGATTTCGGAGATGCAGCGATGCGTTGCGAAATCGACAAACCTGCGAATGCTGAAGCTCGACGATTTTGGGCTGCACTATGCTCGCACACTGCGACTGTGGAACGAGCGATTCCATGACCAGCTGGACAACGTACGACGACTGGGGTTTGGCGACCGATTTGTTCGGATGTGGCGTTACTACCTCTGCTATTGCGAAGCCGCGTTCCTGGAACGGGCGATCGGTGTTGTGCAGGTCCTTTGGGCAAAGCCTGGCAGTCCGCTTGGCATTCCTGGCACTGGGCCAGTTTAGTGCGTCGTCAGAACAGTGCAGGGTTCGTCATTCCCGCGCAGGCGGGAACCCAGCGTTCAACGTTCTGGGTTCCCGCCTGCGCGGGAATGACGGCTAAACCCAATTCAATAAGAGTTTCTTCGCTCTCCGATAAAGGTGATTGAATATGCCATTACTTCATATCGTTGCTCCGCTGATTGGACTTGCCGAAGCAGGACGATTGCCGGATGCGGCCGTCCGTGTTGGCATTCGCAGCCTTCTGAAGACTCGTCTGACGAAACTGAAATCAGACTCGCCGGAGCAGCTTGCTGAGAACTTTCGTACTTTCCTGAATGATGCCTGTGCGGGACCGGTGGCCATCGTTCCGGAAAAGGCAAACGAGCAGCACTACGAAGTTCCAGCGGCGTTCTTTGCGAAGGCTCTCGGTCCGAATCGAAAATACAGCTGCTGTTACTGGCCGGAAGGTTGTTCCAGCCTGAAGGAAGCGGAAGAGCATGCTCTGCGACTGACCTGTGAACATGCTGAGCTTGTTGACGGGCAAAGAATCCTTGAACTGGGTTGCGGCTGGGGATCGCTGAGCCTGTGGATGGCGGAACATTATCCTCAATCGCAAATCACAGCGATTTCAAATTCGCATTCGCAGCGAGCGTACATCGAAGCGGAAGCAGCGCGACGAGGATTGAAGAATCTGCGAATCATCACCTGCGACATCAACGACTTTCAGACGTCGGACATGTTTGATCGCGTTGTGTCGGTCGAGATGTTTGAGCATGTTCGCAACCACGAACTGCTGATGCAGCGGATCTCAAACTGGCTGAACCCGGCAGGAAAACTGTTTGTGCATATCTTCTGCCATCATCGGTTCACGTACCCGTTCGAAGACGAAGGCTCTGCCAGCTGGATGGCTCGTTACTTTTTCTCGGGCGGTATCATGCCGTCGCAGAACCTTCTGCTGAACTACCAAAAACACCTGACCCTGGCCCGGCAATGGTGCTGGGAAGGGCAGCACTACGAAAAGACCAGCAACGCCTGGCTGAATCGAATGGATGCCAGTGAAAGCGAGATCACTCCCATTCTGAAGCAGGCGTACGGCAAAGACTGGAAACTCTGGCAGTCCCGCTGGCGCATGTTCTTCATGGCGTGTGCCGAACTGTTCGGTTACCAAAACGGAAGTGAGTGGTTTGTTTCGCACTACTTGTTTGATCGACGGTAGGGGAAGTGCGGCCCTCCCCCGAGCTTGCTGGCGCTCGCTCGACCCCTCCCGCACTGCGTGCAGGAGGGGAGTTTTTGTTAGTGCTCGACGTGAAGGAGCGATTGACTACCTACGAGACCGACCTCGGAGTGGCATCATGCAGTGACAAGAACGTCCCTCACCGAGATTCTGACAGCATTCCAGACAGGGATCATGGATGCGAATGTTCCAACCGCCAGCACGGCTGCGAGTGTGATTCCAAGTTCAATCCATGGAACGTCTGCCCCAGTGCCCAGAAGATGCGGCGCCATCGCGACAAGTGCTGACAGTGCGCCGGCGGTGAGGCCCCAGATGAGCAGCAGAGTATTCTCGGCAAAGATGAGCCAAATAATTCGCGTTGTGCGGAACCCGAAGGCTCGCAGCATGGCGATTTCGGTTCGTCGTTCAAGCACGTTGCGGATCATTACAGCCGCCAGCCCCAGCGTTCCGACAAGCAGACCAAGCCCGCCCAGCATCTGAAACGTGGACAGATAGGTGTTCTGCACCGCAAGGAAGTCCGCGAGACGCTGGCTAACGAGGTCCGTGTCAACACCATATGATTGAAGAGCGGACTCCATGGCCTTCGCTGCCTGAGATGCTGAAGGTGAATCGGGTGTTTCGACGAGGAAGTAACGAGCCCCGGAAGATTCCGGTGAGACTTTCAGCAGGTTTGCATCAGACATTACGAGCACACCCTGAAAGACGCTTCCGTCCAGCATTCCAACGACTTGCAATGCGTGAGTCGGAGCGTCATCGTCCGGAAACAAAATGCGGTCTCCGATTCCTTTCTTGAGGCTGAACTGCAGTGTGTTCATGTCGCCAATCACCGGGATCGAAGGGAGTTCCGTGTCTCCCACTTTCGCTGGTGGAAGTGCTTCGTCGAGCCGGTCCCATGGCTTTTCGCCCGGCGTATTGGCAAACCGAAATCCGCCGCGAGCGACAAAATCCTTTGTTGCACCCAACAAAGTCGGCACTGTCGCCTGAAACAGGTTGAGGCAACTGGCATCTTCACCAGGGCGCGTTCGGAATGTAAAGATCTTTGTGCTGTCGGGCAGCTTTGTTGTTTCGTTCGTGTCGAGCCCCAGTTTCAGTCGGCCATCTTTCGTGTTTGGATCGAAGAGCACCGGAGAAGATGACTCAGCTACCAGTCGGAATCCCCCGTTCCCCGAATTCAAATCCGGAACCTCTGACACCGGATTACGTCGCCCTGCACCCACGGCCACAATGACGAACGTGGCAAAGGCGATCAACACCGTTGTCAGCAGACTTCGCGCGGGATTGCGCGCGGCGGATGCCATGGCGAGCCCCGTAAGAGACTGGATCTCGCGGCCACCGATCGCTTCTCCAGCACGACGACGCAGCAGAGACTGAAGCAGAAGAAGTGAGGCTGCGAGCCACGCAAATCCCGAAAGGAAAAATGAAACAACGGGCCACGTTAACCCGCCAAATGCTTCCTTCGCCGGAACCAGCCCAAGCAGACTGGCAACGGGGAGCCCAATCGCTGCGACGATCGTGAGGAACAACATCGCGTTAATGAGCAGTGTCATCAAAGGATGTCGCTTCAGCGGGATATCATCCGACACCAATCCCGCCAGCAACTCACGCGGGCTCCGTTGTGTTGTGCGTCGAACGGAATTCCAGATCACAAGCGTTGAGAGCACTACTGCAATCGCAGATGCCGTCAGCAGTCGTTCCGGCTGAATCTCCAGCAACAGAAACTGTGTTCCAATCGCGCCAACCCACCATGTGGTCAGCCCGTAAATCATGAGCATTGCAAAGTACACGGCAGCAATAGCGCCGACGAGACTTCCCAGCAGTGCAACCACGAAGCCTTCCATCGTGAAGACTCTCCGCGCCTTTGACGCTGTGAATCCCACCGCTTCAAGCAGCCCGATTTGCGAAACTCGCTGTCGGACGCTGAGCTGAAACATCAGGGCCGCGAGCAAAATCGCCGACAGAATCAGGAAGAAGCTGAACCCCAGAAACAACTGAGTAAAGTCATTAGCACCCGCAGACGCCATGAGTCCTTCGACTCGCACTGGGCGGACAAACAAGCCAAGTTCTGCTGGCTTGAAGGACCGGGGAATCTCATCCGATAATCGGTTTTCCAGGATCGCCAGACGATCATTCGGCAGGGCAACACCGCCTGAAGCGATGCGAAGCGACGTGGACTGACCGAATCGGCTACTCCAGAACTTTCTCGCCGTCTCCAGAGAGACAAAGGCTTTTGGTGTCGCACGATTCTGTTCCCACCATTCGTCATCGCGGGTCGTGATACGATCCATTTCCATATCAAAAGGCTGATCCCAGTCACCGAAACTCTCGACGTTCGTCACACCATCGACGAACGGAGTAATGTCACTGTCGATCGAGACAGGATCGTCGGCCTTAAGGATTCCACGCACCGTAAACGATCGCTTCGTTTCCGGTAGATCACCATGGCTGCCCACCTCATGCCAGCGTGCCTCGACTGTGTCGCCGACTTTGACTTGAAGGTCCTCTGCGAGCCACGAAGACAGAACGATGTCGTTCTCGTTCAGGAATGGAACTGGAGCACCATCTTCCAGTTCGAACGGTCCGAGCGGTTTCTGTTGTTTGAAATCGAGGCCGGCGACAATTGAATACATCGAGAATCGAGACTTGTTGTCCGGCCGATCCGTCGCGTTGATTTCGTTTGCCAGGTAGACCAGTGTCGGCGCGGCCAGCATTCCCATTGAGCCTGCAGTTCCAGAGACAGATTCCTCGAGGCTTTTTTCCAGGATCATGCTGTCGCTTTCGACCGACAGATATCCTTTGTCGGTGATCCGTCGAATTCGAAGGCCGACGTCTGCCAGCTTGAGCGATTTCTTCAATGACTCATTCAGCTCCTTTGCATGTTCAGCGTCGGTCGACATCAAGGAGGCAAGCTGAGCCGATCGACGCAGCTCAGATTCAGCCGTGGGAGCGGCGGTACCGATCAGCACCGTGTTCACTCGACCCGGCCGAGAGTTGGGATTTCGCCTGGTCGCTTCAAGTTCTTCGAGGTTCAGTCGCTGCTGGAACGTTGCTAGTGAAAGAAATGCATTGTGGGGAAGTTGCTGAGCTGGCTGGAGGGAAAAGCGAGACGCCCCGGCAGACTCCGGCAAGACGCCTTCCACCTTCAGGACGATTTCCACAGAGACGTTCTCTCGTTCGCCCAACAGGCTGTCTCGCGGAATCGAAGAGGGCAGCTCAACCCAGACGGAGACTTCATCGCCTGGATTTGCCTGCAGTTCTTTCGCGGTACGGTAGCCCAGGACAAGGCCTCCATCGGACGGAGCCTTCACGTCCTGAGTCTCGAACATCTCCCAGGTATCCGGGCGAATTCCTGTCAGCCCCACTTCGGTGGCCCGTCGCAGTGAACCATCCGACGATTTCTTTTCGACGCTTCCCGTCAGCATCAGCGCAGGGCGTGCGATCAGTCCGGCGGCCTTGGTACTGTCCAGAGCATTCAGGTCTTCCGCAAGTTGTTGCCGAACGAAGCGCGGGGAGTGAAGAACATGCGTGATTGCGCCGAGACGGCTGAGTGTCATGTGGCGCAGACTGGCTCGCACTGAATCTCCAACAATCAGTGCGCCTCCGATGACGGCTGTCGAGACAGAGACCGCCATCATCACCATCAAGTGAGTTCGAGCATGCCAGATCAGGCTTCGAAAAATGAGTCGCATCATGAGCAGGGGGCCGAATGTGTTTTGGACAGCAAATACTGGACGTCTCAGACCACTCGCCTTTTGCCCGGGACAGGAAGATGTTCGCTCGGGCTGTAGCGCTTATCGAAACTGATTTCGTGTTGGACAGAAGCGACGCAGTTTGTCCGGGTCGATCGTGACTCCCAGCCCGGGTCGATCAGGAATCGTCAAAAATCCTTCCGAATCGATGACGAACGGTTCCGCGGTCAACTGATCGATGTAAGCACAGGGAAACAAATACTCGACATACCGCGCGACTGGAAGGAACGCGGAAATCTGAAGGTCTGCTGCCAGGCCGATTGCGGTGTTCCATCCGTGAGGAACCACCTGCACGTTATGGTCCTGAGCAAGATACGCGATGCGTCGAAACTCACTGAGGCCGCCATTCTTGGTCACGTCCGGCTGGATGATGTCGACCGCGTGACGTTCCAGCCAGGGCTGGAATCCCTGACGGCGAGTCAGCACTTCGCCGCCGGAAATCGGAACAGGCGACACACGTGTCAGCTCGACAAAGCCGTCAATATCATCCGGCGGAAGAGCTTCTTCAAACCAGACGATGTTGTAGTCCGCCAGCATCTCGGCTGTGTTGCGAGCCCAGTTAGTCCCGTGTGGCCAAAACTGTTCGCTGCCCCCCGCATCGACCATCAGCTCCACGGAGTCTCCGACGGTTTGACGAGCTGTGCGGACCAATAACTCATCAAATGCTCGATCGCGGCGGCCGAAGGGTCGCCACCCCATCTTGATCGCCTTGAAACCTCGGTCAACAACACTCTCAAGGTTGCGAGCCAGTGCGTCTGGTTCATCAAACAGAATGGAACCATAGGGCTTGATGCGACTGCGGTAGTTTCCGCCCATCAGACGTGAAACCGATTGACCACAGGCCTTCCCCATGATGTCCCACAGCGCGATGTCGATGCCGCTGATCGCATGAGTTACTGCGCCTCCGCGGCCCTGCCAGAACGTGGCCTGGTGCAGAGATTCGGAAACTCGCTCCGGTTCATTCGCGGGCTGTCCCTTCAACAATGGCCAAAGGAGTTCAACGGCGCCGGTAATGAGCTTTCCGGAAGTAAAGCAACTGCCAAAACCGCTGAGGCCCGAGTCTGTATGCACTTCGACGAGCGTGTGCAGATTCTCCTGCGGCTCATGTCCCTGCGGCCATCCGCCGTCAACGGTTGCTCCTGTAAGAGGACAGACGTCTATTCCGATAATCTTCACAACCTGCTCCTGCTTCAGGCTTCTGACAGCAATTCACAAACGAATCCAGTTCCGGCGACAGTGTAGCCTGGTGAGCAAGCCCGAGTAAGCGTTCGACGGGACGAGCGATTTCGTTGACCCGCTTCTCACAAGCCTAACCGGCCGCCTCGTTTGGGGCTTTGCAATCATGGCGGACCGAAGACCTTGGCCGAATGGCGCTGAATGAACCAGGCGAGATCAATGGCTGGGCCTTTGGCCCGTAAAAGCACGAGACCACCTGAAACTTGCAATGCGTTATTCGCGTTGATTCGCGTCCATTCGCGGTTTCGAATCGAATTGCTGGGTTCCCGCCTGCGCGGGAATGACGGACTCCACTTCATCGCTCTGACGGAACACTAGTCAATTCTTGTTCCAAGCATGATGGAATTGAGGCCGCTGCCGATTCCGAGCATCGCCATCTTTTCGCCGGACTGAGGAGGCTTTGCTTCAAGTCCCATCGAAAGAGCCATAGGCAGCGCGGCAGCTCCTGTGTTCCCAAGGACTTCGACGGTCGGGAAGTCGAGAGCCGGGTTCAGCTGAAGACGCTGCATCAACGCCGTGCGATGTTGTTTACCGACCTGATGCGTGAAGACGCGTGAGACATCTTCGTTCTTCCAGTTGAGCACCGATCGGGCTCGCGCCCAGGTTCGTTCTGCCAGCGCGATGCCGGCATGCAGCAGAGCTTCGGAGTCGGTTTCCATGCGAGGACGGCCGTCACCGCCACCATGCTCCACGCCGCCCGCGCAGAGATTGTGGGCTGATGAATCAGACAACCACGCGCCTCCGTGCAGGCGATGGCCAGTCTTGCTGAGTTTTCGGTCGCACAAAACGATTGCCGCGGAGCCTGAACCAATCGTCAGAGATGCAAACGCAGGTTTGATGCTTTGCCGTGTTAGGGTCTGATCATGGAGAAGGCTGTGAATCGTTCCTTCAACCAGGTCACGACCGCTTTCCGTTCCAACAACTATGCCTGCTCGAATTCGTCCAAGTTCGATCTGATCCGCGATCAGCAGCATCCCATTCAGCAATCCGAGGCAAGCATTGCTGACATCCAGGATCAGACAGTCGTCCGGCAATCCAGCGCCTGAATGTACTCCGGCTGCCGTTGCCGGTTCCATTCGGTCTCGACAGACTGAACCATGGACCAGTGCACCTATCAGCTTTGGGTCGAGTCCAGATTTTTCAACAGCGAGCCTGGCGGTTTGAATGCTGACAGTTCCCGGCAGAATTCCAGGATCGAACCATCGACGTTCTCGAATCCCCGTCATCAATTCCAGGCGACCCGCAGGAAGTGAAAGCCTCTCATAAACCGGCGCAAGCTGCTGCTCGATGTGTTCCGAGGTGATGACATGAGTCGGCAGCAGATGAACGGCCGCTTCGATACACACATGTTCGTATCGCATCTTGCTTAAATCGCTTTGCCGGAGATCAGATGGCAATGCCCTCCCCCGAGCTTGCTAGCGCTCGCTCGACCCCTCCCAAACGGGGTTTGGGAGGGGAGGTTTTGGGTGGCGTAGGGAACTCGGTACCTGCGGTCCGTCATTTCTGAGGGCAGCTGGTGTCAAGACTGGCTGTTCCGGCTAGTAGACGCCGACCGTGGTTGTCTTGGCGAAGACGTGGTACGGACGAACGGAGCTGACACCGTCCCATGGGTACTTTGCGTGTGGCAATTCGCGTTCGCCTTCGTCACGTTCGAGGAAGCCTGGCACGAATAGTTCCTTCGTCATCGTGTACAGCTTGACTCGTCCGGTCTTGCCGTAGTCAACCAGCTTCATATGGTCATCAAAGTCGACAACTTCGATCACCGCACGCGGCTGTGGCGCGTAGTAAGTGATCTTGTAATTGTCGGCTGGATCGTAGGGCTTGCCACAGGCCAGTCCCATCAGCGTGTTGCCATACGTTGGCGTGATGTAGACGTTTGGTCCCAGCAGTTCTTCACGAGCAAAGCGGTACCACTGCTGAGTAAACTCGGTGCCACCGCAGAAGATGCCTTTGATACCAGCTTCTTCAATGCTGCTGCCCTGGTCCATCAGTCGCAGCGCCAGAGCTTCGAGAAGCTTTGGCGTCGTGAACATGCACTGGATGTCATTATTCGCAGACAAAATCGTGATCGCCTGATCGATACAGTGAGCACTGTATTCTTTCGCGTCCTCAACTTTGCCCTTCTTCAGGAGTTTGACCACCCATCGGGGATCGAGGTCAACGCAGAAACAAATACCACCGCGGAACTGAGCAAGGTGCTCAATCGCCAGTCGCAGACGACGCGGACCTGAAGGGCCCAGCATCAGCCAGTTCGCACCCTTCGGGAAACTCTCATCCGGCAGCGTTTCGCTGAACAGCTCGTAATCGATCCAATGGTCTTCGACGACGACGCGGGACTTTGGAATACCTGTCGTGCCACCCGTTTCGAACACGTAAATAGGCTTGTTCTGATACGGCTTTGGAACCCATCGACGCATTGGTCCGCCGCGGAGCCATTCATCTTCGAACAGGGGGAATTTCTTCAGGTCATCGAAGCAGTTCACATCCTTCAGGGGATCAAAGTTGAACGTCTTCTTCTTCTCAAGCCAGAACTCACACCCCGTATCATCACCGAAGTGCCACTGCACCATTTCGCGAGTATGCTGATCGAGAAGTTCCTTCTGCGCTTTTTGCTTTTCTTCCAGAGTCGCCACGACGTTACCTCACAGAAAAACCTGGGGACTGTGCCTCAGAAATCCACTTCCGGACCGGAATACCCGCCACCGGAGGACAAAATTTGAACTCACGCGACAGCCACTGCTCGAGATACAAACCGCGGCAGATGGTGGTCGATAAGATCTTGCCAATCGCATCATTTGACGCTGATACAGAGGACGTGTGAGACAGGTTGCAGGCACCGTCCTCTCAGTCTCTCTCTGGCTCAGCAGCATCGTAGAATGCTCGTGCTGTAATGCAAATCGAGGCAACCGTCAGTCGCCGAAAGGGGAATGAATTTTCATCCGTTCACTGGCCTGAGAATTTCGGATTTCTTTTCTCCGCGAATGCAGCAAGGCCTTCTTGTGCATCCGGCAACATCAGGCAGCGAATGTAAGCTTCCGTGTCCGCACGATGGGCCACTTTTGGCTGAATCCCTTCATCGAGATGCACCAGCCGCTTGGTCATGCGAAGCGCTTCCGCCGGCATCTGCAGCATTCTTGCGGCGAGCTGTTGAGCACGACGGGGCAGCATGCCCTCCGGCACGACTTCATTGACCAGCCCCCATTGCAATGCGGTCTGTGCTGAGATCGGATCGCCCATCAGGCACATTTCGAGGGCTCTCGATTTACCGATCAGCGCGCTCAGTTGCGCTATTCCGTATCCTGGCGGCCACCCCAGATGAATCTCGGGCATGCCGAAGCGTGCCGAATGGCAGGCGATTCGAATGTCAGCCGCCAACGCCGCAATGCACCCTCCGCCAAAGGTGTCCCCATTGATGACGGCAATAACAGGCTGCGGTAACTGTTCGAAGGCGAGGTACATGGCAGCCTGCCTCAGGCTCAGGTCTCGCGCGGTTGCTTCGTCCAGAGAGCGAAGTTCCTTGACATCATCGCCCGCACAGAAGGCTCGACCAGCCCCGGTTAGCAGCACAACGCGGACATCCTGCTCATGCCCCAGAAGCCAGCCCACCAGTTGTTCAATATCCGCTGTCATCTGCACGTTGACGGCATTCAATGACGCTGGTCGATTCAGTGTGACGGTGCAGATGCGATTGTTGATTTCGACTCGAAGTGTTGGCAGATTTGGCAATGGACCGGTGTTCGTCTTCATGTGACTCAGAGACTTCTGTCCGGAGAACTTTTCGAGATTCTCAATCAGCCGGGACACGGGTACCACAGCACGGCGATGAGTTCCCTTGCCCAGCAGTCGATCACCGGCCCACGCTTCCACGTCAAACTGGACATGTCGCCCGTCGATCAATGTGACCACAGCAACGCCGGTAACACTCGATCCCATCCCCGCGCCGGACAGATGCTGGATGTTCACATCGATGCCGACGGATTCTTCGCCGTGCTCGAGCCATGGTCTCAGGACTTCCCTTGCGGCACGTTCCATCAGAAGGATCATGTTGGGGGTAGAGAATACGGTCGCTCGCGAATCGCTGCCGAGCGTAATGACCATGCTCGCGTCGACAGTCCAGTTTAGCTGTGCTCGTTGGCCGAGTGTCAGTCCGGGTTTCATAGGATCTCAGAACCAGGTTCTATCAGGAATGAGGCAATGTGGTTGCTGCGGGCATGTCTGTTCATCGCAACCCGAAACGTGAGTGAGCCGCAAGGCGCTAGCCGCGGGTTGAAGTCAATAATCCGTTGGGAATCTACCGCGGCTAGCCAGTGCTTTGTCGACCTTTGAACGTCGGCTATTCGAACTTGTGAATGGTCCTGAGACTCAGGGATCTTTAGCAAGATCCACTACAGCAAGTTCAACAGCCGCGCTAGATTCCAGCCTTCGCCGCAAAATCTTCCAGCAGACGAATCCATGGTGCGACGTAGTGGCCATTGTCATGGAACGTACGACCGCTCACGAGATTCCCGTCGATGACGCAGGGCTCGTTCACAAAGATCCCGCCACAGACTTCCAGATCGAAGCGGCACTTGGCAACGGTCGCCATCCTGCGGCCTCGAACACAGTCCGCATAAGCTGGAATTTCAACCCCGTGACAGACGCTCGCCACAGGTTTTCCAGCCTCGAAGAAGTGTCGTGTCATTCGAACCAGATCTTCGTCATAACGAATGTACTCCGGTGCGCGGCCTCCGGAGAACAAAATGCCCGCATAGTCTTCTTCACGCACGTCGCGAAACGCGATGTCGGCTTCGATGGTGTAACCTTCCCACTCTTTTGTGATCGTCCAGCCGGGCTTCACTTCATGCAGGACCATCTGATAACGCCGTTTCTCCGGAGCTGCCACGACAGGGCGAAATCCTGCTTCAATCAGACGATAGTACGGATACATCGTATCGAGTGTTTCCGTGGCATCGCCGACGACAATCAGAACCTGACGCTGAAGTGGCATGGGAAAGAATCTCCGTTGAGCTGATCATTCGGTGGTACGCTGGCTGGTAATTCGGCCGTTCTTCCAACCACGAAAACAGACCGTCAATCTGAAGCAGCGAACTATTTTGGTGAAGTTGAACCTCGTGCGTTCTGAAGGTCAACATCCAGAGTCATTGGCTCTTTTTTGAGAGGGATGCTTTTCGTTTCTTTCTTCTCATTGGCTGATCCCTTGTTCTGCACAATTTCCACGACCAATACCCCCGATGGGATAGTGCCAGAGATAAAGCGAACCTCCACCTTATATGGACCGTTCACTGCCGTGTGCTGCACGAACTTCTCAAAGTGGCTCTCGGCCCCTGCCTTCTTTTCGGCGTCCGACTTGACTGGATCAACAAGCAGTCGGCCCCCGGAAATGGTGACCGGCTGAGAATAGTTGCAGGTCTCACCCGTTGGGCTCTTTACCGCCAGGTCAACATCAGCCTTGCCGACCCAGCGCACGGTGATCTCCAGATCGAGGCGATCCGCATCAGCAAATTGTTCTCTCAGTGTCTGAGCCTTCGCAGAATCTCCTGATCGATCGATTTTGTCGAGGACCGAAGTCACCGCTTTTCGCGCTTCATCGTGATGCTGCTGGTAGCCGTCAGACCAAACGTTCTTCACGACGCCGGACCGAGCCCAGACAATGGCATCAGGATCGCCGGACTTGTCAGAGACACTTCGAGCCAGCAGCCAGATTTCATCCAGACCAGGATTGATTTCTGAGGCGTCCTTTAGAATCGTCAACGATTCCTTCCACGCCTCAAATCGAGACAGCATCGCAGCGGTAATCAACATCTGAGGCACGTTGGCCGTGGCGAAATCGATTCGTGATTTCAGCACTCGCCCGATCTCCTGTTCCGGGCGATTATCGAGCTTCATTTCCAGTGCCAGGATGTCATACATCCACGGCAAAGCGCGTCCCGCGCGGATAGCGGACTGCACACCCTCGATCGCAAGGGAGTACTTTTTTGCGTCGTGCAGCTGACTGATGGCCTCGGCAAACTGAGTGTCCGAAACGATGTAGTCACGAAGAACAGCGTCCCATGCCGCAGCGAGGTCTGGCTTGCCTTCGACCTGGGCAATGATCTGTCGGCCGGAGAGTCGGCGAGCTCGATCCGGATCCTTTGTCCTTTCGCCTTTGTCGCCCTTATTGGCTTTGTTTGGAGCGGGAGCCTTTTCATCCTGAGTGACGGAACAAAACGAAGTCGCGGAACTTTTGCGAATGTAACGCAAAACGGATGAACCCACGCTTTCACGCACAGGTTCATCCGTTGAGGTTGAATCAAGAGACTCTGCAGGTTCAGTAGGCTTTACTGTCCCGGTTTTTTTTTGAGGTTGATGCCATTGTCTGGCTTTGTTTCCGGAGCGACAGCACCGAAGCCGCCGCCACCCAGACCGCCACCACCAAAGCCACCGCCACCCTGGCCGCCGCCGCCGAAGCCGCCGCCACCAAAGCCGCCGCCACCCTGGCCGCCACCGCCGAAGCCGCCGCCGCCACCGCCGATACCACCTGGCTGAGCAAACGACTGCAGTGGAATCACAAGGTCAGCCACGTCGTAAACGCGAGTCTCAATGTTCTCCGGAAGTTCAGAGGTTGCCACTGTCGTTACCAGCATGACTTCATTCTTGATCATGATGGTCAGTTCAGCGTCCTTCACCTTAGCAAAGATCAGCTTCAACGCGTTTCGCAGCGTGATGCCTGACAGGTCGACATTTGAAACCTGAGTTGTTTCAAGGAACTGTGGATCCTGACCGACTTCGTCGTCAGTTTCATCCAGCAGAATTCGCATGACGTATGGACCTTCGTCCGTATAGGAGTCTGCGATTTCTCCAAGGATTGTTCCGAGGCTTTCGTCGCCAGGATAATCCAGACGGCGAGGAAGCGGCTCGTCGAGCATCTTCTCAAGCCATCGTTCAATTTCCTTCTGCGATCGCAGGGAGACTGACTTGTACTTCTCCTTACGAGCGATCGACAACGCACGCCAGACGTCCGCTGGTGGGTAGAGAATTGGCGGCTCGTCCGGGAATGGAACGTGTGACAGTTCCACCTGATACAGGGTTTCAAGGAAGCGGTCATGTCGCAGGTTGATCAGCTCATACGCCTTGCTCAACTGCCCTGACGATTCCGACATGACAAGAGCGGCAGATGCCGTTCCGTTGCCAGGCTTCATTTCGATGGCAGTTCGAGCAGCGATTTCTGCTTCCTCGTACGCTGGAGAGTCACCGTGTCGAGCGCGGTCCATCAATCCTCGGACCTGGCTGATCAGTGTTTCGAGACGCTGTTCTTCCTGCAACATTTCCTGCTGCAGTTCGTCACGAGCTTCCAGGTTCGCACGGGCTTCCTGAAGTTGCTTCTGGCGAATGTCGTTGGTCTCGCGAGCGAGGTCGACCTTGCTGATGGCATCAACCAGTCGGCGATCCAGTTCTGCCTGCTTCTCCGGAGCGACTTCCTTCGAAGAGCGTACGGCTTCAAGTACGTCCTTCAGCAGCGTCAGAGCATACTCAGGCTGGTCGCTTGCAGTTCGCTTTGCTTCGCCGATGGCAGCATTGACAGACTGAACCAACTGCTGGGTCAGGATTTCGTTCTTTGATCCACGCTTGCTGATCGCGTCGCCGTCGTCAGCACTTGGAGGACCCAGTTTGTCGATTGGCTGTTCGTCCTGCAGAGAGGCAGCCATTGCTGTCAGGGTTGGATTGGCAGAGTCCAGCAGAAGAGCTCGCTGAACCAGATTCAGAGCTTCCTTCTTCTGGCCGTTCTTAGCCATGGCTTCTGCCGAGGCGATTGACTGCTCGACAATCGCCTTCAGGTCAGCCGAGGCAGTCTTCATTCCCTCGAGTCCAACGTAAGGCGAGTTCAGACCCTGAGTGCTCTTGACCTGCTCATACAGTGAACGAATCTCAGCTCCACCGTTCTGCATGTCCGAGCTGTCAACTGTCCACGTTGCCCTCTGGCCGGCGACTGTCGCAGAGACTGTCAGCTCATTGGCCGGGTTGCCATGTCCGAAGACGACCGTGTGGCGGTCCGCTCGCAGAGCAACCACTTCCGGCAGAGCCAGTTCGACTCCGGTTTCGCTTGTCTTCAGGTCGCGAACCAGTGCGACTGATTCCTGAATGTCCTGAGCCATCTGGCCCACGGATTGGTTGAGAGTCTCTTCGCTGAACGACTGAAGAGTTCCGCCCGTCTGATTTGCCAGAATGCCTGCCAGCTGTCGGTCAACCTTTGGACCCAGCAGCATTGAATGGAATGTGACCTGGCGTTCCTGCAACTGATCAACCAGAGCGTCCAGGTCGTTGACAGACATCAGATCGCCAGCACTGAGTCCGTCGCCGATATACGCGACGGAGATTTCGCTGGCCGTTGTCTTGCCGAGTGATTCACGGATGGCGAGAGCCAGGTCAGTGGCTCCCATTGGAGTTCGCTTGCTGAGATTCGCGACGGCGTTCTTCAGATCGGCGCTTCCGGAGGTCACAAAGCCCTCTGTCAGAAGTTCCATGCCTGAATCGACGGCAGCGACCAGAACGTCATGCCCCGCAGGAATGCGTTCGATCAGCTTACCGAGAATCGCGATTGACTGATCGCGATAAACACCCTGCTGACTGGCTGAAGTGTCAACCAGAATGATGTGGCGTCGGACTTCAGCAGGCCTGAATGAAGCTCGCAAAGCAACTGCGAAATGCTGATCGGCTCCGGAGGTCCGAAGGACGATCGCATCCGGGACCTGCGATTCCGCAGTTCCGTCTGCAGTCACTGCATGACAGAAGGCAGTCAAACCAAAACCTAATGAACACAACGAACCAGCCAAATGCCGCATTTGAAATCCCCCGTGGTACTGCCGTTGCAGACCGCCAATTGGCCCGCCGCACTGATGCCGGGCGCACAGCGCGGATTAGTCTACAATCGTGTTCGGATTCCCTGGAAAGAAATTCCCGGTAAAAACAGGCAGAAGAAACAGGCCGGGGAAAACTCCCTGTCCTGAACCGTTGGAGCCGGTTAACCCCTCAAACTCCCCCATTTTTGGCAACAAAGGCGCTCTTGAGGCAATCTTTCAGCCTGAAAGGAGAAACGAAAACTTCAAAAAGCCTCCGTGTTATTACCCAAACTCCTCTGACAAATTGCATCAACTTTGCCGGATTTGACGCCGATAGAAGGTATCGGAGCGGCAACGCAGCCGACTAGCGATGGGAGATTCACGAGCCGGGTGCCGTCAGGGTGGGGACTCAAATGGGACGGCACACCGGCTTTTTGCTATGCCTGGCCATGCTTTCTATGGTCGTTGCAGGCCAGTTTGGGATGGCGTTGACAGCCGTTGACCCGCTTGGCAACTCAGCGGGGCGTCATGAACTCTTGAGCGTCAGTGTCGATGAACAATCTTCTGCTGCGGCAGACGTCAACCGGGGTTCGCAGCGGTTTCGGACGATTCATGTTGCCCCCAATTCGCTCCTTGTGATTACGTCGCTCGACACCACGGGAAGTCCGCACATGTTCCATCTGCGAAGCGAGCGGACAGCAGTGCCTCCGGGGGATTCGGCAAGGAACGCTCTGCTCAGCGGAGCGAACAACGACGGTACGATGCGCGTGGCGGCCATTGATGACGCGAGGGATTTGGTTGATAGCCCCCGGAGTACTCAACGGAAACCTCGGCCCGCGACAATCGCTGATTCGGGCAGGGAAACGGCATCGTTCGATCTTGAGAACAGTCCTCAGAAGGTTGTTGGTCGCAGATTCATCGCGCCTCGCTACGGAAACAACAGCGTCTCCGACGTGATGGTTGCTGGATCTCTGCTGGCGGAAGATTCGAACGTTGCAATCTATCTTGACCAATCATTGCCAGACGAACTGAAGGTTGCCCTTCGCTCCCGCAGTTCGATTTTGTCGCCTGGGCTAGTCTCACAACTTGTGAAGGGTGTCTCGGAACACCTTGGCCCGATCCACGACCTCGACCAGGACGGCCGGCTTTCCGTGTTGATTACTGAGCTGGATTGTCAGTCCGACAACGAATCTGTCCCAGTGCTCGGATGTGTTCGTCCGTCCGATTTTATGGGGACTGATTCGAATGCGGCGGAAATGGCGGACATCGTGTACCTCGATCATCGACTTCCTTCGGGCAATGATCTGATCGCACTTTTGTCACACGAACTGGCTCACGCGTCTGTCTATTGTCGCCTTCGTGATCGCGTTGTGAAACAGAAGCAACCGATTGAGATTCCGGAATGGCTGCATGAAGGGATCGCACATTACGTTGAGAGGCAGTTTGCAGAAGACACGAGCGTGTTTCTGGAACGTCGGGAGCAGTTTTACCAGACGCCTCATAGGTTTCCGGTTTGCTCCAGTCCGTTGGTGTCATCACGTTCTGATCGCCGAGGTGGTTCCAGGGCGGCGGTTGCCCGGTTTCTGGAATTCGGAATTCGTAGAGAGCCGCTGCGTCAGGCCCTTCTGGATGCGGAGAATCTTGAGACTCTGCTGGCGTCATGTCTTCGAGATGATTTGCAAACGCTGCTCCCAGCCTGGAGTCTCCTTGAGGCTGAAGACATCTACTGGACAACCGATGGTCAGGTCCCCGAACTGAATTTCGATTGCTCAATCACGCAGGAAGTACTGGGGACTGCATTCACTGTCGTGAAATCCGGAGCCTATCCCGTCAGACTCGAAGTCAGTTGCGAAGATGATTCTGAATGGACGGCATTGACGGTGGCGATCTCTGAGTCGCCAAAGAGTACTGAGCTAAGCATGACACGTTCGGTCGAATGAGCGGACAATTCTACGTCGGTGGCGTCGAATCATTGGTTAGCGTGAACGATTCAAGAATGAGTCCGTCGCCTGATGTGATCGCCAGTGACCGACTGCCGCAGGCGCATTGAAAAGTGAAGTTGACGAGCGCAAACTCACAATGACATGCGTTGCATCGAACGGTGACGGGGACCGAGTTGACATGACATTCGCAACCAGTGAATTCACTGCAGGTGCTGCAGAGGCGAACTAAAGACAACGAAAGCAGTGCCGAATCAACTCCACTGAATTCTCCACAGGAAACGGTGATCGAAGCAACACGGTGGTTTGCTGTCGGATTCGTATTGGCGTCATTCGAAAGTGCCGCAATGCGTTCGCGGACCTGATTCAGGATGGCGTTGGCGATTGATTCTTCATGCATTGCGCGAATCACCAGCGTTGATGTCGGAGTTCACAGGTTCCGTGCTCGACGGCGGAACGACAAGGACCCGCCACTTTGTGCATTGCTGAAGCATGGATTGTTGTTCAGCAAGATCCGTGAATAGAACCACGTCATCTGCTCCGAAGTGACTTAGCGGTATGTCGCCCTGCACTCGCCATTCTTGTTCGTCCAGATTGGAAGTGGAAGAATCCCGAGTCGCCTTCTGGAAAAACGGACGTTCATCGTTGCTCAGTTGATTCCAGTCCGTGTCGGTGCCGTAGATCACCGGCCGAACCCCAATGGATTCGAGGCAGGTTCGTCGGATCGCGATGCCAAATGGTTCGAAGTCAAACCGATGCCGATGTTTCCGAAAGACTCTGCGCTGACGAAATTCGGAAAGCGGAACTGCCGTGAGAGAGACGACCGCATAGCTTCCTCGAATTCCCGCGGACGATGCCTTCAGTTTTCCAGTGGAGATCATTCTTAAGACTGCAGCCAGAGCTGAGCGATCAGCACTGGGACAGCCCAGGATCAACTGATCAAGAAAGTCATTGCGTGTTTCTTCCGGCCACGGTCCCTGCGCAGGGCGAGTCCAGTGGCAAAGCCAGTCATTAGGGGCAGAAAGCGGATCGCTTCGAGACGCCGGATCCTCGGTTCGATCACGCGGATTTCGGTCTAGTCTTATCGTGGATTCGTGGGCGTTAACGATCAGTGATCGGGTGAGAGAACTGTCGGTCTCGGCGTTCTTCGCGGGATCAACAATCCAGGGGACCCAACCATCCTTGATGTCCTCGTCGGACGACAGACCCTGCATTGCATCTGCCGCAACGATGACGGGACAGTGCAAGTTGTGCTGCTGTCGAATATGGTTCCGAATGGCTGTGTGAATATTGCCTCCTCGTCGGCAGTTCAGCACGACAGTTCGAGTGGCAACACGGAAAGCTGTGGAATCGGCTTCCGGAGGAGCACTTGATTGGCCTTCATGCAGCTCGTGGTCGCCCACGAAGCACCGAGGAGAAATCCAAATCCGGAAGATTGGGATGCTGTCTCGCTGAGATTCAGCTTCCGTTTCAACGTTCTGAATGCAGGCACTGATCCAGTTTGTCAGAGTATGACTGTGGTCGACTTCCTGATCAGAGATCCTGCAGTCCACCATG
Source organism: Planctomycetaceae bacterium (assembly GCA_016795145.1). Taxonomy (GTDB): domain Bacteria; phylum Planctomycetota; class Planctomycetia; order Planctomycetales; family Planctomycetaceae; genus SXXK01. The sequence continues at coordinate 27,557 of JAEUII010000052.1, forward strand.
GGCAACCCAAACAGCACTGCAGCACGAGACACGATCTCCGAAGTCGCTGTTCCTCGGACCACAACAACACTTTGCTTTTCCTCCAGTGCATGCAGGACGGATGTCCGGAGAAGATCGAACCAGCGTTTTTCCAGATCCAGCCTGAGAGAGAGACGCGATGAGACAATTGCGAGTCTGTGACGCCATTGGTCTCGATGGGCTGCATCAACATCTGGCAGGCAGAGCATTCGCCCCGGAATGATCAGAGGTTGCGACGGCAGTTCGCTGGAAGCGTGACAGTCCGGCGACCACCAGTCCCAGGAATGGGCAAAGCAGAGCCCGGAGGAGCTTTCGCGCACAAGTGCTTTTCGATCGCAGACTCTTAGTTCATCCAATAACTTTCGGAACTCGGTCACTCGTCGAATCCTCATGGTGTGGCATCTTGGTGAAGGCGTCCATCGTCAGGATCGGCCGATGATCTCATCGAAGCGAATCCCGGGAAGACATCGTGGTTCTACTTAAGTCACATGCCTCGTTCAAGAGCGAGGGCATGGCGTCGCCTCGGCCGAAGCATTTCGCTCCCCGTGCTTGCAGGCACTCGCTCGCCCAAAGGAATTCCAGGAGGTGATGAGGTTGGCGTTAGGCGAGTTCGCCTGGAAACGGCAGAACCTTTCGGATATCTGATGTGCCAAGCGCCAGCATGACCAGCCGATCAAAACCCATGGCGACTCCGGAACATTGGGGAAGACCTGATTTCATGGCGGCGTTCAGTCGTGGTGCACCGGGGAGCGTCGCTTTGGCTTCGTCTTCCCGAGTGCCGTTCTGTGCATCGTCGCGGCGCTGGAGTTCTGCCGCGTCGGTCAACTCCTGATAGCCATTGCAAAGTTCAAGCCCTCGAACGTACAGCTCAAACCGACGTGCGACCTTTGGCTCAGTTTCGGAGAGGGCGGCGAGAGCCGCCTGCGTCGGAGGATAGTCACAAAGAAATTCCGGCGCTTCGTTTTCCGAGGAACCGCCCAGAGTTGGCTCGACAATCATCCCCAGCAGGAAGTTCAACAGATCATCCTTGCGAACCGGCTGATCGCTTTCAGGAAACAGGAGTCCCTGTTGAGTGATGACGTTGCTTAGTTCGTCGATCGACGCTGCATGAACATCGATACCCAAAGTTCTTCGGAACGCTTCGGCATAAGTCGTGACGGCAAAGGGCTTGTTTGGCCAGCAGGGTGAGTTCGAAGCCGATGGTCCTGAGTGTTTTCCCAAAGAATCGAGTGCCTGCATTCCAGCGTCGACAGCCGCTCGTGTGAGATCTTCGGTGAGCTTCAACTGATCGGTCCAGTTTGTGCCGACACCGTACCATTCAATCATGGTGAATTCATGATTGTGCCTGCTGCCGACTTCATTCTTCCGAAACACACGACTGAGCTGGTAGATGGATCCGCTTCCCGCAGCGAGAAGTCTCTTCATTCCCGCTTCGGGCGACGTCTGAAGAAACCAGCGATCTCGGCCAATCTGCAGTTCAAACGGCTCGAGCCACGCATCAATCACGATATCACGGGACAGGCAAGGAGTCTCGACTTCCAGGTAACCTCGCGCATCGAAGAACGCTCGCACCGCGCGCAACATGGCGGCTCTGACATGCAGAACGGCAATGGAACAGGACGGTTTCCAGTCTTCCGAAGTCACATCATTCCTGTTGCGCAAGGCTGACTCATGGGAATCCGGCGGAAGAGCGCGAGCCCTCCGGTGACGACGATGACGAAGCCGGAGGGCTCGCGCCCTTCCGCTGGAGATTCTACGAATCTCTAAGGAGCCGGAGCAAACGTGGCGATGACCTTTGCATCAGCGGCATTCCAAACTCGGACGCTGCCGTCTTCGCCGCCTGATGCGACGATGGCTCCGTCGGGAGTCGAGGTCGCTCGGTAGACGTAGTCGGTGTTGCCTGGGAATTCCCTGGCCGGATTGCCGTTACTTGGGTTATGGAAGAAGACTCGCTTGTCGCCGCTGCTGCTGACAATCATGTCCTGCAGTCCCACGTATTGAAGCGACGTCACCTGACGAGTATACGTCGTGATCGTTCTGGCCTGCTCACCCGTTTCCACGTTCCAGATTTTGATCGCGTTGTCTGCACCGGCACTCGCCAGAGTTGTTCGGTCAGATTTCCACGACACGTCCATCACGTGATGAGTATGTCCTTCGAAAGCTCGAACAAAGGTCCCGGACGCGACATCGAAGACTTTGGCGAATTTGTCTGCGGAAGCGGTGGCGAGCAGCTTGCCGTCCGGAGAAAACTCCAGGCCGTATACCGTGTCGCTGTGAGCATCCGGAAACTGTCGAGCGAGTGTTCCGTCGGCAACATTCCAAAGCGTTAGCTGACCGGAACGTGAGGCTTCGCCACCACCAGCGGCCAGCAACTTCCCGTCCGGTGAAAACGCAAGCGACAGGACTCGATCAACAAACACTGAATCGCCGCCATCTTCAGAACCGAGCGACCGCAGAAGGGTCCATTCCGGGAATACCGGGCGAGACATAAGTCTGTTGTCTTCCGTTGAAAGCAAAGCGGTCGTTCCTATCACGTTGACGGCCTTCACAGGATTGCCAACCTTGGTTCCCGGCAGTACATCCACCGCAGCGCCAGTGGCACTGTTCCAGATGCGAAGAGTTCCCGACGCATCGCCGGTGACCGCAAAGCGACCATCGGCAGTCAGTCCGACCACCGTGGACGCAGCCGGGGCTGCGGCAGGTGCTTTGTGAGCTTCCACGACAGCGGTCGCAGCGGCTGCTTCCGCGGTAGCCGCTTCCTGTTGAGCCTTTCGTTCGGCGAGACGTTTTTCTGCGCGAGCGATCGCCTGAGTTGCAAAGTCCACTGACTTCTTCGCAATCGTTAGTTCGGAGTCCGCTTTGGTGAATGCTTCCTTCACTGGGGCTTCTGCTTTTTCTGCTTCTGTTACCGCGGTCTTCAACGCGGCATCATCCGGCTTTCCTTCGAGAGCCTTCTTCGCTTCTGCCGTCTTTGCCATGGCTTCGTCATACTTCTTCTTTGCTTCCGCCTGAACTGGTGTCTGCTTTTCGACGTCAGCCTTCGCCTTCGTTTCGGCTTCCTTCTGAGCAGTCACTTCTTTTTCGGCTTCGGCAATCTGTCCGTTGATCACGTTGACTCGCGAATCAAAGACAGACTTTTGGTATTCCGCCTGCTTAAGACTTCTTTGAGCCGGTGCGTCTGCCGTCAGAGGAGCAACTTCTTTGGAATTCTTCAGATCCCAAAGCGTTGCATTTGTCCCAATCACGAAGACAGCTCGTTCGGTGGTTCCATTCATTGCTACC
>JAEUII010000077.1 GCA_016795145.1 Planctomycetaceae bacterium
CGCCCAGGATTTTCTGAGGACTTTCGCCTTCCTTCAGAAGCTTCGCCAGGTTCTCCAGCGCGCGGCCGGGATGGCCGTCGCGGACAGCGTCGAGCATGGCCCAGGTAGTTTCCGTGCGCCAGCCTCCGACGACTTTGACGACGTCGTCCCGAGTAATCTCCGGGGCGTCGCCGACGAGTGATGCGAGCTTGGCAACTTCCTGCTGAAGCATCGTCAGGCCATCACCCGCGAGGGCAATGATCAGTGCGGCTGATTCACGATCGAGGCTCTTGTCGAATTCATCCTTCGCCAGTTTCTGCAACCACTTCTGCAGATTGGCACCGGAGAGTTCTCCGCATTCGATACTGAGGCCGTGCTGGTCGACCAGCTTGAAGAGCTTTGTATTCTTCGGCCACGACTTCGTGTCCAGAATCAGCAGCGATCCTCGAGCCGGCGAGGCCACATATTTTTCCAGAGCCGCTCGGTTCGTCGAGATGAATTCATCGGCGTCGTCAATCAGAACGATGCGCTGATCGCCAAACATGGAGACCGTCTTCAGGTCCGTCATGACGGTTTTCAGATCCGCATCTTCGCCGGAAAGACGCGTCATGCAGAGTTCCGCATCTTCGCCGCTGGCTCCCGGAATGCGTCTCAGAATCTCACCGCGGAAATGACGTTCGGGCCCGTACATCACGATGACAGATGTCGGTTCGGGCTCACCTTTGGCAGCAAGAAATTCAGTGGCGTGCATGAGCACAGGCTAAGAGACTGGCGGAAATCTGCAAGCGATGGTAGGTGCCGCTTGCCGAGCGGCACTTCGCGGCGATGCCGCGACCAGCGACCCTGCCTGCCGCTCCGTTCTTCAGAGCACAATGTGGGAACGACATAGCCACGTGATGCCTTTGCTTCGTGAGGGTTTGGAGGGTGAACGTGCCAGAACGTGGTTCGCCTGGCGGCGAAAGTCCTTTCCGGCAGAAAGGACCTACTGTAGGTGCCGCTTGCCGAGCGGCACTTCGCGGCCTTGCCGCGACCAGCGACCCTGCCTGCCGCCACGTTCTTCAGAGCACAACGTGGGAACGACATCGCCACGTGATGCCTTTGCTTCGTGAGGGTTTGGAGGGTGAACGTGCCAGAACGTGGTTCGCCTGGCGGCGAAAGTCCTTTCCGGCAGAAAGGACCTACCCGATCCTTCCGATGTCTCAGGAACAGAATGTGGCTGCTCAGTCCTGATAATCCACCCAGGGGAAGGCTGGGAGGGAATTGCTGATTTGAGAAATGTGTGCGTATAGTGATTTTTGTTATTCCGGCGAGCGGGGGATGTGAATCCCCTGATTGTTTTTCCGGAAGCATCGAGGATCAGGGGACTGACGTCCCCCGCTCGCCTTTGCCGGATTTGAACGGAGCGTTTTCCATGCGTGTCGTCGCCGTGCTCTGTTTCGCAATTGAATGCCTTTTCCTCTCCTCTGCGCATTCAAGTGCAGTTGCGGCTCAGACGGCGTTGGATCGTGGCAAGGCGATTTACGAAGCGAAGTGCATTTCGTGTCACGGCGAAAACGGGAAGGGCACGACAGAAGTTCCAGCACCGATCTTTGGTGACAAGCCCGTGTCTGAGCTGGCGGAAGTGATTGACCGCACGATGCCGGAAGGAGCTCCGGAAGAGTGTGTTGGTGATGAAGCCCGCGCGGTGGCGGAATGGATGCAGCAGGCGTTCTATTCCCCTGAAGCTCAGGCTCGGTTGAATCCACCCAAAATCGAACTGTCGCGACTGACGGTCTCACAATATCGAAACAGCATTGCTGATCTGGCGACAAGTTTTCGATGGTTCCAGCAGCCGAAGAAGAATGATCGAGGCCTGAAGGCAGAGTACTTCGCGAGCCGTAACACGCGGCGCGATCGCCGCATCTATGACCGGATCGATCCTTTTGTGTCGGCCAACTTTGGAGCATTCAGTCCGGATGGAGAAAAGATCCCGGACGATGAATTCTCGATCGCCTGGAATGGTTCGCTGATCCCTCGTGAGACAGGCTTGTATGAGTTCATCGTTCGGACAGAAAACGGAATGCGTCTGTGGGTCAATGACCGCGAAACTCCGCTGATCGATGCGTGGGTGCGATCCGGGCCGAACACAGAGTTCCGTGCGACTCGGTTCCTGCTGGCCGGACGCATTTACCCGATCAAGCTGGACTGGTTCAAGTTCAAGGAAGCGACGTCTTCCGTTCAGTTGTCCTGGAAGACACCGAACAGTGTGGAAGAGATCATTCCCACGGCGAATCTGATTCCGGAGTTCTCACCCGAGATTCTGGTTGTAGAAACTCCGTTCCCGCCGGATGATCGCAGTTCCGGATATGAACGCGGGACCAGTGTTTCAAAGGAATGGGACGAAGCCACGACCGCCGCGGCGATTGAAGTGGCCGACAAAGTCGTTGAGTCCATTCGCGACCTGGCTGGCATCAAAGATAACGACAATCGTTCGGAGAAGATTCGACAGTTCGCGGAAGACTTTCTGGTGCGAGCCTTCCGTCGTCCGCTCGACGAGGAAACTCGTGCGACCTACCTGGATGCTCAATTCGCCGCCGCGAAGAGCGACGAAGATGCACTGCGTCGCGTTGTGCTGCTCGCTCTGAAGTCCCCACGATTTCTTTATCGCGAAGTCACAGGGGCCGACGACCAGTATGATCGAGCCGCTCGTTTATCGTTCGCTCTGATGAACGCCGGTCCGGATAAGACATTGCTGGAAGCGGCGAAGAACGGTCAGCTGGTCACGGAGAAGCAACTGCGTGATCAGGCCTGGCGACTGGTGGGAGACTACCGAGCCAGAAATCGGCTGCTGGAATTTCTGCGCAGCTGGATGAATCTTGAACGTCTCCAGGATGTCACAAAGGATGCTCATGACTTTCCGGAGTTCACTCCCCAGATCGCCGCGGATCTTCGTCAGTCGCTGGAGCTGCTGATGGAAGAATCGGTCGATGCGGAGAACAGTGACTTCCGACGTTTGCTGCTGACGGATTCGATCTACATGAATGGCCGACTTGCGAAGTTCTATGGTGTGAGTCTTCCGGAGAACGCGGAGTTCCAGGAAGTGAAGTTCGAACCGGAGAAGCGATCCGGCGTGGTTTCACATCCGTTCCTGCTGAGCGGTTTCGCGTATACTCACACCAGTTCGCCCATTCATCGGGGCGTGTTTCTGTCGCGAGGAGTTCTTGGGCGAGGCATCAAGCCGCCGCCGATTGCCGTCTCGCCGACCGCACCGGAACTTCAGCCGGATTTGACGACTCGGGAACGTGTGACGGTTCAGACCAGTCCCGAGGTCTGTGCGAACTGTCACAACATGATTAATCAGCTGGGCTATGCTCTGGAGAATTTTGACGCTGTTGGTCGATATCGAGAGCAGGAAAAGAACAAGCCGGTCGATGCGACTGGACAGTATCTGCAGCGAAACGGAGAACTGGTGCGGTTTGCGGGAGCCCGTGAACTGGCCACGTTTCTGGCTCGCAGCGAGGAAACGCATCGGTCGTTTGTTCGGCAACTGTTCCATCACATGGTTCAGCAGCCGATTCTGGCTTACGGCCCGGAGACGATTGGAGAGCTTTCGGAACAGTTCGAACAGCAGAATTTCCACATGAAACAGATGATGGTGGAGATTGCCGTTCGTTCTGCAATGCGGGGATGGGCGACGAATTCCCAACCTGTCGTTGCAGAAGGCTCAAAAAGCCAGCCATAATGTCGTCGTCCGAGAAGCTCCTCTTCGCGGGAGCTGACCGGCTCGCTCATCCTCCACCGCACATCAGAAATCCCACCGCCGACCACTACCCGCCTCAATTATCAGACAAGTTTGTTCCATGAAAACTCGCCGCGACTTTCTGAAGCGACTGGGACTTGGTGCCGCCGCACTGCCGTTCATTTCCAACCTGCAGGCCTTTGCCTCCGCGCCGGCCATTGCGGCTCGCAAGCAGCGACTGGTGGTGATGTTCAGCCCGAACGGAACCGTGCCGTGGGACTTCTGGCCGGAAGAGGAAGGCGAGAACTTTACGCTCAAGCGAATCATGGAGCCGCTGAAGGACTATCAGAAGCAGCTGATGGTTCTGAAAGGTGTGTGCGACAAAGTTCGAGGTGATGGTGACAACCACATGCGAGGCATGGGGTGCCTGCTGACAGGGATTGAGCTGTTCCCGGGGAACATTCAGGGCGGATCTGATACACCAGCAGGCTGGGCCAGCGGTAACTCCATCGATCAGGAGATTGCCAACTTCCTGCAGGCAAAGGAAGAAACTCGCACGCGTTTTGGTTCGCTCGAGTTTGGCGTCATGGTGCCCGACCGCGCGGATACGTGGACTCGCATGAGCTACACCGGCGCGAACAAGCCGATCGCCCCGATTGATGATCCGTATCAGATGTTCCGCAAGCTGTATGGGCAGGTCAAAGACCGCGAAGTCCTGACGAGCGTGCTGGATTCTGTTCAGGGTGACCTGCAGAAGATCAGCCGAGTCATCTCGGCACAGGAACGTCATCTGCTGGATGAACACACGACGTTTGTTCGCTCGATGGAAGAACAGCTGAAGGCCGCGAAGGATATGGAATCCGGTCATGTGGTACCGGAACTGGAACCAGGCGTTCGTGAAGAGAACGACAACATTCCGCAGATCACAAAGATGCAGATGGATCTGCTGGTGAACAGCTTCCAGAACGACTTCTCGCGAGTTGCCACGTTCCAGATTACGAATTCTGTGGGCCAGCCGAAGATGCGATGGCTGGGCATTGAAGAAGGGCATCACGAGCTGTCTCATGAGCCGAATGAAAACAAGGAAGCTCATGAAAAGCTGACGAAGATCAACACGTGGTACTGTGAGCAGCTGGCTTATCTGGTGCGGCGGCTGGCAGAAACTCCGGAGCCGGGTGGTGAAGGTAGCCTGCTGGACAATACTCTGATTGTCTGGGGGAATGAGCTGGGTCAGGGGAACTCGCATACTCTGGACAACATTCCGTTCCTGATGGTGGGCGGCGGCCTGAATTTCAAGATGGGCCGATCGCTTCGGTTCCCAAAGGTGCCGCACAACCGACTTCTGCTGGCATTGGCTCATGGGTTTGGCCACAATCTCGAAACGTTCGGCAACCCGGAATTCTGCCGCGAAGGCGTGCTGACAGGACTGACCTGAAGCCAGCAGTGAACGCGTCACGGGGCGAGCCGAACGGGTTTGCTTGCTTCGTCTCCCCATGCGTTGTGTTGAGGTTCTCCGTTGAGTCACATGCCAGAGACTGTTCAGGAATCTGCAGGGCACTGGCAGCGTGATCTCGCGAACGCTGTTCGATCGGCCGACGTACTGCTGGAACGACTGGGCCTGACGGCTGAGCAGTTTCAAAGTGCCGCCACCGGAACGCATCGATTAGCGCCGGGGCCCTTTGCTTCCGAAGAAACACTGCGTCAGTTTCCGGTGCTGGTGCCGGAGAGTTTTCTGCGACGAATGGTGCATGGAGATCCGGCTGATCCTCTGTTGCGACAGGTGCTGCCTCTGAGCGATGAGGACCAGACTGCAGACGGCTTTGTTTCGGATGCCGTCGGAGACCTTCAGGCGCGACGTGGTCCGGGAGTTCTTCAAAAGTATGCCGGTCGAGTGCTGCTGATAACAACCGGCGCGTGTGCTATTCATTGTCGGTATTGTTTTCGACGTGACTATCCGTATGTCGATGAGCCGCGGCGGCTGGAAGAATGGTCATCGTCGATTGCTCTGATTGCCGAAGACACGTCGATCCATGAAGTCATCCTTAGCGGCGGTGACCCGTTGATGCTGAATGACGGACGCCTGGAGACACTCTGTCGGCAGCTCGACCAGATTGAACACATTGAGCGGATACGGTTTCACACGCGGCTGCCGATCGTGCTTCCATCCCGAGTAACTGACGGCTTGATCCGATTGCTGCAAAGCCTGCGGGCTCAGCCGATTGTGGTTGTACATTCCAACCATGCCAGCGAACTGATGAGTGATTGTGCCGAAGCGGTAAAGCGTCTGAGTCGGTCAGGCTTCCCTGTGCTGAATCAGGCTGTTCTGCTGCGTGGAGTGAATGACAGTGTGGAAGCGCAGGAAGCACTGAGCCGGCGACTGCTTCAGCTGGGCGTGATGCCGTACTATCTGCATCAGCTGGACCGAGTTTCCGGAACACGTCATTTTGAAGTGCCGGAAGCGGACGGGCTGGAGATTCATCGACGACTTCGCGAGGTTCTTCCTGGCTACGGCGTGCCGCGTTACGTCCGCGAGATCCCGGGGCGAAAGAGCAAGACCGAGCTGCCGGACGAATGATTAAGCCTTGTGGTGGAACTCGCCAGAGTTCCCGTTTCGTCCTCGCCTTTTGGCAGTCTGTAAGCAGTCCTTCGATCTATTGCGAAACCGGACGGCTCGCGCCGTTCCGCTAACTGGACAGCGACCCCCGCACAACCCGCAACATCGGCAGCAAAGCCAAAGGCGCAAAGACGGCCGCATCGAGTTCGTGAATCCGTCACGATGTGCAACGATTCTGCTCCTGGTTCCGTTTGTGTGGTAAAGTTGCCAAAACGCCACATCAGACTTGGGAGCCGGTCATGCGTCAGTTGTTGAAGAAGCTGTTTGCCGATGAGTGCGGAATGATCATTTCATCGGAGATCGTGATTGTCGGAACCATTCTGGTTCTGGGATCGATCGTCGGCCTCGCATCGCTTTCACATGCGGTGAACAACGAACTGAACGACGTGGCTCAGGCCTGTGACAAGTCGTACAACAACTCAGGTAGGAATCAGGGTAATGACTACGTCCTGACATCCAGTCCGGCGATGCCTGAAGTGGCTGGGTCAGGCTACTGATTCAGTAACAAACGAATCTTCTCGATTGGCTCTCCGCCATCGTTCAAAAATGCACCTCCGTCAAGCACGCCCGACGGAGGTGCATTTTTTCGTAGGTGCGGCCGATTGCTCTCAGCGGAGCGAGACAGCGCAAGGATGATTGCAAATTGATTATTGAAAAATGCAGAGTGGTAAGGCTCATGCCAGCGACCCACTTTGCATTTTGCATTCTCCAGTGATCATTAATCATTCCTTACGCCGCGCGGCGATTCTGTAGGTCCTTTCTGCCGGAAAGGACTTTCGCCGCCAGGCGAACCATAATCTGGCTTGTTCATCATCCAAGCCCTCGCGAAACGATGTCATCACGTGGCGATGTCGTTCCCTCGTTGCACTCTGAAGAACGTGGCGGCAGGCAGGGTCACTGGTCGCGGCGGGGCCGCGAAGTGCCGCTCGGCAGGCGGCACCTACAGTAGGTCCTTTCTGCCGGAAAGGACTTTCGCCGTCAGGCGAACCATGTTCTGGCTCGTTCATCATCCAACCCCTGGCGAAACGATGCCATCACGTGGCGATGTCGTTCCCACGTTGCACTCTGAAGAACGTGGCGGCAGGCAGGGTCACTGGTCGCGGCGGGGCCGCGAAGTGCCGCTCGGCAAGCGGCACCTACAGTAGGTCCTTTCTGC
>JAEUII010000150.1 GCA_016795145.1 Planctomycetaceae bacterium
GTCTGACTTTGGCGATGCACCGGACACTTCTGCTGCAACCGGTGTGCGTAACTATCAGACACTGCTTGCGAACAATGGTGCTCGCCATGTGATTGACAGCACTCGCACAACGCTGTTCCTTGGTGCTGGAGTGGACGGTGACGCAGGTACGAGCCAGGGTGCGTCCGCAGGCGCCGATGACCTGTTCAGTGTGGGCGGGCGTGATGACGAAGATGGCGTCACCAACCACATGGATCTTTTTGCCACGATCGGTGCGACGCCCAAAGTGACGCTGACCGCAACCAACAGAACGAACAAAGCTGCCACGCTGTATGGCTGGATCGACCTGAACCGCGATGGTGTGTTTGACAACGCGACAGAGCGCACGCAGGTGAATGTGCCGACCGGTACAACAGGGAATGCGTTCACACTGACATTTCCGATGGCGGGTCCCACATCCGTCGGATCAACGTATGCACGGTTTCGACTGAGCACCGACGTTGCAGCTGCCAACTCGACTGGTAATGCCACCGATGGTGAAGTCGAAGACTATCGCTTCGACATTCGGACGCGTCTGACAGGCCTGCAGTCCGCTCCGACTTTCGTGCAAAACACCGTCATTTCCAGCGGCGTCAACGGCGGGCCGGCTTTCGTTCCCGGGGACATGTCTGGATTTTCCACAGCATCGATCGGAGATATCGATGGAGACGGTATCGACGATGTGGCCGTTGCGGCCCCCAGCGACACGGAAGACACCGGAGCTGTCTATGTGATGTTTCTGAATGCGAACCTGACTGTGAAGCGATCGGTCAGAATCGCGAGTGAAGTCAACGGCGGACCGAAGCTCGCCAAAGGTGATGCCTTCGGTGCGCAAGTAACATCGATCGGAGATATCAACGGCGACGGCATTGGCGACATCGCCGTCGGTGCCTTTGGTGACGATACCGGAAGCTCCGGCGCGGGAGCGGTCTATCTTCTTCGACTGACAAACTCGGGCACCGTCAAACAGGCAACCAAGCTTGCAAGTTCGCTCAATGGCATGCCACCACTCAGTCTCGACACGGGCTTCTGCGTTGTCGAGGCAATCAATGATCTCGACGGAAACGGGACCACAGACCTCGTCGTCGGCGCACCGGAATCCAACAATGGAGCCGGTGAACTGTTCGTGCTGTTCATGAAGAGTGACGGGACTGTTGCCAGCTGGTTAACGCACGACATCCTTCTTAGCGAGAACACGGCAGGCTTTGACGGAGGTTTCGGTTCCAGCATTACCTTTCTCGGTGACCTCGACCATGATGGGACTCCGGAACTGGCCGTCTGTTCTCAGATCGGCGACATCTACGGTTCGCGTCAGGGATGGGTTTCTGTTGTCAGTCTGAATCGTGACGGATCCATTCGTTATCAGAGATCGTTCGGGCGAAGTACGATCGTTCAGCCATACGGTGTTTATGGCAGCATCAGTGATGTTGTCTCCGCCGGCGACGCTGATGGAGACGGGATCAACGATCTTCTGGTTGCCGTGGATCAACTGAAAGATGTGGCTCCAGGCGGTGATCTGTTCCTGCTGTTGATGAACTCGGACGGGACCGTTCGAAAGTCGTTGTATGTCGATCCCGGCGATGGGATTGCTTCGACGCCTGCATTCCCTGATTTGTCATTACTGGTCGCATCGCTTTCATTCCTGAACGATGTCAATCGCGACGGGCGGCCGGAGCTGTTGATTGGTATGCCACTGTTCTCAATGGCGACCGGAGAAAGCAGTCTCTACCTGGCGACCTTTGACACTCTGGCTCCTCAGACGAGCCGGCCTGATGTTCCTCGTGTTTCTGTCGCTTCCACGGTGACTCCGAACCAGCGTCCGCAGATTCAGTGGGTGGAGGAATCTGGCCGAGCGGCGTCTTATGAAATCTGGATCCGGAATGATTCCAGCGGCAGCGTGATTGCGAACGGCTTGCAGGTCTTCGACAACAGCTACTGGCCGTCTGTCGATCTTGGACTTGGGCGAATCACCGTTCAGGTTCGTGCTCGAAATGAAGCCGGATTTTCCGCATGGTCGGCGCCGCTGAAACTGACCATTAACACTGCGACGACGCTCAATCCTGTCGCGGATTCGGTGAACCGCCGGACTGAATTCTCGTGGGACGCTGTTCCTGGTGCGGCAAAGTATGAATTGTTTCTGGCGGATTCACGGACGCCTGCAACGGCGTTCCTGCGAACCCTGACGGCCGGAGCAGGCACATCCTTCGTTCCGGCCACGCCACTTCCGATTGGCAGCTGGCGGCTTCAGGTTCGGCCTGTCGCCGCAGATGGCAGTGCTGGTGCATGGTCAGCGGTCAGGACCTTTAAGACGGGGATTGCTCCGTCGATGACCGGAGTTTCCGGACAGACCGGCTGGCGTCCGGAACTGACCTGGGATTTGATCAATGGCGCGGAGAAGTATGAAGTTGTCATCGCTGGTGCTCGAACGCCCAGTGTGGCCTACCTGCGTTTCACGACAGAAACTGCAGTCACGTCCTTCCGGCCAACGGCCGATCTTCCCACGGGAAACTATGTGGCGTGGGTTCGCGGCTTCGCAGGAAATGTCCCCGGCGCGTGGTCAGCGCAGAAGTCATTTTCCACCGGACTAACACTGGTCATTCATGGGGTCCCGACGGTCGTGGATCCAGGTCTGACAACGACCATTTCGTGGGATGCCATGTACGGCGTCAAATCGTACCAGGTCTGGATTGATGATCCCGCTCCCGGCCTTCCACCCGCCTCCAGTATTCAAACTGTTGATGCGTCGAAAACTTCTTTGACGTTCCCTGTCGTGCTGGGGCGATACAAAGTCTGGGTTCGTGGCATTTCTGAAGCAGGTACCATCGGACGCTGGACGGCAGTCAGCTTTTCCTCACCGGGAATTCGTCTCTCCGGCAGCATTACAGAATCCACAGAAGCAAACTTCTCCAGGCCGGTCTTTCGCTGGCCGGCCATTGCTGAAGCCAGAGAATATCAGATTGCGTTCTACCGCCTTTCTGCCTATGACGGATTGACCCTTGTCACTTCCACAACACGAACCGCGACGGAATGGCAGCCGGCAGCGGATCAAACTTTAGGCCGATATCGGTTTCAGGTCCGTGGCGTGGCTGTCGACGGAACGTTTGGGGCATGGTCTGTCCCGTATGACACCACCATTCAACCTCGCCAGGACATCGTTCCGCGATCCGATACGTACGAGGATAATCCGATTCTGACGTGGATGCCCGTCAGCGGTGCTCAGGCCTATAACGTGCTGGTCAAGAATGCTGTGACCGGAGTGATCGTGGACACGATCGAGGTCTCCACACTGCTCGGAAACTACAACACGTTCACATCCACTCATACTCTTGCGGCCGGACGTTATCAGTGGCAGGTCGCTGCCGTCACGGACCTTGGTTCCGGCGGCCAGGCAGCCATCGGACGCTGGAGTGAGCCCGATGAGTTTCAGATCGGCGGCAGAGCAAAGCTGACCGTCGAAACTGGTCCTGTTCTGCGATTCACCTGGAATGACCTCGAAGCCAATTATGACCTTTGGGTTCAAAATGATCGCGGAGTCGCCGTCATTCGTGAGCAGACGCTGCGGGGAACCCAGCATACTCCGGCGATTGTCCTGCCGAAAGGGACGTACCGAGCGTGGATTCGGCCCTATGGTACTTACCCAAGCAGCGTCGGATCGGGACCGTGGTCGGAGGTCGTGACCTTCACCATCACCTGAATGAGCGCTGACGCAGAATTCATCAGCAACGCTCGCGACCCAGGCAGAATGCCACACTGGTCTTGCGGCACGATGCAAGATTTTCCTGTACAGATGTCTTGGCAACGCCTGTACTGCTGGATATAGTCCTCCCCGCAAGTGAGAGTGCCAGCTGGCACAGCGCTTGCAATGTGATGGACCTGGCACTTCGTTTGATCATGCGAAGTGCGATTCTTTTCGGGTTCATTCGTTCCGAAGTTCGCTTCGGGGCGATTTTCCATCCCGGTCCGGGGGCTCCGGACGGTGCTCGCGTGGTTCATATGGAGATGATCAGTCTGTTCTCCTGTTTCTGTTCATTTGCGAGCATTCATTAGAAAGAGGCCTTGTCTGTGGAAGCTGACAAGGCCTCTTTCATTTTGCGCCTCTCGATTTGCAGTCTCACAGCAATCGTTATTTCCTCAGCTCGCTTCTGCTGCCACAATGCGACTCCTGTAGAACCGTCGTCTCCACCCGTTTGACTGCCACCTGCACCAACTCAATGTCGCTGTCACTTGCTGAATACGCAGACGCCCTTGACGGGCGCAAGCTGATCTGGCCGAAAGTGCCCAAGGCCGTGCCTGTCACCGCAACACCTTCGATTGCCCCTCTGCCGGGAATCAAAGCGGTTCTGTGGGACGTCTATGGAACACTGCTGCGTGTTTCCGATGGTCATTACACCATCCTGCCCGCAGAAGAAGTTCGACTGCAGATCGCGCTGGATAAGACGATCCATGAATTCAACATGTGGAATCACATGTATCGCAAGCCTGGACCACCATGGCAGTCGATGATCGGCATCTACAAGTCAACGATCGAACGGTTGTCGATGCGAGCATCCGCGAAAGGTGACGTGACCGAGGTCAGCCTCGTCGATGTCTGGCATGCTCTGATCGAAAAACTGTTTGAAAAAGAATACACCTACGACGAAGGTCAGTACGGCGACCTCGAGGAATTCAGTGAGAAGGTCGCTTACTTCTTTCACTCAAACCTTCAGGGCACAGAAGCTCGCCCGAACGCTGTCCTCGCGATGACTCACATCTGTGGCAACGGCGTTCTTCAGGGATGTCTGGCGGACGGTCAGTCGTTTACGTTCGTGCAAACGCTGCGCGCTCTGGCGATGCAGGGAGACCTGCCACCGCTGCACGATGTTTTCCGACCGCAGACATTGATCTTCTCCAGCGCCTTCGGTGTGAAGAAGCCCTCAAAGTCGTTGTTCGCAGATGCCGTCAGTCAGTTGCGAAGCGTCGGCATTCGCCCGGAAGAGATCCTTCACATCAGCTGTCGACTGATGACCGACCTGGTCCCTGCCAAGACCGCTGGCATGAAGACGGCTCTACTGGCGGCGGAAAAATCCGGACTGGAAGTTTCCGGGGACGTGCTGAAGAACCCGGTCACACGGCCCGACCGACTGCTAACCGACCTGAAACAAATCACGTCCATCATCGGCCCAGTGTAAAACGACTGTCCTCAGTCGTTTGCAATTCAGGCCCAGAGGGCCGACACAACCCTTGCCGGTGTGCGTAAGCCACCGGAAACGAAGCGCGAGCATACCAATAGGCCCGGAGGGCCGACACGTTGACTATCCCAGGCGTTGCGGTTCAGAGGTCCGCAGACCGGGGCCTGCCACTCGGTTGAATTCATGACACTCGTAACCCGAAACGTCAGTGAGGGATAACAAAGCGGCAGGGCTCTCCATGAAAATCCCTCGCTAACGCAACGGGTTGGGATAATTCAACAGCCTGCTGCGATCCCGGCAAAGATACGTCAGCCGGCGCGACGGAGCAGTTGAGGACAACTGCTCTACACTCAGGAGAACAGCTTCTGCAGCTCCGGGATCACCTTGGTCCAGAAAACGATTGCCGCGAGTCCCGCATAGAACACTCCGCAGCTGGCGATCCCAACGCGACAGTACCAGGCTGGCCGGAGTGGTTCCGGAAGCAGTCGACAGTTGATGTACAGAATGTGAAACGCGGTAACAGCCAGGGCGATGTTGTTGAAGTTGGCAATCACGGTCACCATCAGCGTCGGAGCATTACCGAACCTCAGGAAGATCGTCGTGACGATAAACGTCCAGAAGACGTACACAAACAAAATCGTGTAATAGACATTCTTCACCTGATGATCTTTCAGCATGGTTCGAATGCGTCGACTGCCGGACCACAGGATATCCGTCCATCGTCGTGCGAAGTCATCAACGATCGACATCTGGCTGGGAAGAAACACGAGCAATCCCACGATGATCGAGATCATCCAGAGTGTCGGAGCCCAGCTGCCAGCCTCGGTCGAGTGCAGAATTCCGTCCGACGTGATGAGCGGCTGTGCATAGGGAATCGGGTCTTTCGCACCGAACATTTCCGACTGCTTCGCAAACTGAATCGACATCAGCGCGGGCAGAGCCATTCCCATGAAACAGCCGGGAACCCAAACCAGAAGCTGGTCCGACAGGATGTACTTCCACCAGCCCTTCCAGCGTTGCATATTCTCCGCGGTGAGTTCGAAAACCTTGCCGGTGTGGCTGAGTGAAATGTTATGACCGCCCACGGCACTGGCGATCGCACCAACCTGACTTCCCATTCCCCAGCCTTTGTCTCGAACAAAATTGCTGTAGGACGAATTGCTGAGTCCACCGCCGCCTGCGTAGCCTGCGAACGCTCCCAGCATGGCGATGTTCGTCAGAGACAGCGTGGGAAGAGTCCCATGCTCTCTGAAGAACGAAAACACATTCACAACCTCTTCCCCGCCGCTCGCACTGGCAACGGGCACATTGCCAAACTTCAGGAAGCCACTGAAGACGTCCAGCCAGCCCTGTCGGCTGACGAAGAATACTCCGATGAACAAACAAAACCCAAGGACCGCAAACACCTTGACGGTCATGATGAACTGCAGAGTGTCATACACCTTTCCGCCAACAAGTACCGGCAGCACAACCAGACCAACACACGCATACGCAATCCCATTGACCAGCGTGCCGTCTTCAAGTCCCGGCGGACGATCCAGCCACAGAGTTGCGAGAAGTACCGCGGCGTTCGTCGAGAGACCTGGAATCAAAAACGTCAGACTCAGCAGCAGCGTCACACCCATCCAGAACCTGGGTCCCGGACTGGTTCGCATGAATCCCGTAAAGACCGGCTCGCCGCAGTACAGTGCGTACCGGCCGCATTCGATGTTGTAGAACGCCTGAGTAATGATGGCAATGGTTGCGATCCACATCAGTCCGCCGCCGTACTTGGCGGTAATGTCCGGACCAAACAGCCATTCTCCGCCGCCAATCTGAATCCCGCACATCACGATGCCGGGGCCAATCAGGCCAGCCAGATTTTTCAGGCCCAGCGGTTTCGGGATCGGAAGTTCAGCAACTCCCCATGGCGGAATGCCATCGCTCTGTGGATGGGATTGAACATCGTTCGATGGAGTTGAACTGACGCTGGATCGGGTTGTGGGGACCTGATCGTCGGGCTTCTGCATGCTCGCCTCCGCATGTGCCTTTTGATTCTGCTGACACGTGATAGATTGACGCAGGCCCGGTCGTGAACAGTACTGCGGTCTTTGAAACACATGGCGCCGAGCAGGAAACTCGTCTGCGCGGACAGTATGACAAACGTCCGGAACAATAGAACTCAGCGCGACAGATCGCTGACCGGCGTTACGCCAGAATCTCCTGGACCACGGAACCGTGCACGTCGGTCAGACGATAGTCGCGACCGATGTGCCGCCAGGTCAGACGCGTGTGATCGAGTCCCATCAGA
>JAEUII010000169.1 GCA_016795145.1 Planctomycetaceae bacterium
GTCCGACCAATGCTCTGCTTGTGACTGCGTTGGTTTTGTGACGTGCACACTTTGGCTTCCGGCGCCTGCGGCACACGCACTTCGTACGTGCTACCCATTTTTGTAGAACGGCTGTCCTCAGCCGTTTTTGATTCTGCGCGATGTGAAGCGATTGAGGACAATCGCTCTACAATAGGCCGTTACCGGCAGATGCGAACGGCGGTGTCGGAGGCGATTGCGAGGGATGCGCCGCCGTCTGGCTGAGCATCTCTGACGAGGCCTGCTCGGAGCAGGCGGAAGGATCCGCTGAGCGATGCGAAGGTTCGCAGATGGACTCTGCTGGAAGATTCCGGCAGCAACGGTCGAGCAACCCAGCCGAACGGGTTCCTTCGGATGCGCGTCAGCAAGTCGGAGAATTCCGCGATGGTTCCTGTTCGTCCGAAGAATGGGCGAGCAGGGTGAAGAGGATCGTTGGTCCGCACCGCAAACTTCTCCGGCCGTGCAACGATCATCTTGAGCGTTTCAGTGTCGGTGCATTCGAGCACATCGGCGGACTTCAGGATCGGATCCTGATGCAGATATTCTCTGATCATGCGAGGAATCAAACGACCGAAGCTTCGAAGTCGAACAACACCAGTGCAGGGCGGGCTGACAACATTCACCAGTCCTGACTTCCAGGCTCGCACAAGGCCAGGAAGGCCAACGAGTGAATCGGGTCGGAAGCAGTTCGGATCAAGCAGATCATCGTCCACTCGACGCACTATCGTGCGAACCTGTCGCAGAGCCCCGCCGACTCTCAGGAACACACCGTCGGGTCGAACGGTCAAATCGGACTGGCGAGCCATGTGAGCATTCAGGCAGCGTGCCAGAAACTCATTGCCCTGAAACGAAGCGCTGTAAAACCCAGGATCCAGCACAACGGTTTCTCCGCGTCGTCGATCGAGCGATGAGTCGCGACCGAAGAGTTGTGTGGAGATCAAATCCGAAAGCTCACACGTATCGCCTGCACCAGCCAGCCGATCGAGCCCGGTTGGCAGTGAGAAGTCATGATCCAGGACGAGCGTTTCGCCATTGGAATCGATACTGAAGTCGGTTGTGCCAAACCAACCCCAGAGAATGTCAGTGCGGGAAATCCCGGCAATCGGTGCCAGGGTTTTCTGCAGCGCAACGGCAAGTTCCGGAGAGTCTCGCAGGAACCCGGGAACGGATTTGCCGGTCACGAGTTCGTACAAACACGCTGATACCGCCTCAAATCGCTGTTTGATGCCACGTTCGAGGGAGTTCCAACCGCCGGTGGAGAACCTGAACGGTTCGGGCTCAGTCGAAGCGAGGTCCGGAGTCGAGTTCCAGGTGCTGCCTGTTTCTTCAACGGCACTCGCCCTTGAAACGGGCGTTCTGGCAATCGATTGCACAGCCACGCCGTCCGACACTGCTGTCGCGGAGGGAATGACCATCATCGAATTGTCAGAGTCTAACAGCATTTTCAGTTGTTTCCGATTCCAGAGTGACAAAGCCTGGCGGTCTGTCCCGAACACGATTTGCAAAGCGTATGCCATTGGATTGAAGGGCCGGCCTATTCGGACCCGAGAGCCTTCAATTCCTCCAAAATCTCCCCCAAATTGCGGGTTTGTTCGGAGGCGATGTCGGCCGTCAACGCTTGTTTCCGGTCGGAAGCACCTCCACTGGCCAAAGTCGTTTCAAGGCTCGTGGCCAATCGGTGTTCAAGACCCCGGAAAAATCGGTCCGTTCGGAACTTTTGCAGCGCGATTCGAAATTTCCGGGGGAGCGGAAGCGGTCGGAAACGGCTTACTCTGGAATTAAGACGGTAGCGATCGGTCCGTTTGAGCGTTCCCACGATCAGCGAGTTGCGTCCAATAGGGGATTGCGACAGTTCACTGGTTGTTTCATGGGCTGGATAGGGGCAAACTATTGCTGAGGTCGAAGAAACTCGACTGAAGGTGATTGGTTCCCGCAACCAACAGATACGGCAACCAACAGAAACAAGGGACTCGAATGCTGGCCCAACTCATTCCAAAACAGGGTGGTCCGCCCGTCACACTCAGCCGCGCCGTTACGGTTGTCGGCCGCAGTTCCAAGCTGTCCGACTTTGTCATCGACCACAGCAGTATTTCCAAGCAGCACTGCATGCTGGTGAAGACCGACGGGCTGATTTACCTTCGAGATCTGGGAAGCACCAATGGAACTCGCGTCAACGGCCAGCGAGTGATTCGTGGAGCGTTGTTGCCTGGTGATCAGATTTCATTTGCCAGCATCACGTATCGAATTCACCTGGGACCGGATGTCGGCACTGGTAATCAGAAACCATCACCGTCAAGTGCTACGGAAATGATGCCGCTGATTGATGATGGCGGCATGAACAATGACAACCAGTTTCTGGATACGATGGACAACAGCAAGAGCGACGTTCGACTTCTGCGAGATTCTGATTTGCTGATGCCGGACTGATCACGAAGCCGGCTACATCCAGGTGACGTCGTGAAGATGTCGCATTAATTCCCATCTCCTCAAACCACTCTTCTGTCGCTCTGTTTCATCAGACACCAGCGACGGCCTCTTGAAACATGGTTTCCAAATACGTCATCGGAATTGACCTCGGAACGACCAACAGCGTTCTCGCCTGGTCGTCGCTTCAGTCTGACACTCCGTCAGTTCACGTTCTGGCCATCCCGCAACTCGTCGCGCCGAACACGGTTGAAACTCGATCGATGCTGCCCTCGTTCCTTTATCTGCCATCCGCAGACGAAGCGAAGTCTGGATCGCTGAAACTGGATCACACGAGTGGTGACTACGCCACCGGCACGCTGGCTAGAACATTGTCTGCGGAGTTTCCCGATCGAACCGTCGGAGCGGCGAAATCGTGGCTGTGTCATAGTCGAGTCGATCGACGTCAGCCGATTCTTCCCTGGCAGGCTCCGGAGAGCGTCCCGAAGATCTCACCTGTCACGGCGTCTCAACGGTATCTCGAACATCTGGTGGCCGCATGGCAGAAGGAGTTTCCAACCGCTCCGTTTGCCGAGCAGGTTGTCGTGCTGACAGTGCCGGCTTCGTTTGACGCGAGTGCTCGTGAGCTGACTCGCGAAGCCGCGCTGGCCGCGGGGTTCCCGGAAACGTTTGTGCTATTGGAGGAACCTCAGGCGGCAACGTATGCGTGGTTGAATACTATCGGTGATCGCTGGCGAAAAGTGCTGAAGGTCGGCGATCGAATGCTGGTCTGCGATGTCGGCGGAGGAACAACCGACCTGACACTGGTCGAAGTCGCTCAGGAGAACGGTCAGCTTGTTCTGCAGCGAGCAGCCGTGGGAAACCACCTGCTCGTCGGCGGCGACAACATGGACCTGGCTCTGGCTCATTTTGTGGCCGGGCTGTTCGCTGAGAAAGGAATTCAGCTGGACCCATGGCAGTCCGTTTCGCTCTGGCATTCCTGCCGCAACGCGAAGGAAAGTCTGCTGACTGCTGGTGGCCCGGAGACACAGACAATCTCCGTGCCCGGTCGCGGCAGCCGACTGATCGGTGGGCTGGTTTCCGTCAGCGTGGATCGTCAGCAGGCTTCGAATCTGTTGTTGAGCGGCTTCTTCCCGGACGCGACGCTCAATGATCGCCCTCAGCGAGCGCGATCTTCGGGCTTCCGCGAACTCGGTCTGCCGTATGAAGCGGACACCGGCATCACTCGGCATCTCGCCGCGTTCCTGCAGCAGTCTCTCGCAGGAGCACCGTTGACTCACGTGCTGTTCAATGGGGGTGTCTTCAAAGGCCGCGCTTTGCGAGAACAGTTGCTGCAACAGCTGCAGTCGTGGTTCCCTGCCAGCCCGCCGCGCACTGTGGAAGGCGATGAAGATCTGGACTACTCCGTCGCGCGAGGTGCCTGTTTTTATGGCTGGACCAAACAGCGCGGCGGCGTGCGAATTCGAGGCGGCACGGCGCGGTCGTATTATGTCGGGATTGAAACGGCGGGCCTCGCCATTCCCGGTGCCGGTCGTCCACTCAAAGCACTCTGCGTTGTTCCTCAGGGAATGGAAGAAGGCACCGAAACGGACGTGCCTGCAGATTCGATCGGCCTTGTCGTCGGCGAAGCAGAGCGATTTCGGTTCTTCAGTTCGTCGGAACGAAAGCTCGACAAGCCGGGTGATGTTCTGAGCCGCTGGGCGCCGGAAGAACTGACCGAGACGGATTCGCTGGAAGCCACATTGCCGGCCGATGCAGACACGGAAGATGGACTGGTGCCCGTGCGATTCCAGTCGCGCATCACGGAGCTGGGTGTTCTGGAACTTTGGTGTGTTCATGAATCCCAGGACAAGCGATGGAAACTGGAATTCAGCGTTCGTGATGACGCGAGCTGACGGACAGAATCCATGAACACAAACGCGGACGCATCGACGCAGCCTGTCCTGGATGATCCTCCCAAGACAGCCTCGCGCTATGTGATCGGGATCGATCTCGGAACCACCAACTGCGCTTTGTGTTCGATTGATACTCAGCGGCAGCCATGGACCGTGGAGACGTTTGCGATTCCGCAGATCGTCAGTCATGGACAGGTCGAGCGTCTGGAAACTCTGCCGTCCTTCCACTACCAGGGAACAGCGGCGGATCAGCAGGCCGCGGCATTTCGACTTCCGTGGCAGTCCAAGTCACCATCCAGCGTTGTGGGGATCTTCGCTCGCGATCAGGGACGAGTGATTCCTGGGCGCATGATCGAATCGGCGAAGTCGTGGCTGTGTCATAACGGAGTCGACCGTCGAGCGTCCCTGTTGCCGTGGCATGGTGCGGCTGATGTGGACCGACTTTCGCCGGTTGAAGCGAGTACTCAGTACATTCGCCATCTGAAGGAGGCCTGGAACGCCGCTCATCCGACAGACCCAATGGAAGCTCAGGACATCATTCTGACGATTCCCGCGTCGTTCGATGAAGTCGCGCGAGAACTGACGGTCATGGCCGCGCGAGCTGCCGGGCTTCCTCGGATTGTGCTGCTGGAAGAACCTCAGGCCGCGTTCTATTCGTGGGTCTATTTTCATCAGGATCAATGGGACACCATCGTCAGTCCCGGCCAGAAGATTCTTGTGTGCGATATCGGCGGAGGAACTTCGGACTTCAGTCTGATCCATGTTCGTTCCGGCGATCAGGGGCGACTGCAGTTTCATCGCGTCGCAGTCGGAGAACATCTTCTGCTCGGTGGTGACAACCTTGACCTCGCACTGGCTCATCATGTTGAGCAGTCGCTGGCCGGTCGAGTTCAGCTGGATCCGCGACAGTGGAGCATGCTGGTTCCGGCATGTCGCCATGCGAAGGAAATCCTGCTGTCCTCGAGCGCACCGGAATCCAGCACGGTGGTGATTTCCGGCGGCGGTTCGAAGCTGATTGGTGGTTCACTGCAGGCGGAGCTTCGTCGAGACGATGTCATTTCACTGATCGTGGATGGCTTCCTGCC
>JAEUII010000171.1 GCA_016795145.1 Planctomycetaceae bacterium
GTGTCAACCCTTCGGGCCTTGTGGACTGACTTGCGCTTCGTTTCCGGTGGCTTACGCACACCGGCAGGGGTTGTGACGGCCTGCCGGGCCTGAATCGCATCAAAGGACGGCACCAAATACCGACAAAACCCGAATCCGCCCCCGAGCCAGTCAATTCTGAACCAATGACATACCCATGCGAGCCTACCATGACGCGTCACCTCGACAAACAGCTTTTCAATGCGGTACGCGATGCCTCTGCCTCAGTTGATGAGGTTGTGGAATTGTTGAGGCAGGGAGCAGACCCGAATCGCCGGGGTAAGTGCGGTTCGACGCCACTTGAAAAAGCAGCCAGCAATGGTCACTTCGAAATCGTAAAACTGCTTCTTGATGCCGGTGCCGATCCTTCGATTCGATCAGATGACGACGGTACGCCATTGTATTGGGCGGCAGCGAACGGTCATGTGTCGATTCTGCAGCTGCTTCTTGATCATGGGGCGGAACCAAACGCGTATCGGGACCACGGACAATCTCCTCTATTGCATGCGATCAGTGCGGGACACACGGATATTGTGAGACTCCTCCTGACGCACGGGGCGGATCGGAATTACGCTTATTTCGGTTCATCCGCGCTCGACTACGCCCAACGCTGCGGGGACACTGAGATGGCTCACATCATTACGACGACACATTGGTCGCCGAGGCATACCAAGCGGCAAGACAAAGCTGGGGATAGTTAGTGCAACTGGAACATGTGACCTTCACCGGCCCGCTGCTCGACGACGGCGACTTGCTCGCCCGCCTTCCGGCCAACCTCGCTGGGCTGCTGCGGCAGATTAACGGATTCATCCAGTTCCACGGCGGCCTGCACATTCGTGGGGCATGCCATGAGCCGGCCTGGCATTCGCTGCGAGATGCGTGGGACGGTGAGGCCGCGTTCTGGCGGCTTTATCCCGAGGTCAACGAAACCGACGTGCCGTTCGGTGAAGACTGCATGGGCGACCAGTTTCTGCTGCGGGATGGAGTGACCCACAAACTGGCCGCCGAGACAGGCGAGGTCGAATCGCTGAAAGTCGGCCTGCGGGAGTTCTTCGAGGCCGTGGCGGCCGACCCGGTTGAGTTCCTGTCACTTCATCCGCTCCTTCAGCACCAGCAGGACGGTGGCCAATTGGAGCCGGGTCAGTTGCTCGCCGCATACCCGCCGTTTTGCACAACGGAGTCGGCGGATGGTGTGAGTCTCGCGGCAGTATCAGCGGCCGAGCGGCGGCGATTCCTGGCCGACCTCGCGGCTCAGCTCAGGGACGTGCCTGATGGCGGTCAGATTGTCTTCCGCGTGGTGGACTAGAAGCGGACCAACGCACGGTCTTTCGCCATTTGATTCACCAGACATCAGGAACAAAGACTGAGCCATTTTCGGCATCGCACGAGCATCCTTAGCAAATCGTTTTTGAAACGATCCATTTCGATTATTCTTCGTCTTTCCAAGACAGGCTGTTGATTATCCCAACCCGTGGCGTCAGCGAGGGATCCCTATCCCAACCCGAAGCGTCAGCGAGGGATTCCCATCCCAACCGAGGCGTCAGTGAGGGATTCAGGTGGCTAATCTGGCGGCTTCTTATCCCTCACTTACGTTTCGGGTTGCGATTTCACGGACATTTCGGGTAGCGAAACGTCCGTAAGCCAACAGCCTGACAGAAACTCAGAAAGACTGTTCCATGACCGACATTCATGACCTGACACGCAGACTGCAGCGTCCTGCGGAATCCAAGATTGTTCTCTACGTGGCGGATGGACTTGGCGGGCTGCCGCTTCAGCCAGGCGGGAAGACGGAGCTGGAAACCGCGAACACTCCGAACCTCGACGCTCTGGCTCAGCGTGCTTCTCTCGGCATGAGCATTCCGGTTCTTCCAGGCATCGCACCTGGCAGTGGTCCGGGGCACCTCGGACTGTTCGGCTACGACCCGCTGAAGTACGACATCGGTCGAGGCGTCCTCGAAGCGCTGGGCATCGACTTCGCTCTGACAGATCGCGACGTTGCTGTTCGAGGCAACTTTGTGACGGTTGATGCGGCAGGAAATATCAGCGACCGTCGCGCAGGACGAGTCTCCTCCGACATCGCCAAGAAGCTCTGCGAGAAGCTCGACAAGATTACGATTCCTGGTGTCGAAGTCTTTGTCCGCCACGTCAAGGAATATCGTCTTGTGATCGTCATCCGAGGCGATGGCCTGGGCGGAAGCGTGAACGACACCGACCCACAGCGAACCGGCGTGCCTCCATTGAAGCCAACCGGTTCTGATCCGGCTTCGCAGAAAACCGCTGCGATTCTGGAAGAGTTCATGAAGCAGGCGGCTGAGGTTCTGAAGAATGACCAGCCTGCCAACCTGCTGACGATGCGCGGCATTGCAAAGATGCCTCCGATTCCAAAGTTCCAGGAAGTGTATGGAACGAAGGCAGCGGCGATCGCTGTCTATCCGATGTACCGGGGACTCGCGCGGCTGGTAGACATGGACATTCTGGACGCGGGCCAGACGCTCGAAGACCAGATGAAGTGTCTCGAAGCCAACTGGTCGAAGTACGACTTCTTCTTCATTCACTTCAAGTACACCGACAGCACGGGCGAGGATGGAAACTTCGAAGCCAAGGTGAAGCGTACCGAAGAGTACGATTCCGGCATCCCGCACATTATGGCTCTGAAGCCGGATGTTCTGATCTGCACGGGCGACCACAGCACTCCGTCCAAGATGAAGTCGCACAGCGGTCATCCGGTTCCGACGATGCTGGTCTCAGACATCTGTCGTTTTGACGGTTCAAAGCAGTTCGGCGAAGCGGCATGCCGAGTTGGCGAACTGGGAATTTTCGAAGCGAAGTACCTGATGCTCCAGGCTCTGGCTCACGCGGGACGGCTTGAGAAGTATGGTGCGTAGCCAGGGGGCGAGGTCACCTGAGATGTCAGTGTGCGCGAGGCTCTTTGAGGGCAAGTTCTCGCGTCGGAGACACGAGGCACATTGGCATGGAAGACGCGTTTCGGAGACTGATGCGAGGTGAGCAGCGAGGCCTGATGGCTTCGACTGCTCGCCTCGCGCTGTGTGTTCCGGAATTCTTCTACAGCTCCGTGATGCGACTGCGAAATTTCGCGTTTGATCTCGGGGTCCTGACGAGTCAACGTGTTCCTATTCCTGTCATCAGCGTCGGAAACATCACGACCGGTGGAACAGGAAAGACGCCGTTCGTGGCTCTGGTCTGTGACATCTGCCGAGCTGCTGGTGTGGAGCCAGGAATCGTTAGCCGTGGTTATCGGGCGGCAACGGCGGAAGGCAATGATGAGAAGAAGGTCCTGGAAATTCTGACGCCTGGTGTGCCGCATGAGCAGAATTCGGCTCGCATTGTTGCGGCGCAGCGACTGCTGAATGAACATCCTCACTGCGGTGCGATTGTTATGGATGATGGCCTGCAGCATCGTCATCTGCATCGCGATCTGAACGTGGTACTCATCGACGCCACGTGCCCGTTTGGATACGACCATGTCCTTCCGCGAGGCTTACTGCGTGAACCACTCTCCGGACTTCGTCGCGCGGATGTGATTCTTCTGACACGGTGTGATTTGGTCCATGAAGAACAGTTGCGAGAGATCGAACGGCGAGCCCGGTCGGCCTCTGGTCTACCGGCTGAGAAGATTTTTCGCACGGAGTTTCGTCCGTCTGGTGTTCGGACGGCTTCGGGCCGGCAACATTCGATCGAATCACTGCGAGGCCTGCCCGTGTACCTTGCCAGCGGCATTGGTAATCCTGAAGCGTTTCATCAGACCTGTCGATCAGCGGGACTGACAATCGCTGGAACTCGCTGGTTTCCCGATCATCATGACTTTTCAGAAGCCGACCTTCGCGACATCCTGAGCAACGCCACAGCCGCAGGAGCCTCAACGGTCGTGATGACGTTGAAAGATCTTGTCAAACTGCCCAGTGCGGGGGCCAACGTGCTGGCTCTGGAGATTGCACCTCACTTCTCTGTCACAGAACAGCGCCAAACGCTGGAATCTCTGATTCGCAACGTACTCCGCCGTACATAGTTGTTCGCTGTCGGAGTACTCTAACGGCCTAAGGCAGTCCGGTGCCGCTATAACCGGAGGGCTCGCGCCCTTCCGCTGCCTGAACGTCTGCAGGAACGAACGGTGCCCATTCTTCAGCGAGAACAGAAACTCGAACCAGGCTCGACCTTTATCGGCGGGCGTATCGATCGTTGCGTGCAGCAGATCGCCGGGGGGTCACGGTCTCACGTCACCGGGTTGTTCGACCATGACTGTGTCACGCTGAATGGTGCGACGGAGATCAATCCGGGCAAGACACTTCGTGAAGGCGATGTGGTTTCAGTGCGCTTTGAAGCCAATCGACGCTATTCGCCAAGACGCCGGCCGGAGGAGCACAAGCATCGGGGCTTTACGATTCTGTACGAGGATCCGGACGTCATCGTTGTGGACAAGTCGGCCGAACTTCTGACCGTACCGACCGACGCTAAAGAACCTCATACGCTTGTCTATCGAGTGAACGAGCATGTTCGCCGGACGACTCGCGGTTCTTCCGCGCTGGTTGTTCATCGGCTCGACCGTGGTGTTTCGGGACTGCTGGTGTTTGCGAAGAACGAAGAAGCATCGGATTCGCTGCAGGCTCAGTTTGCCGCTCACAAGCCGGACCGACGCTATCACGCATTTGTCGCTGGCCGAATGACTCCCGCGACAGGCACATATCGCAGCTATCTCGCAACGGGCAAGAACCTAAGCCGCTATTCGACTCGTGACGAAGAAGACGGCGAACTGGCAGTTACTCATTACCAGGTTTTGGCCACCAGCAAAGCCTCAGAACGATGTGGCTCTGTGAGTCACGTGGAAGTTCAGCTGGAGACAGGTCGACGCAATCAGATCCGTGTCCAGTTTGCAGAGGCCGGTCATACCGTGATTGGCGATCAGAGATACCGCAGGGAGTTGTGGAAGGACATTCCCTGGCCATTCAAGCGACTCGCACTTCACGCTGCGACGCTTTCGTTTGAACATCCACGGTCCGGCATTCCTCACCGCTTTGAATCGCCGCTGCCAAAAGAACTCGTGGAGCTTGCGAAATACGCTGGCCTGCAGAGATAGACCGTCTTACGAACTCAACTGCTCTTCAACAAATAGCGGAAGGGCGCGAGCCCTCCGGTCAAATGCCTGAGCGTATTTGGCCGAAACCGGACGGCTCGCGCCGTTCCGCTACTCCGCTCCGCAGCATGAGACGTCTCGCGCCTGCCGTCGGGACAATCGTTAGCGATTGATACCTACGTAGAAGCTGAAGACCTGCTCGTTGTCGATGTCTTCGCTCATGATCGGGAAGGCAAAGTCGAAGGCGAGCGGCACTGGTCCCATCGCCGGAATCACAACTCGAACGCCAAAGCCCGCGGTGGCTCGGAATCGTGCGAGCGTCACTTCATCGTCCACAGTACCGAAGTCACTGAAGGCAACGACGTTGATCATGTCATCCGCGGTCACAGGGACTCGGTACTCAACCGTACCCAATGTCTGGAATGTACCGCCGGTTGCAAAGCCTGATGGCGATCGAGGCGTCACACCTCGGAAACGGAAACCTCGGAACGACTGGAAACCACCCGCGTAGTAGCGTTCGAACACCGGAGTGTCGTCACCGCTCCAGCCAAGGCTTCCCGCGATGGTCAAGACCTGCCGGCCGCTGCCGTCCGCTCGGTTATGCACCGTAAAGTACTGACGAAATTCTGTATCAAGTTTTGGATAGTGGAAGTCGTTGAATGCCTGTTCGTAGCCCGCGTCGAAGTAATGCCCTTCGGTCGGCATCATCGACGAATCGCGAGTATCGTGGGTCACAGACACCCGTCCGGTCGACAGGAAGCTTGTTCCCTTCAGCGGAACCACGATTGCCGGAGTCGGTGTATCGACATCCCGCATTTCCACCGATTCCAGACGCAGAGCCAGGTTGCCCGACCATTCCGGGGTGAACTGCTTACCCACTGAAACGCGACCACCAACTCGGTCTTCCGTCCAGTTTGGATAGTAACGGTTGAAGTAGAAGCCGCTGACAGACAGGCTGTAATCCGTGTACATGAAGTATGGATCCGTCCAGGTCAACGCATACCGGCTGACCTGATTACCCGGAGCCGCTTCCGCTCGGAATCGCTGACCGCCGCCTCGCCATGCACGTCCTTCAAGAACGTCAGCGAATGTTGTCGGCGGGCGGAAGAGATCGAAGTTGGACTCATCCCACACAAAGTTACCGACGAGTCCGGCGTTACTGTTCACACCAGCACCGAACATCAGGCGTCCGGTTCGGCCTTCCGTCGCGTTCACGTTGATATCAACCCAGCCAGGCGGAATATCACGGAACTGATTTCGATAAGGACTCTCGTTGATCATCGCATCTTCGCGGCGAGGGGCCGACGACTCGAGCCCGTCAGGACTTTGAGCGCGAATGATGGGCTCTTCGGATTCCATCATTTCCGCGGACGCGACAAACGTTGCGGTTTCCGTGGTGAATACGCTGGATGCGTCAACGCTTCGAAACTCAACGGCCTCCGATTCAAACATCGGGGCGATGAGATTTGAATCAGCAGCCGCTTCCGAAAACGGCGTCTGCATCGACGAAGAAAACACGGATGTCTCTGCAACGTTCAACGACTGGCTTGCTGCAGGTGTTGTTCCGACCCGCTGACCGCTCGGTGTTCCAAAGGAATGGCCTGGAACCGCAGTGCGGCCTTCCGGCTTCAGAACTCGTGATTCCGTTCGGGCCACGACAGGTTCTGTTTCGGAGCGAGCGCCAACGTAAGTGAACCTGGCCGGTATTCCCTGTGGCCGCATGGAAACAGATGGGTCCGGAGACGTCGCATCGCTCGTCTCATCAGACGCTTCGGATTTCTCTTCCGTCACGACAGAAGACTCAGGCTCGTCTGAAGGTTCTTCTTCGTACCGAGTTCCCAGGATGGCCTCGTAGTTACCGATCTCCGATGACGGCTCCACAGTGTGAACCGCCTGAATAAAGCGTTCCGTCCACTGATCTGAGCTGCCTGCGGGATCCTGACCACGAACCATACGGCTCATCGAAGCGAAGCTGGTCTGTTCAGGTTCAACTGGCTGAACATCGAAGACGATCCCTGGTTCAAACAGCCCGCTTCCATTCAATCGACTACGTCCGCGGCGCACCATCTTCGGAACCGCCAGGTCGCCAGGCTGCACCTGAATACGGTCCAGCACGACAGTTTGCTTTGTGTGCGGATAATCACCGTCGTAATGAACATTGATCTCGCGGATAAAGCGCGGTCGGTCTTCATCGATCTCGAAGACCAGATCGACAACGCCTTCTGTTTCTGTGAAATGCGGTACAGGATTCACGGAGGCGAAGTAATGCCCCATGTCCCCGTAGTAACCGAGCATTCGGTTCACATCTTTGGACAGCGGATACGACTCGAAATACTGACCAGGCAGCAGCTTCGAATCATCACGCAGTTTCGCTGTGGTGATGAGGCTGTTGCCTTCAAACTGCACATCACGAACTTTGTACCGAACGCCTTCTGTCACTTTGAAATGAAGATTGACGTCGGAACGATCTTCCGAAAAGAGTGGTTCGCCAGTGACTTCAACGTCGAAGAACCCGACGCTGCGATAAAAGGCTTTGACGGCTTCAATGTCCGATGGAAGAGTGTCCGGATTGAACAGTCCACCGAAGATCAGGAACGCTTCCTTGGACACCAGGTTCTTCCGCAGGTCTCCGTCGCTCCAGAAGACATTGCCTTCAAAGGTTCGCTGCTTCACCTGAACCTTAGGACCTTCTTTGATATCGAAGATCACATCACGATCGCCAGGCTGACCGCCTTTGGTGAGCGTCACTTCGACGAAGTAATAGCCCTTGTCCTTGTATTCCTGCTCAATGCGCCGAACAGCTTCCTGGTTGGCGATGTAGTCAAACGGGCTGCCAGCCTTCAAACCGGTCCAGGCCTTCAGGTGCTTGAGCTTCACCTTCTTGTTGCCTCGGAACTCGACGCTCTGAACGATCGGCCGTTCTTTGACAACGAAAACCAGCACCAGCCCCTTCGGAGTTTCGTCCAGTCGTTCGCGAACCTCGAAGAACCAGCGAGTATTCAGCAGCGAACGCTTGTCTTCGCGAATCAGGCGTTCGGAGATTGGCCGGTGTGGCTGTGCCTGGATCTTCTGGAGGATCACAGATTCCGGAATCGTCTGATTCCCTTCCACCGTCACGTCAACAATCGTGATCTCGTCTCCCTCCTGAGCCATCACGACGCTGGAAGTCAGCATCGGCGTCAGTGACCAGGCCGCCAGTGTCAGGCCAGCCAGTACGGACGCGCAACACCACTCTTTCGACAGGCGTCGCAGTCGTTCGATCAGATTTCGCGAACGGACCATAATGAGGCTCGGAAACCGGGCGTAGGCAGATCGTTGAGACGGGAGGGGCAACAACTGAGGCCGCTTGAAGATCGAAGAACGGCCAAATTTGCTGAAAAAGACGGGGTTTTTGGAGTCAATCACCAGACAGGTAGAGGCAAACTCGGGGTAGCATTGCACAAACTGGCATTTTGACTCAAGACGAATCCTGCAGGGCTTTTTACGGCCATCAGGCCTTCGTGCTTCGTCAAGAATGGAATTTCGGATCGTGGACCCTGCGATTGGCACTGCGACTCAGGGATCTTTAGCAAGATCCACTACCTCCAACCAAAACTCTTTGCCTTGAAGGCGCACAGAGCCCCGTCGTGGCGGCGTTACGCATCCACTCTCTGTTGATGAAGAAGGCCGTTGAATTGCTGCCTGAAACGGCTCAGCCTGCCGGGCAATGCTGCGAAGAACTTTAGAGCGGAACGGCGCAAGGCGTCCGGTGAATTCATGCCGCAGACTCACCGGTGGGCTCGCGCCCTGCCGCTACATACACTGCGCGTTGCCCGCCCAGGCACCGCAACAGAAAGCTGGACTCAGGCAGGCGAGTCTGCAGCCTAATTCTCTTCCATACTGCTGCGAATCAGCTCTTCGGCCAGTTCATCGAAGTCGACTCGATTGAGCGATGCGGACACGAGGTCCTGATAAACACCCTCCGTCGCTCCAATCGCCTCTGACTGGAACTGCTGGCGGAGCTTTCGGGAGAGCAGCATCTTCGCGGCTTCGATCTCGGTCACATTTCCAGCCTGCACTGCCGGAGTATTCTTGGCGGCGGCCAACTGGCGTTTTGCTTCGCCCATCCATTTTTGACTGTTCTCTGTGTCTTCCATGATCGAATCAGCCACCATGGAAGTTTCGCCTTCCATGTTCTCACGACTTCTCATCGTGCCTCGGCCACGCCCCGACGTTCGGCTCTTGGCACCCGGTACCTGACCGTTGAATTCCGACTCGAAAACACCGGCTGCGTCTTTGGGACGATTCGAGGAACCCGACAGGCTGAATCCGACTGGGTCCACAAAGTACTTGGCGACCGAATCTTTCACCTTCTGGTCCTGCGACACCAGCCACATCACCATGAAGAACGCCATCATAGCGGTCACGAAGTCGGCATAGGCAACTTTCCACGCACCACCACCGCCACCTGCCATGGTTCACTCCTCTGACTGACGCGAACGATCCTCGTTTGCTCTGTGATCACTTGTTCCACTTCGCGCTCTTCGCTCAACGGCCAAGCGCACTACTTCGCGGCATCAACTTCCTTCAGAAGCTCTTCCATCTCTTTGGCACTTGGACGAACGGCTGTGCCGCAGCCACGACGAACATTATCCATCACGGCCTTTGGTGACCCGCCGCCAGCGAAGCCAACAATGGCCGCAACAATGGTCTTACGAAGAGCGACTTCGGCGTGTCCCAGAGCATCCATCGCACCAGCGACAGGGCCGATCATTCCGTAGGACATCAGAATCCCAAGGAACGTTCCCACCAGAGCGGCACCCACTTTGTGTCCGATTTCTTCGACCGGGCCGCCAATCGCGCCCATGGTCACCACGATCCCCAGAACCGCCGCGACGATCCCGAACCCTGGCAGACCATCGGCCGTTCGAGTCAGCGCGGCAACAGCCGCATGGTGCTCTTCTTCGAACACATGAATTTCAGTATCCAGAAGCGCCTGCAGTGCGGGGCCGTCGTTGCCTTCCATCGCACCCTGAAGTGCTCCAGTGACAAACTCAAGCAGATGATGATCGTTCGCGATCTTTGGATACTTCTTGAACGTTGCGTTGTCGTGACCTTCTGCCAGGATCGATTCCCAGGCCAGCATCCCGTCTCGCCGCGCAATTCGGAAAAGCTCGTAGAGCAACTGGAACGCCTGGTTATACGTGACTTTCCCGACGTTCCCTCCCTTCAGCAGCGCGATAAGTCCGTGCATCAGGTCTTTCAGAACCTTGGGAGGCGAACTGCAGACCATCGCGCCAAGAGCAGCACCGCCGATGGTGACAAGTTCCGATGGGTGAATCAGCGAATGGATATGTCCGCCGGCCATGCTGAAGCCGGTCAGTACAGAACCCAGAACGATGATGATGCCAACGATGACGAGCATGTCTGATTCCAGGAAGGATGACAGTCAGAGCTTTTGATGCTCTGCTTTCACATCTTGCAAACAACCGCTTCTCAGCGACCGTTCACAAAGCGCTACTTGCGCGCAACCCCGCGCGCAGTCGAGCGGATGGGTCATCGAAGGCCTTCGGCAGTTCTTGCTGGAATTCCTGAACCGCGCATCAGACTCACGCCGCTGCAATCCTCACAGCCCGCACAACCCGCCTGCGTCGCTGCGGTCCACCTTCGATCCGTCCCTGTCTTTAGCGATGGATGAAGCGGAAAGGCACTCAAAAGCTCCTCCCCCAAAACTCGTTTTGGGGGAGGTCGATCGAGCGCCAGCAAGATCGGGAGGGGGCCGCTTCGCAGCTCTAAAAGTCTGCGTGGCCCGGGGTTCTTGGGAACGGAATCACGTCGCGAATATTCGTCATGCCGGTGATCAGCAGGACGGCGCGCTCAAGTCCCAGACCGAAACCTGAATGCGGAACTGTGCCGTACTTTCGGAGATCAACATACCACCAGTAGTCTTCCGGATTCAGATGACATTCGTGCATGCGCTGAATCAGAACATCCAGTCGCTCTTCACGCTGGCTTCCACCGATGATTTCGCCAACGCCGGGCACCAGAACATCCATCGCGCGAACGGTCTTTCCGTCCTCGTTGCATCGCATGTAGAACGGCTTCAGCGTGCGAGGATAGTTGTACAGAATCACGGGCTGACCAAAGTGCTCTTCGGTCAGGAATCGCTCGTGTTCTGTCTGAAGGTCGCTGCCCCACTGAACCTGGTAGTCGAACTTCTTTCCGCTCTTCGTGATGATCTCAATCGCGTCCGTGTATGGCAGACGGATGAAGTCCTTCGTGCGAATGTTCTCCAGCTTGGCCAGCACGGTCTTGTCGATGCGCTCGTTGAAGAATTCCATGTCGTCGCCACACTTGGCGAGCACATCATTCACCATCGTCTTGATGAACGCTTCGGCCAGATCCATATTGTCGGGCAGCTCATAGAACGGCATCTCCGGCTCGACCATCCAGAACTCGGCCAGGTGTCGAGTCGTGTTGCTGTTCTCCGCGCGGAACGTCGGACCAAATGTGTAACAGTCACCAACAGCAGTCGCGTAGGTTTCGGCTTCCAGCTGACCGCTGACCGTGAGCGATGCAGGCTTGGCGAAGAAGTCGAACTTCCAGTCGATCTGGTCAATCTGCTTTTTTGCCAGCATTGCCAGATCCAGTGTCGTCACCTGAAACATCTCGCCCGCACCTTCGCAGTCGGACGTCGTGATGATCGGAGTGTTCAGATACAGAAAGCCTCGCTGCTGGAAAAAGTTGTGGATCGACCAGCTAATGCAGTTTCGAACGCGAGCCACCGCGCCGAACGTGTTGGTTCGAGCACGCAGGTGAGCAATCTCGCGAAGGAACTCGAAGCTGTGCCCCTTCTTCTGAAGTGGATAGGTTGCCGGATCGGCTGTTCCAAGAATGGTCAGTGACGATGCATGCAGTTCGATCCGCTGCCCCTTGCCGGGAGAATCCTTCACGGTGCCTTCGATCGCAACGCTGGCTCCGGTGGTCACATCCTTGATGGCCTGTTCGTAACCGGGCACCGTGCTTTCCACCACGACCTGCAGATTCTTCATGCAGCTGCCGTCATTGAGCTCAATGAACGAAAAGCCATTCTTGGAATCTCGACGAGTCCTGACCCAGCCTTTGGCTGTGATCGTTGTTCCCGGCTGACCGTCGCGAAGAATGGTGGCGATACGAGTGACAGGCATGGCGAAACCCTGATGAAGTCCGGCAGATGACACGCAAACGATGGTGATAGCGAGCCGTTCCAGGGCCATTTGCCCAGCCCCCGGCTCGCTGTCTTCCAAGGCATCATAAACTGCACTCCGCTTTGTGGCGACGGAAGGGGATGGCTTTGCGGGCGGAAGGAATCGTCTGTCCGGTGGGAGATGGTCCTGCGGAGCGGGTGGAAGGAATGGTCAATGATTATTGGAGAGTGAAAAATGCAAAATGGCAATTCGCGGTGTGAGTTGCCTGATTCCATCACTTTGCATTTTTCAATACTCATTTTGCAATAACCCTTGCGCTGTCTCGCGCCTGGGCAGAACCATTTTCGCATGACGGATGGCTCCCGGATGCGTAAACTGTCTGCACGCGATTCCAGAAGGTCCCTGCCACAGAAGCACTTATGTCCTCGATTTCAGACGTCTTTCGACTCGGCCGGAACATCATTTTGTTCCCCGTTGTGCACGGCAGCGGTGACTGCGCGGTCGAAGTGCGCAGGCTGATGCTGAGCGAACGATTTTCCTGCCTTGCTGTTCCATTGCCGCCGTCGTTTCAGAGCGATGTTGAAACGGCTCTGGAGTATCTTCCTGCGGTGACGGCCGTTTTTCAGCGAGAGTCTCAGAAGTCCTTTTCTTCCGTGTCGACCGACTTCGAGACTGGTGAAGAAGACGATACCGATACACTTCAGCGGACCAGTTACGTTCCCATCGATCCGTGTCAGCCGGTCATTGCTGCTTTGCGAATTGCTCGCCAGGAACGAATGACGCGAGCATTCATCGATGTCGAAACCGACCACTATCTTGCTCAGGAAGCCCTGTTGCCCGATCCATGGGCTTTGAAGCGAGTTCCCCCGGAACAGTTCGCAACGGCCATTCTTCCTGCACTTCCGGCCCCAAAGGATCCGGAGCAGATTCGGCGAATTCACTGGATGGCCAGTCAGCTGCATCGGCTTTCCGCAGCACATGCTTCGGTCCTGTGCCTCTGCAGTCTTCTGGACTGGCCATGGATTCGCGATGCATTCAACTCCGCTGTTGACTGCCCTGCCCCGGCGACGTCGGATCCTGCACCGACGGAACTCTACGGCGTGGACCCAAAGACGCTGCTGTTCATGCTGGGCGAGATGCCCTACATCACGGGTCTGTACGAACGAGCGCGCGCGGAACTGGATGACGATGAGAACCTCTCGGTCGATGGCATCAAATCGCTGCTGATCCAGGCCCGCGAGTCGTATCGGGCAGAATTCAAATCACGAGCGCGCCGCATCACGCCACATCTCCTTTCAGGCTGTTTGAAGTACGTTCGAAATCTGTCATTGATGGAGCGACGGTTCACTCCGGATCTCTACACACTGGTCGTGGCTTCTCAGCAGACCGCGGGCGACCAGTATGCGATTCATGTGGCCGAAACGGCGCGAGACTATCCGTATGCTCCGCCCGAAGGGTTGTCCGAAGCAAGGTTCAGCACAGATCGAGGAATGCTGCCGGACGGGACTGAGATTGAACCAATCTGCCGTTTGCCAGGCAATCCTGTGACATGGCGAACGTGCCGTTTGAATTCTCGCCCGGATCAGCGAACGCTGACTCAGTGGCAGAAGTCCTGGAATCCCTACGGTCAGTGTAGCTGGCCGCCGGAAGATGTGGCCATCGAACGATTCCGGACGCACGTGAAAGACGTTGCACTGGACCTGATTGGCAATGACCTCGCAAAGACGGAGAAGTTCTCCTCCAGCATGAAGGATGGTCTCGACATTCGCGAGACGCTGCGAAACTGGCACACAGGTGATCTGTATGTGCGAGTCTTTCCTCCGGCTCGAGGCAAGATCGACTGTGTGGTCATGCTGTTTGATTCACCCGCGGATCCTCGTGACTATCCATGGCGAATCACATGGCATGCCGAGCATCACGATGAATCAACGCTGTCGCTGTTCGCAACGAACTTCATGGAAGACATGGTGGGCCCGGGGATCGCTGTCGCTCGTTACGGCGGCTGCATGTTCCTGTTCCCGCCGCGTCCGATTCCCGACATCTGGCGAGATCCTCAGTTTGATTTCGCTGACACGCTGGAAGAACGCCTGATCGCTGCCGGACTGCATTACTCGCGTGAGCGTCATATTGCTCTGATGAGCCATTCGCCACCTGGAGCTGGCTGGCGACGTCTGGCGGCCAAATACCATCGCCGCATCGTGCACGTTCCGCTGGCTCGGTTCGGAGCGGAGACGATCGAAAAGCTCAGAATCTTCCACGTTCTGAACGGACACCAGGTTCGATCATACGCCGAGCACTTTATCCGGCGGCCGTAGTACCCGGTTGATGTATCCCAACCCGCTGCGTCAGCAAGGGATCATCGTGGATTGCCGTGTGCGTCTGATCCCTCACTCACGTGTCGGGTTGTGATGCGTTCGTAGCAGCACCGTGCTGGTCTATCCCAACCCGCTGCGTCAGCGAGGGATCATCGTGGATTGCCGTGCGTCTGATCCCTCACTCAGGTGTCGGGTTGTGATGCGTCGGTAAACTCAGCCGGCACCAACAAAAAAGGGGCTCGGCATTTGCCGAACCCCTCAGTCTTCAAACTGCTAAGCAGCGAGTGGTTGACGATTAGTACTCGCCAATCGTTTCGCCGCCAGCCTTGGTTCCCAGAGCGCCCCAGACACCGTATGGGCTGCGGCCGCCGATGGTTGTCGCAACGCCCAGGTTACCAGTGTCGATGTTTTCTGAGATGAATCGGACGGAGCCGTCAGCCAGTACGACCTGAACACCGCCAGTGTGCATGCTGCTTGGTGCGAACATACCAACAGCACCGTCAGCATTGCCGTTTCCGTCGTTGATGCAGGATGGGCCGTTCGGTGGAGTAACGGTGTAGAAGGAGTTGATTTCTGGCTGTCCGTCGCACCAGATCGAGCTGAACTTGCCCTTCACTGTTGCACCATTTGCATATCGGTCTCCAGCACGAATAGCCGCAGCGGCTGCAACGCATGCACCTGGATTCGTGGTGATCGCACCGACGTTGACAATGATGCCTTCCTTCACACTCGGGGTCGTCTT
>JAEUII010000207.1 GCA_016795145.1 Planctomycetaceae bacterium
CCAGACCGCGCCGGCTTTTGCCCCGATTGCGGTGACAACGCGAACGAGAAATTCCTGGAAGAACATCTGCGGAGCCAGATCCTGCCCGGACATCTGCTCAATCTCACGAGCCAGTTGCATGACTCGTTCACGGACTTTGCGCAGGTTTTCGTCTGAAGGAACAGGTTCGGTCATGATCGATCCGGTGTTTTTGTTGCGTTTTCCGAATGACAGTGGTCGCTTCTTCAGTCGAATGAAGCGTCCAATTCTCCAGGGGACTATCTGCCCACCAAATTGACGGGCATCTGGAAAAACTCCAACTTCCCATCTGAAACGGATTTGCGTCGCATTCTCGCGCTGTTTGAAAAGTGGGTCAAGACCGGCGTACACCCTCGTTGTGGAACTGATTCCGATTCAAGGCTTCATTCCAGATGCTGCCTGTCAAGCAGGGCAATTTGGCGCGTTTTCTGTGTTTTCCGTGCTGAATCCGGGCACATGGGTCGGATGGATCCTGAGTTGTAGCGGAACGGCGCGGGCCGTCCGGTGTCGTCCATCTAAAGTCAGCCGCTTTACCGGAGGGCTTGCGCACGTCCGCTACGAAGGTGCAGCAACTCCGGGGGCTTTTGGCTTACGCCCTTCCGCTAACTTTTGCCAGAGATTTTCGGTTTTCGAACAGAGTCTCGTTACTTCCGAAACGATTTGCGGTTGGAGATCATGACCCGATGACGCGTGGTTCATTCCGGGTCTGACAATGCAGTAACGATGACTCCATTTGGAAATCTCCATGAAAGCTCGACTGCCCGACGATCAGCAGACTTCGGGGTATCACCACTGGAGATGTCTAACCTTTCTTCACTGGAAAGTTGACGCTGCCGATCTGCGACCTTTGATTCCTGCCGGGCTGGAGATTGATCAGTTTGATGGGTCAGCGTGGCTTGGGCTTGTTCCGTTTTCGATGGAACGAATTCGACCGTGGTGGTCACCGGCGGTCCCGGGAATTTCATGGTTCCTTGAAACCAATGTCCGAACGTACGTGACGGACCGGCGTGGAACTCCCGGTGTCTGGTTCTTCTCTCTCGATGCGAATCAATGGATTGCCGTTAAGCTGGCAAGGAAGTTCTGGCATCTGCCGTACGAGCACGCTGCGCTGGAATTGAATGAGAGTTACTCAACCTCGCCACCGGCGACCAACGTGAACGTCAGGTATTCCGGGACTCGTCGGCAGGACCCTTCCGTTCGGTATGACATTGAGAT
Organism: Planctomycetaceae bacterium; assembly: GCA_016795145.1. Lineage (GTDB taxonomy): Bacteria > Planctomycetota > Planctomycetia > Planctomycetales > Planctomycetaceae > SXXK01. The sequence goes on from JAEUII010000207.1 coordinate 1,234, forward strand.
TGAGCCAGCATCAGCGTCGTATTCCGCGTCACCTGCCGGATCGCTCGAGGAGTTTCTGCTGGAGCGCTACATCCTGTTTGCCGAACGGCCCGGTGGTCGACTTTTCTCCGGGCGAGTTCATCATGATCCCTATCAATTTGTACCGGCAAAAGTACGGGCCTTGTCACAAACAATGACAAGGCCCGTCGTGTCGAACATCACTACCGAACAGATGCCGGATCACGCTGCGTTTTCACCGGGTGTCCACGTGCGAGTCTCCCCGATCCGTGCTCTGCCGGATTAAGAGGCAGTCACTCGGATCACGTTCGGAAACTGACAAGTTACTTTCGGCTGAACACAAAACCGTCTCTCGCTGCGTCGATCATGATCGTATCGCCCGATGTAAAGTTCCCGGCGAGCAACTCGTTCGCCAGTGAATTCTGGAGCCGCTGCTGAATGACTCGCTTCAGTGGACGCGCTCCATAGGTTGGATCGTATCCCTCGGATGCCAGCAGTTGTCGAGCAGACTCCGAAACTTCCAGGCGGTATCCGTTTTTCTCCAGAGTGCTTGAGAGCTTTTTGAGCTGCAGATCCACGATCTCCCGGATTTCTTCCCGCCCAAGAGGATGAAACACAATCACTTCATCAACACGATTCAGAAACTCCGGCAGGAAGTGTTTCTGCAGAGCATCCATGACCCGATTGCGGATTTCACGCTCATCGGCCTGACCGGTCAATTCCTGAATTGCCTGGCTGCCAATGTTCGACGTCATCACCACAATCGTATTCGTAAAGTCCACCGTGCGGCCCTGGCTGTCCGTCAGTCGACCGTCATCCAGCAACTGAAGCAGGATGTTGAAGACGTCCCGGTGAGCCTTCTCGACTTCGTCCAGAAGAATCACACAGTACGGGTTTCTGCGGACAGCTTCCGTCAGTCGACCACCTTCTTCGTAGCCTACATATCCCGGAGGAGCGCCGATCAGTCGAGCCACGCTGTGACGTTCCATGAACTCACTCATGTCGATACGAACCATGTTGCGTTCGTCATCGAACATGAAGTGGGCAAGAGCCTTGCAAAGTTCGGTCTTACCAACGCCGGTTGGTCCGAGGAACATGAAAGATCCGATCGGACGATTCGGATCGCCCATGCCCGATCGTGCTCGTCGAACCGCATTGGAAACAGCTTCCACCGCTTCATGCTGGTTGATCATTCGCTTGTGGATTTCATCTTCCATCCGCAGAAGCTTTTCACGTTCGCCCTGCATCATTCGAGTCACAGGAATATTCGTCCACAGGCTGACCACCTTCGCGATATCCTCTTCCGTCACTTCTTCTCGCAGCATGCGGTTCTCGCTGGCCGCGTTCAGTTCGGCGGATTTCGCTTCGATCTCCTGAAGCTTGCTGCGAGCCTCCTTCAGCTGCTGCTCAGCTCTTTGCGCTTCGACAAAATCTTCATTGCGCAGAGTTTGCTGAGCACGTGAGAAGGCTTGCTGGAACGTTGTCTGAAGCCGCTCGATATTCTCCTTGAGCGGTTTGATTCCGGACAAGGCCTGCTTCTCCATCTCCCAACGAGCTTTCAGCTTCGATGTCGATTCTTCTCGCTCGGCAATCTGCCGCTTCAGATCCTGCAGACGTTCCTTGCTGTCTTCGCTCGTTTCTTTTTCGAGCGCGGCGGCTTCGATCTGCATACGAGTCAGCTGTCGAGTCGCCTCGTCAATTTCGACCGGCATCGAGTCAATTTCCATGCGAAGACGGCTCGCGGCTTCGTCGACCAGGTCGATCGCCTTGTCCGGAAGAAACCGATCGTTGATGTAGCGATCCGACAGCGTGGCCGCGGCGATAATCGCGTCGTCGGTGATTCGAACACCATGGTGGCTTTCGTATCGTTCTTTCAGACCACGCAGAATTGAGATCGTGTCCTCGACGTTTGGTTCCTGGACGATGACGGGCTGGAATCGCCGCTCCAGAGCCGGATCTTTCTCGATGTGCTTGCGATATTCATCCAGCGTCGTCGCTCCGACACAGTGAAGTTCACCCCGAGCCAAAGCGGGCTTCAGCAGGTTCGACGCATCCATCGCACCTTCTGCGTTGCCGGCTCCCACGACTGTGTGCAGCTCATCAATGAACATGATGATCTGGCCGTTGGATCCCTGCACTTCTTTCAGCACGGCCTTCAGGCGATCTTCGAACTCACCGCGATACTTCGCACCGGCAACCAGTGCTCCCATATCCAGCGCGAAGACTCGCTTGTTGCGAAGATTCTGTGGCACGTCACCCAGGACAATTCGATGGGCAAGTCCTTCCACGATGGCGGTCTTACCGACGCCGGGTTCACCGATCAGCACGGGATTGTTCTTACGTCGGCGAGACAGGACCTGGATCACGCGGCGGATTTCGGTATCGCGTCCAATTACAGGGTCGATCTTGCCTTCGCGAGCTAACTGAACAAGGTCTTTGCCGTACTTATCAAGTGCCTGAAACTTGTCTTCCGGATTCTGATCCTGCACCGTCTGTCCTCCTCTCAGTGACTTCACTGCTTCCATCAGGTCTTTTTCTTCGATGCCGTTCAGTGACAGCAGTCGTTTTGCCTGATCTTCCACCTGAGCCAGAGCAACCAATAGGTGTTCGGTGGACGTAAATTCGTCTCCCATCGAGTCGGCCAGCTTCTTCGCAGCATTCAGAACCTTCATGGCCTCAGGGCCAGCACCCACCGGCTCCTGAGATTCCGATGTCTGCGGGAGACGTGCCATTTCGCCGTCGACCATTCGCTCCAGCTGTGGCACATGAACGCCCAGCTTTTGAAGCAATGGGCGAACGAGTCCATCCTCTTCTTCCAGCAGTGATTTGAGCAGATGGATGGGACGTAGAAATCGATGTGAGTTCTGTTCCGCCAGTTCCTGAGCGCGTTGCAGAGCCTCAGTACATTTGACGGTTAATTTGCGTGGGTCAAAGGCCATCGTTTGCCTCCTTCGTTTCAGCGATAACTGTGCGAATCGGTACCTCACACAGTGTGACAGTCTCAATCATCTGGGATCTTGCGGAGAGCTACTTCCGGAGCAGTCAGATCGAGTTGTCAGAGAAATTCTTCCACAACGGCCAATTGCGAAAACCGTGCCAGCCAAAAGGGCAGTTGTTGTTGCGGATGGCAGGACTGCAAATTTGGCGTTTGCCTGGCGGGGGAGTCTCCGAGCGGGAGTTTCCCAAGTGAAAAGGTGAGAACCTGGGATTCCCGCCGGTTCTGATCGGCATAACAGCGACAAACCGAAACGTGCGATCAGGTTCCGCAAACTTTGTAAACTGACATTCGAACACCAGTGCCGGACGCAAGCCAGGATTGACCGGTGCGATAATCGCGGGGCGATTCGTCGTGGTCAAAGGGTCAACATGGTTTGGGCAGATTCCAGTAAGCCGGGGGCCGGACGCTCCCAGAAGAGCGATGCACCCGAGATTTACATTTCGGTGTGTCTGGACTGCGGTACGCCCATTCCCGCGCGGCTTGTTGAGCTGGCTCGCATGGACATGATGATGATGACCGACCGCCCGCTGCGGTTTGGAACTCAGCTCCAGGTTGCGATGTACAGCGATCTGATCTCGGCGGTGACTCAGAATCGAGCCGTTGTCCATTGGTGCCATCCACAGCAGAACGGCTGGCAGGTCGGCGTTTTTCTGTCACAGCCGTTGCCCGACCGTCTGACTGAAAACACCTGGCATGACCTTCGAAACAATCTTCGCTACGACAGTAACTGGCGAGCGTGGGTTTTGTTCGATGGTTGTGGAACACTTGAGAGTGTCAGGATCCTGAACTATTCGATCAACGGTCTTCGCCTGTCCGTTCCTGGTCGACGTCAGTTATCAGGAGGCTTTTCCCTGTTTGCATCCAGCGGCGGACGAGACCGTGCCCTGCTTGATGGGCAGGTCCAGTGGTGCAGGGAAGCAGATGGGATGACTCAGATGGGATGCCTGATCCACGGTCAGCGAGGACGCGAACTTCCCAAAATGTTTGGTCGGCTTGATGCGATTCACATTTCCGATACCGACGACCAGAAGGGCGGAGCTGGCGAGTCCATTGAAACTCAGCGGTGCGAAATGTCTCTGCAGGAACGCTTCCTCACACGCGATGCAGCCGCCAAAGTGACTCGACGTCTTGATGACACCGACTGGTACGATCTGTCAAACATCACCTGAGCTGTCAGTCCTGCGTGTTATGCCAGAAACTCGGAGATGACGCTGTCGGCGATCATCAGGCCATCTTGCGTGAGTGCCAAACGCCCATCCGAAACCCGCGCGAGGGCAGCATCGACAGCACGTCGCATCGTGTCGCCACACAAGGCTTCAATGTCGACGCCAAAACGCTTCTGGAACTCTTTCAGGTCCAATCCGGCTCTCAGGCGTAGTGCCAGCATGATGGCTTCTCTGGCTTTGTCTTCGGACGCGAGACGTTCATCTTCTTCGTAACAGGGTTCGCCCTGAGTCCATGCTTTCAGCCATTGTGTGACTCGTCGAACGTTTGTCGTTCGACGTCCGTGAATATACCGCGCGGCTCCAGGGCCAAACGCAAAGTACTCGTCCGCGTGCCAGTACACGAGATTGTGTCGGCACTCAAATCCTGGCACGGCAAAGTTCGAAACTTCGTAGTGGCCAAAACCACGCTGCTGGAGAAACTGAATGGCTCGAAGATACATTTCCCGCTCGGCTTCTTCCGGGGTGCCTCGCAGTTCGCCGGCCTTCTTTCTTCGGAAGAATGCCGTTCCCGGTTCGAACGTTAAACCGTACGTCGACACATGTTTCAAGGGCAAAGCGGCGGCCGATTCGAGTGATTCGTTCCAGGAGGCCAGCGTCTGTCCTGGGACTCCGAAGATCAGATCCGCTCCTGTGTTTGTGAATCTCTCGGAGACTCGATGGATCACGTCCTTCGCTTCTGAAGTGCGATGAGTTCTTTCCAGTGTCTTCAATTCAGAATCGACGAACGACTGGACTCCCAGACTGATCCGATTCACTCCGAAGTCATGCAGCACATTCAGTCGCTCCTCGTCCAGTCCATCCGGATTGGCTTCGACTGCGAATTCTCCTCCGTCTTCCAGAACGAAGAACTCACCCACGATCGAAAACAACTGTTCCAGGTCCTTCGCCGCAAGGTGTGTCGGCGTTCCTCCTCCGAAGAAGAGCGTTCGAACCGACCATGGGCGTGGAACGTCGCGGCATTCATGCTCCAGCTCTTTGCGAAGGCACTGGAGGTAGTCCGGTATCAGACGGTCTCGATTGGCAACCAGAGTGAAGTCGCAGTAACCACAGCGATGCATGCAGAACGGCACATGGAAGTACACTGCGGATGGCCAGGCTTTGCCGGATTCCATTTCGGTACTCACTTGCCCCCGGCTTTGCGCACGGCGGTGTAGAGCCTGACGTTGTGAGTCGAACGGCCTCCGGCGACGATGTCGGGAATGCCATCTCCGGTCAGGTCGGTGACGGTCAGATCTTCCGTCGCCATTTCACCTTCATCGAGCGTCTGCTTTTCCCAGTGTGCAGGGTTGTCCTTCGAACTCCAGAAGACCATCACGCCAAACTTCTGAGGAGTATCGCTGTGCCCAAACGCGATCTCATCCGAACCATCTCCATCGAAGTCAGCAGTCCAGACCGCATGGCCTCGCTTGAAGCCATCATGGATGATAGTGCGTTCCCAGGTTCCTTCTGGCTGCTGTGGTTCCAGATAGACGACCAGAGAATCCCCATGCATCGGCTCCACCGTTGCCAGAAAACGGCGACCGTTAAAGAGCTTGCCCGATTTCACTTCTCCGGCTCCGTTGAGGTTCGGGTCAGATTCCCCCGTCTTTCCTTTGCTCAGAAGGAGACTGCTCCATCCGTCGCCATCTTTGCGGATCAGTGAAATGCCTTCGCGGGACGCCGTGAGCGTGTCAACGGATTCGTTCGCATCAAAGTCGAGATGCCAGTGATTGTGCATGCGATTCAGGTCGGCATTGAGCACCGTGGCCGGCCAGCGTTGAGTCGTCGGCGATTCTGGAATCTCGAAGGCCAACAGACGAACTCCGGAGCCAGTTGATGCATTCAACGGTGAAACGACCAGCTGCTGGCTTCCTTTGCCCAGAACATCGGCCCATCGAATCCTGTGTACCGACGTTTCTTCTCCCACAGCAAACACATCCCACAGACCATTCGGATCCTGCTTGCGGCGAATCCAGTGCAGCGTCCCCGTTTTTGTCCATCCGGCTCCGATGGCGAAGTCCACGTGTCCGTCATGATCAATGTCGTTTGCGGCGATGGTCACGTGATCGAGCGGCAACTGATCCTGCAGAATGACATGCGGAGTCCACGCGGGGGCTTCGTACCACACGACTCGATTTTCGGACAGGGCCACAATGTCTGGCCTCGCATCATTGTTCACGTCAGCGGTGATGACCGCGTAACAGACCTTGCCGATGTTGGGGTCGACCGTCTTGATAACGAAGGTCACGGGAAACTGCTGAGCAATCACGGCTGGGGAAAGTACCGTCACTGCAAACAGCCCCGTCAGGAGGCAACGCGCTACCAGAGATAATCTTTGTGGCATGGACGATCTCGCAGTGAGTCTTCAGGAATGCAAAGCAGTAGAATTTGAACGGAGCTGTCAGTCTCAGCCGGGCTGAGCATTCTCACCGGGCGATGGTCCTCGACCCCGTCCTCGCCGACGTCCTCGGCGACGGGGCCGACGACGCGGTGCGCCTCCGCCTGCTTCATTTGGTTCGTCTCCGTCATCACCTTCCGGGCCGTCGTCCGCTTCGGATTCGGATTCCGGCAAGGACTCATCGACGATCCCAGCACCGTTCAGTTGTTCGTCGTTCAGCCCGTCGCCAAATTCTTCGGACTGGCCTGAAGGCCCACGCCGGCCTGCAGATCGCTGCTGATCACGGCCTCGACGATTGTCCGGACGCTGAGGGGATCGTTCGGAGGACTGCTCACGTGCGGATGCTTCGCCTTCTGGCTGACCAGGATTCTGGTCTGTATTTACCGGACCATCTTCGCGCCGCTGATCTCCCGGGCGGCGATCACGGTGCCGATCTGAGTTTCGGTCACGATTCGAATGTCGATTGCGATCTCGACCGCGACCGCCATTTTCGCCAGACGGAACGCTGGTCTGTTGTTCCTGTCCCGTCGCGACTTCTTCAGGATTCTGGTTCGCCCCGCGATTCTCACCACGTCCTCGCTGCCAGTCGTCGCGCTGACGGCGAGGACCGTCGTGTCGGCCGCGGTTTTGTTCGGCAGACGGGCGACTGTCAGAGCGACCGGAATGCTGACCGCGATGCTGGCCTCTTCGATGAGAATCCCTTTGGCCGGACGATGATCCATCGTTTCCTGAACCATTGCCCCCGATCGGTAACTGGGGATTCAGCGGCTGAACCTCCAGCTGATCACCGTTCTCGCGAAACTCAAACTGCTGGATATCCTCCGAGAGTTTCCGGCGCTGAGGAAACTGGGGAGGTCGAACGGGGATCTGCGGGACGAACGGGACGTATTTCTCATCCGGAACTTCGTCGACCGGTTCTTCAAGTTCAGCAGGATCCGCGGGCGATTGAAACGCTGTCGTGTCCGGAATCGGAGTCTTCGGACGGTCAACCGCGATCATGAACTTTGGCGGATCGGAGCACGTGCACAACAACGATGTCGTACTGCCAGGCATGGGAACTTCACGGCCGCAGGCAGCGCATCGGAAGACTCGCAGAACTCGCAAGTCATAGACCAGTGTCGGACCCTTCATTGTGCTTCTTTTCTGATCGGCCTATCGTCTAGTTTCTGAATTCTGCGTGACAACGAGTGCAGGACTGTGTCACGACTTCCATCAGCTGCTTTGCCTTCGCGGCATCGTTCTTCTGAATTGCTTCCCGAAGCTCGCCGGCTGATTTGATGGATTGTGACATAAGTTCAGTGAATTTTGCATCCGCCTTTGGATCACAATTTCGAAGACTCTCCGTCAGCCCTTCTTCGACAAGCAGTGCCTCCGCCGAAGCGACGAGGTCCGGATGTTCCTTTGGCGCTTTCCAGTCCGACTTCGCGAGGAGTTTGACATGGTCGAAATGGCGATCCAGTTTTGCCATCGCTACGGCCAAAGATTCCACTTTGGCACTTTCGGTCAGTTCCGGCAGCACTTCGTCCTTTTCTGGTGGCTTGAACGCTTCGACATCGCGCCAAAGCCCGATGTAGTCCTTGCCCGTTCCGGCTCGCTTCATCAGGTCGAGTGCTTCCGGTTTTGATATGGTGCCGGCTGCAAGACAAATCACAGCGGCGGCAGCAGGACCGCGATGCTTGCCGTGGTGACAATGCACGTACGTCTGGCCCTTCGCCTCTTTGGCCACTCGAACCATCGCCAGGGCCGATTCACGGGAAATTCCATCGTAGCCAATCGGAATATGGACGTACCGAAGTCCATATTTTTTCGCCAGGGCCACATCAGGTTGAGCCCCGTCGACGCTGACGATCGTCTGAACACCCAATTCTTTCAGTGTCCTGAATGCCTCTTCGCCCTCAGGTTCGCTTCCGACCAGAAGTGACTCCCCGGCGCGGTTCACATTGTGGAGTCCCGGATAGTCGTCCGCCATAAGGTCTGCGGCTGAGATAGAAACAAATAGCGCGACGAAAAAACACAAGCGGGCAAGGTTCGGGACTGACGGACGCGTATTCATGACGACATCTCCGGACTCAACGAGGTTGCAATCGGTGTCCTGCGAAGAGTCAGATGGCCTCGTGAATTGTCTGACACACAGGGAGTTTCACGGTCCGCCACACCAAACCGTGAAATAAGAAACTCTCCTGGAGTCACTTCACCTTGTCCCATGTCCACTCCATCGATTCCACTTTGCCGTTGATGTTGCCTTCGATCTTTGCCCGAAGCTTGTCGTCGTCTTTCCAGTACGTCACCTTCGTGGGAAAGTCGTTCTCAGGGTTCTCAAAGACAATCTTCTGTTCTGCCAGTTCCGTCGTCTTGAATGCGGTGGCCGGCTGGCCGGATGGACTGGCGTAAAACGTCAGGACGCCGCCTTTTTCTTCGATCCGCATGAATTCAAAATTGCGTCGGCCGGAAGCTCTGACGGTGCGTCCAAGACCAAGCATCAGGCCACCTCGAGGAACCATCCATTGTTCTTCAACGATGTCCCCATCGGTCTCAGAGATCCAGCTTCCGGCAAGCCACTGAAGTGACTCAATGGATTGCTTCACGTCAGACTTTTTCTCATCTGAAATCGGGTTACCTGCCGTCACCGGACTGATCATCAGCAGTGTTGCCACGATCAGCATGAACGAACAGAAGCGGATTCCGGTTCGACGAGTGATGAGTTTCATCGGATGTCCTTTCTAATGAGCCGCGGTTTTGAGCCGCAAAGCGCTAGCTGCGGGTGTGAGCCGCCAGGCGCTAGCCGCGGGTGTTTCATCTGTTTGTTGTCATTCACCCGCGGCT
>JAEUII010000357.1 GCA_016795145.1 Planctomycetaceae bacterium
CGATGACACGCCATGAGCTGGTAGCGCCGTTCAATCTGGGACCTGTGACCTTCGAGCCGTTCGCGATGGGTGAAGCGGCCTATTGGCAGGAAGGATTCACCTCATCGTCCGTTGACCGGTACCTGATGAATGCCGGACTACGAGCCCGCATGACGGCAACAAAGCTGTTCCCGTTTGTCCGAAGTGACATTCTGGGCATTAACGGACTGGCGCATAAGCATGACACTTTCCTGGAATACTCTTTCACAGATTCCAGCCGTGGACTCAACGAGATTCCGCAGTACAACGAGATCGACGACAACGCCCAGGAACGCTTCCGAACACGATACACGCTGCAGATCTTCCCGGGCGTGATTCCAAACGAGTTCAATCCTCGCAACTACGCACTTCGCAGCGGAGCAGGGCTCTGGACCAGTGCGTCGTACCATGAAATTGCTGACGATTTCCAGGCTCTTCGAATCGGTTTCCGCGATCGTCTTCAAACGAAAGCGGGACCGCCGGAATCACCACGGATCAGAGACTGGATGGTTTGGGAATACGGTGCATCGTTCTTTCCAAACGCGGATCAGGACAACTTTGGAGAGGACTTCGGGCTTCTCTACAGCCACTATCGCTGGAATGTCAGTGACCGAACCAGCCTTCTGACGGATGCATCGTGGGATTTGTTTGCGAAGTCGCAGAATCTCTGGAGCGTCGGATTGCTGACTCAGCGTAGCCTTCGCGGCAGTCTGTATCTCGGTTTCCGACAGGTTGAGGCAAAGGAATATCTGCAGAGTCAGACATTCATTTCCAGCTACAGTTATCAAATGAGTCCTCGCTACATCTCCACTGCGTCCTACGCCTATGATGTGGCTCAGGGAGAGACTCGCGGAACATCACTGACGGTCTCCCGAGTGGGGCTCGACTGGATTCTTCATTTTGGACTTGGCTTTGACTTCAGCAAAGACAACGTCGGTTTGGGAATTTCGCTTGAGCCTCGATTTGGACCACCGAACCCAAGTAACATGGCGTACCTGCTGGGGCTGCAGTAAGCCATCCAGGCAGTTCGTCAACTGCTCACTGATTTCACGAATGATGGGCTCCTGCTGTGACTCGCACATGTCTGAAAGGCGGACGAGTTTACGATCCTGCGAATGGTATCGATGGCGACGTTCGTGATGTGTGGATGAAGGATGGGCAGATCATCGCCGCTCCAAATGATCCGTCGGACCGTGCGGAGATTGTCGTCGACGTCAGCGGAATGATTGTGATGCCGGGCGGTGTCGATATGCATTGCCATATCGCCGGCCCGAAAGTGAATACGGCCCGCAAGATGCTCCCGGAACAGCGGCGGCGTACCGCACCGATGGCACGAACAAATCTGCTGCGTTCCGGAACCCTGGGCACGGTTCCCAGCACTTTTGCCACGGGCTATTTGTACGCGGGTCTTGGTTATACGACCGCCTTCGACGCAGCGGTCCCGCCAATCGCCGCGCGGCATGCTCACGATGAACTTCAGGATACTCCGATCCTGGACAAAGGCTTCTACGTCATGATGGGCAACAACCATCTGCTCATGGAACAGCTGGCTGCCGGGCAAACAGAGCTACTCGACGCCGCGGTGTCATGGCTCCTGAATGCCACCGGAGGCTATGCGGTCAAGCTCGTGAACCCCGGCGGCGTCGAGATCTGGAAGAATGGCGGCGATGGATTCTGCGGCCTCGACGATCTTGTGGCTCCCCATGGCATTACACCGCGCCAGATCCTTCGTGAAGTCGCGATGTCGGTGGATCGTCTAAGAGTGCCGCATTCTGTCCACGTTCACTGCAATCAACTCGGGATGCCAGGGAACTGGACCACGACGCTCGAAACCATGAACTCGTTTGAATCGGCCCGAGCCCATTTGACGCACATTCAGTTTCACAGCTACGGTGGTTCCGTCTCTGACCAGTCAACTTTCTGTTCTCAGGTCCCGGCACTTGCGGACTTCGTCAATCGTCACCAAAATCTGACGGTCGACGTCGGTCAGGTGATGTTCGGCGAAACAACTTCGATGACCGGCGATGGTCCTCTGGGCCACTACCTTCATAAGGTGACCGGTCGAAAATGGTTCAGCGGCGATGTGGAACTGGAAGGCGGTTGCGGCATCGTACCGATCACGTATCGTGACAAGAGTTTTGTGCACGCTCTTCAGTGGGCAATCGGACTCGAATGGTATCTGCTTGTTGATGATCCCTGGCGGATTGCAATGAGCACCGATCATCCGAATGGAGGATCATTCCTTGCCTACCCCGAGATCATCGCACTGCTGATGGATCGGAATCGTCGCCACGAATATCTTCAGCGGCTGCCGGAGAAGCTTCGAAGCTGCAGCGTCCTCGCGGAACTGGACCGTGAATACTCGCTGTCGGAAATTGCCGTTATCACTCGGGCCGCCCCGGCGAGGATTCTGGGGCTGACTCAAAAGGGGCACCTCGGCCCCGGCGCCGATGCGGACATTACGGTCTACAGCACTCAGCCTGACCTCGAAGCGATGTTTCGCCTTCCAAGATATGTCTACAGCAAAGGCAGGCAGATCATTGATGACGGTGAAATTCGAGCTGTCACGGAAGGGGATACTCTGCTGGTCCAGCCACCGAAAAATGACGATGCGAAACCGGTCATCCGCGAGTGGTTTGAGAAGAACTCAACAGTTCAGTTTGAGAACTTCCCCGTCGACGCTCACGACGTTGGCGAACAGTCGAAAGTGGTTCCTCTCAGTCAGTCATAAGCCATCAGCAGTGCTTTGTCTGACCGAGCGTTGCATTCGAGGTCGTTACAAACAAAAAGAACTCGGGCATCTACCCGAGTTCCTTTAGATTGATTCGCAACCGGAGTCCGATTGCGACTACTGCTGAGGAAACCCTGGAATTGGCGGGCTGAGACCAGGAATATTCAACGGTGACGCACCTGGATCAGGCTGAGCAGCAGCTCCCTTCGGCTCGACCGATGCCGCGCGGCTCAGCTGGAACTTCTCGAAGCTCTCAGCAGAGATCACGTAGTACCAGGCACCGAATCGATCGGAAAGATCTTTCGCCCGCTTCTTTCCGTCCTTCGCTCGATCTTCCCATTCCTTGACCGCGTCCTTGTGAGCAGCCTTGGCTGCTTCGAATTCTCCGAGTGCCTGCTTGTAAGCCTTTTCAGCTTCAGCGCGAGGATCCACGGGCGGTTGCTGAGGCGAAGCTTCCTGCCCGGCTGGTTTCGCAGCATCGGCAGCAGGAGCTGTGCCTTCCTGAGCACCAGGCGCGGCCTGAACGGCAGGTGTCGGTTCAGCAGGTGTCGGTGCAGCTGTTTCAGCAGGGGCTGCGGGAGCTG
>JAEUII010000221.1 GCA_016795145.1 Planctomycetaceae bacterium
TCAGACCCTCGTCTGCCAGGTTGGAATGCTGTGCCCACAGCGTCACCAACAGAAACGCGACCCCATATGCCCACAACCTCGAAACTCGCGTAGCCAACCCAGCAACCAGCACATGAATCGCCACAAACGCAATGTCCATCATGAGATTCGAAACAAAGGAGAACCGACGGGGGTCCGGCCCGAGAAGCAGGTCATAGATCAGTCGGATGATCACCGCAGCGAGCGTGCCCAGGGCCACCACGCAGAGAATTCTCAATGCAGTCCGAACAACAAACGGCCGTCCGGAAAAAGTCTGCTTCCAGACAAGAACACCGACCGCACTGCAACCGACAAGAACCGATGTGGCAAGAGCATTCAAAAGTAGCGTTGGATGATTGTTCCGAGAAACAGCGAGCCAGAAGACGAAGACCAGTCCCCAAACGACGATCGGCACAAGGAGACTTCTCTGCGATCGAACTGGGTTCACAACAAACATCCTATAAGAATCCACGGCGGCCATGATCGCCGGAACGCCCGGTTATCGACCACCCTGATCCTGAGACTGAACGACGCGATCCTCGGCCTCCTGAACATATTCGACGGATGGATTCGTCAGCTTGTCCATTTCGATGAAGACGTTGGACGCACTGCCGTGCTTGCTGCGAACGTAACGGATCACACCGCGTTCTTCCAGAGTCAGCAGCCAGCGATGCAGCCGCCACACTGCCACGACAGTCACGACGACTGCTGAGATGACGGCTATCCAGTACATCTCTGATCAACTTTCTGAAAGGCAACACGACGGGGAATACACTGACACCTATTCTGGATTCTCAACCAATCCTTTGCGATTCAGTTCTGCCTGCCCCTGAGGATAAAGCCGCAAGTATGCAGCACGATGCAACTGGTATGGCTCAAGAAGGTAGTTGATATCGCTATAACTCCCTTCCCGAATTCGCGACGCAAGCTCGGTCATGCACTGAATTAGCAGATCTTTCGCCTTTCGGTCTTCGCCCTTCTTTTGCAAAACCTCGGCAACAAGACCTACCTCATCCCAGTGGCAAATCTCTGCCGCGTCAGCATCCAGCATCCACTTGAAGTGAGTCTCTGCCAGTTCCAGATTGTTGATCCGGAAGGCCGCAGCCCCCAACTGCACGTGGCCAAGGTTGTGGTCAAAATGAGGAGTCAGCCTGGTGATCAGCGCAGCAACATCATCCGTTCGTCCCTTCTCAATGAGGGCGTTGGTGTAGGCTTCAAAGTGTTCGCTCAACACTGTTGAAACGCCGTACACATCTTCAGCCACCGACGGAGCGGTCTGCTCCGCAAGCTGCAGAAACTGCTCGTACGCGACGATCGTCGCGTCGGCTTTGGACAGACTACGAACTGCCATCAGGTTCTCGATGTACTTTTCGAAATTACGCCCAAGAACAGCGTAGGTACTGAATCGATCTTCCTGCTGAGCGATGACCGTCGGCAATGGAGCGTTCAGCTGTTTTTCGTACGCCTCAAGAAACTGCTCCGGCGTATGCTGAGCTGGCTTGGGCTGCAGCAGAGATTTGCGATCGGGCTCAGCCGTAAAGCCCAGCAGACGTCGCCCTACATGAATTCGCCAGATTGTTTCGTCCGACGTTTCAGGTGGCTGCTCTGAAGCGGGGTACCATCGACTTCGATCACCGTCGAAAATAACCCAGCCGTCCTGACCATCCTGCTTCGCAGTGCCAACGGCAATGCGTCGAGTCGGATACTTCAGACGCAGCGACATCCGTACGACAGTCAGCAGCTGAACATCCTGAAGTTCTGCTCCGGTCCACTGCTTCTGAAAAGCCTGCTCTTCTTCCGGTCCTTCAACTTCAGCCTCGTCAATCAGTTCTGCGACTTTCTGCTCAAAGCAGTAATGAATGGCATACACATCTTCGATGGGACGCTGCATCATGTGATCGTCGAAGAAGCACCATGTTTGGCTTCCAACAAGCCCATAGTTTTCGTTGTCATCTTCCAGTCCTGTCTTGTCCGTCAGCCGGTACCGCAGCAGCCAGAAATGTTTTGCAGTCTTAGCCGGCGGCCAGACAAGTTCGCGATGGTCCACCACTTCGACTTCGTCGGCAGCTTCCCCCAGTTCATTCGGATGCGCCAGCCAGTAAGCGAAATCTGCTCGAGCAGCGAATGCAGGATCCTTCGCAGCTTCCGGGATGAGTTCTACTCGCTTCAGTTCCTCAAGATACTGCTTTGCCGGCATCGACAGATTCACATCGAGGCAGGCGTCGGCGAGTGTTTTGAATCCCTCATCCATCCCGAGCTTGGCTGCCGCCGACGCAGATTCGAGGCGAACGGAACTGTCAGGATGCTTCATGGCCGCCGAAAGCAGGCTGTTGCGTTCTGCATGTTTCAGAAAGGGAAGCGCCGTGGCAACGCTGTGAGCATAGCTGTAATGCTCTTCGTCCTTGTTCTCAATCCAGCCGCGCAGCAGCTTGATACCGGCATCGGAGTCAAAAGGATGAGCCGTCAGCTTCTCGGCCAGCGCGCTTTCATTGGCGACATCAAGAAAGGAAATGCCGATGAATTGTTCGGGCAACTGCTTCGAGAGTTCTTCGAACACGAAGGTGTGCTGCGGATTTTCAGGAGTGAACTGCCTGAGTGTGATGTGCCAGACATAATCATCCGGCATGAAGGAACTCCTGGCCGCTTCAACAATGGTCTCAGCTCCTTCCCGAGTCCCAAACATGGCCAGGGTCCGCAGCACGTTCATCAGGTCGCTTTGCTTCTCTTCGTCTTTTGTTTCCTTCATTTCACGAAAGAGACGAATCAGCTCAGGGATGCCCTTTTCACGGAGCACCTTTTCACCTGGACTTTCGTCCGCGACCTCCAGGAAGAGATCCGTAAGTTCCTCAAGGCGTGAGCCTGGCTTGTCAGCCACTTCCTCCGCCGGAAGCCGTTTCAGTGCATCACAGATGGCGGTCGCATCAGCCGCTGATCGGAATGAACTATCCTCGAGCGTCGCCAGCTCCTCGGTCAGGTCTCCTCCAGGCTCCATGCCGCGAGCGATCGCCTTCTGCAAAGGACTGCCGTTCAGCCGCTTTGTGGCTGCGGCTTTCTGCTTCGCTTCTGATTTCGCTTCTGGCTTTGCTTCATCCTGACCGTTCGCTGGACCAGCAACTCCGATCACGGCGACCAGAATCATTGTTCCTAAGAAGGGCTGCAGAGCCCATGAGTTCCATTTCCACAACTTCATAAGGACATCACTCACCGATGTTTGAAGGAATGACTCAGTTGCCGCGGCGGATTCTATCGTTGCTCTGACTGAGTTCCACGCCGGGAGAGTCGCCAGGAACACCTACCAGAAACCGTGCAGAACCGGCTGGTTGTCGCGTTATTCCTACGAAAAGCCAGAGGACCCCGCCCACAGCGATTTCCACAAGTCGTTATCAAAAAGCCACTTACAGCAATCTCGCGCCCTCACAAAAAATCTCCACGATTCACCGATGAATGCCGAATGCGACGGGCTCTTACCAAATAGGTGACCATCGCAGATGCACAATTAAACGGTCAGAGAATACTGAGGTGAGAACATGCCAGCCCTGCTTGTGACTGATTCAAAATACAAATTCGTTCCTCCGCACGAAGGCAATTTCCTGCCCAGAGTCCTTAGTCGAGTCATGGCGATTTTTCGACGTCGGAAGTACTGCGTTGACCGCGTCGAGATTCGTGGCGAAGAGACGCTGGCTCAGCTCGTGAAGTCTGGCCATGGAATCCTGCTGGCTCCCAACCACAGCCGCATGACGGATGCGATGGTTCTTCAGGACCTTGCGATGAAGATTCGCCAGCCATTCTTCATCATGGCCAGCTCCCATCTGTTTCGAGGAAGCAAAACTCTTGCCTGGATGCTCCGTGGACTGGGTGCCTTCAGTGTCTATCGCGAAGGCATCGATCGTCAGGCGATTCAGAAGAGCATTGATATTCTCAGTGAGGCTCAGCGACCACTTGTGCTGTTTCCCGAAGGAGCACTCAGCCAGGCGAATGATCACCTGAATTCGCTTCAGGAAGGGTTCTCTTTCATTGCACGGTCAGCAGCGGCAAAGATCGAACGATCAGAAGCCAATGGTTCCGGGCGAAAGATCTACACTCTGCCCGTTGGGATTCGTTACGTCTACGAAGGCGATATCGAACACGCAGCCGGACAAATGCTCGGCAGCATCGAGCAGCGACTGTCGTGGAAGGTTCAGCAGGGACAGTGCCTGGTGACTCGCATTTATCGAGTCGGTAATGCTCTGCTGTCTTTGAAGGAACAGGAGTATCTTGGACAATCACAGCAAGGGGAACTCGAAGAACGTCTGGAACGACTGATCAATCATCTGCTCGTTCCACTGGAACAGGAATGGCTGGGTGGCCCAAAGACAGACAGCGTCATTCTGCGAGTGAAAGAACTTCGCCGCGCCATCATGCCGGCAATGGTCGACGGCAACCTGGCTCCCGAGGAGATGGCCCGCCGATGGAAGCACCTGGACGATTCCAACTTCGCTCAGTCACTCAGCCTGTATCCCGCTCGTTACGTGGCATCGAATCCAACTTCGGAGCGGATTCTGGAGACAGTCGAACGCTTTAACGAGCATCTCAACGGTGACGAAACACCGCATGGCCCAATGAAGGCGATCGTTCAAATCGGCGAACCCATCGAAGTTCCGGCCAAACGAGACCGCACAGCGAAATCAGACCCGCTTCTCGCCGCCGTCGAACAGCAGTTGACGAAACTGCTTGGTGACACAGCCAAAGAATGCCACCCGTACACAGCCCGCGGCAAGTAAACAACCGTTGACCGAGATCGAGTTGCCCTATCAGCCGCAGAGCGCTAGCTCACGGTTCAACTCTCCGTGATGTATGCCGTGTTATTGAAGCGAAAACCGGACGCTAGCGCGTTCCGGCTGATCACGACCAATGGCCCTTAAACCATGAACCACCAACAAAGAACCAAGAACCCATACCCATGAATCCTGAACCCTCAAACTTCCGACGCCAGCAGGCAGCAACGATCGCAACGATCTACGTCGCGTACGCCACATCGATGATTTTGCGAATGATCCCGACAGTGGCCGGCACCTCAATCAAGGGAGATGCTTCGCTCGGGATCGGGATTGATCAGTGGACGACAGTTCTTTCAGCGGGAACCTGCGGAGCCATGATTGGTAAGTTCATTTGCGGATGGGCTGCCGATAAGTTTGGAGGCCATCGAACGTTCGCAGTAGCTTTGTTCGTGGCATCTGCCTTCGTGGGACTGTTTGCCATGTCGTCCACTCTGCGAATGTTTCAACTGACCTTCTTCATCACTCTGATGGCCCAGTCCGCGGGCTGGCCCTCAATGACTCGCATCATCGTGAACTGGGTGGCTCCATCAGAATACGGCCGAGCCTGGGGAATTCTGTCCACAAGCTCACGTGTCGGCACTCTGACAGCAACGTTCATTCTTGGATCAGTTCTGGCATGGCTGTCGTGGCGAGGCATGATGGGGATTGCAGCGGGACTTGGCCTCGCCGCAGCAATCTTTTACTCGGTCTGCATGACCGAACGACCTGTGGATGAGGAAGCACCGACATTGCAGCCCCTCAAGAATCCGTTTGGCGAAGAATCTCAGGCGCAGTCAAAGCCAGCTCATCCCTTTGACGGACTGACACTTCAACAGTTCCTTCCGCATGTCCTCGGCAGCCTGCGATTCTGGCTGATCTGCGGCAGCCTTATGGGACTGACGATTCTCTGGGACTTTCTACTCTTGGTTCCCATGTACCTTCAGGACACGCTACATCTGACCGAAGCACAAGCCTCACGAGCAGCCTCCGCTTTTCCGCTCGGAAGCCTAATCTCTGTCCTTACCGGTGGATTTGTATTCGACAAACTCAAACGTCGAACCACCGCGTGGGTGATGGCTGGACTATTGTCGATCGCAGCTGGCTGCCTTCTGTCCTTTCCAATGCTGGCAGAACTAAAACTCACAGGGACCGCAGCCGCAGTCGCACCGCTGGGACTTCTGTTCCTCTTCGGAGTCTGCGTGTCGCCGTGTTACTACATCCCATGCAGCGTGTTCTCGATCGACTTCGGAGGACCAAGATCCGGCTTCCTTGTCTCCCTCCTGGACGCTGTTGGTTTCGCCGCAACAGCCATCTTCTATTACTTCGGAGGCAGTCTGATCAAGACGGCTGGCTGGAACACCTTCATCTCACTCCTTGCCACCATCTGTGCCGCATCAGCCGTCGCCACATTCCTCTTCATGCACCGACATGCCCGCAAGGGCCCTGTTCAAGGATAAGCCCAGGCTTCCGCCGGTCCCGCACCGGCGGAGCCAGTTCAGCTGGAATGCGGCGCGCGTGTTGGCTGAGGTGTACGGCAGATTCATGGTGTGGCTCCTGGATGATGACGTCGCTGCTTCCGCCGGGATAAATCCGACGGAGAGCGGCAAATGATCGTGAGTTCTGGATGGTTGCTTGTCAATTGTGGGCTCCGCCGGTGCAGGACCGACGGAAGCGGGAGGGCAAACAGTTAATCACAGACAGACAGCCGCGCTATAAACGCCTGAGGACAAGCGTTCTACACTGGGTCTGTTCAGAATCTCCCAGCACGTTGCTACGATCCCGAACAGGAGGCGGGTTGTGGCGAGTCCGGCGGATAGGTTTGAACAGTATCGAAACTACCTGCGTTTTCTGGCACGAACGCAGATGCCTCTGCATTTGCGGACTCGAATCGATGCGTCGGACCTGGTGCAGCAGTCGATGCTTCAGGCGTATGAAGCGGCCGAACAGTTTCGAGGCTCCTCAGAGGCGGAGATGATGGCGTGGTTATGCCAGATTCTTGCCGGAGTTGTTTCGCACACACTGCGTGATCAGCACAGAGAACGCCGGGACATCTTTCGAGAACAGGCGATTCAGCAGCACCTCGATCATTCGTCTGTCTACCTCGCAAGCGCGTTCATTACGTCGGACACTACGCCTTCAATGGCGATGCGGCAGGAGGAGTTGGCAAAGCAGCTGGCGGATCTCGTCGAAGCGCTCCCGGAGTCTCAGCGGGATGCGATCATCCTTCACTATTGGCAGGAAGTTCCACTTCGACAGGTCGCGGAGATTCTTGGCAAGACGCCGGCGGCGGTCGCCAGTCTGTTGCAGCGAGGACTCGCGACGCTTCGTGAACAGTCGGGAAAGCTGCTGCCATGAGCAACCCTCGGGATCCGTCCGAAGCAGACGATAAAGCCATAGCAGACGACAAAGCCAGCGCTCTGGAAAGTGCTCTGGCGGAGTACCTGCTTGAGGCCGAAAGTGGCAAAGCCGTTCATCCCGAAGAATTCTGCGCACGATATCCAGCCCTCGAGACAGAACTGCGTGACTTCATTCAAATGGACCAGCAGTTTCGCAGTCAGCGGATGGAACAGAAATACAGTGTGTCGCGAATTAACGCCGCAGCGCCTTTCAGACACGCAACGCGCACTGCCGCAAACGAGCGAGGAATTGGCAACGAGCCGGAAGGCTCCTTCTGGTCAAGGGCTCTTCAGCCCTTGTTCGGTGACTATGAAACACTCGAGGAGATTTCACGCGGCGGAATGGGAATCGTCTTTCGCGCGAGACACCGGTCTTTGCGTCGCATCGTGGCCGTCAAGTTGCTGATCGGCGGTTCGTTTTCTTCCGAAGAAGCTCGCAGGCGTTTTCGACGTGAGGCGGCCGCTGCGGCTCGGCTGAGTCATCCGAATATCGTGCCGGTTTACGAAGCGGGTGAAGTCGAGTCCGAAGGTTCATCGCATGGTCAGCTCTGGTTCGCCATGGCTCTGGTCGATGGTGTCGATCTTGCAAAGAAGATCGAAGAGAACCTGTTTGATGCACACTCCGCCGCGCGACTGATAGCAACCGTGGCCGATGCCGTGCATTATGCTCATTCACGAGGCGTGATTCACCGTGACCTCAAACCTGCGAACATTCTTCTGGAACGCGACGGGACTCCTCGCATCACGGACTTCGGACTGTCGAGAGTTCAGGACGACGACGCATCGCAGCTGACAGAAACGGGACAGATCTTCGGCACGCCTTCATTCATGGCGCCGGAACAGGCTCAGGGCAACGCATCCTCCATCAGCGCGGCCAGCGACATCTTTGCACTTGGAGCAGTGCTGTACTGTATGCTCACGGGCAAGCCACCGTTTCGAGGACACTCGACGGTTGCAACGCTGCATCAGGTGATTCACGAAACTCCCGTGCCGCCTCGGCTTTTGAATCCGCAGGTTCCCGCAGACCTCGAAGCCATCATTCTGAAGTGTCTGGAGAAGCAGCCGGAAGATCGATACGCCACCGCGACGGAGCTTTGTGAAGATCTCGAGCGATTTCTTTCGGGCGAATCTGTCTCGGCGGCCAGCGTCAACGTGATGGGATATTTCGTTCGAGTCCTCGCGGGATCACGCAACAGTGAGTTCCTGGAAGGCTGGGCTCGATCGCTTTATCTGATGGCAGCCGTGGTCCTGATCAGTCATGTGGCACTGCATTTTCTGCCGTCCACATGGATCGCAGTACTCTCCGTCGCCACGCTGAAGTACGCCGCGATGCTCGCCATCGTTTGGTATGCACGCAGTGGAATTTTGACGCCGCAGAATCCGGTCGAACGCACGATCTGGAACCTGTGGATTGGCTACATGATGACGTTCGTCACGGCGGAACTCATGACGCGAATCTCCTCCACAAGTCTTAGTGTCCATGCCATCGCGAGTTTGACGAGCAGCGTCATCCTGATGGTGCTCGGCGGACAGGTTTGGGGAGCCTGCTACATCATCGCTGTCAGCTTTCTGGCCAGCGCCGTCGTGCTCACTCTCTTCCCCGCCGCCGGCCCACTGCTCTTCGGCACACTCTGGACAATGACCTTTGCCCTTCTCGCTCGACGCTGCCATCGTCGAGCAAAAATGGGGTGAGGAACCGGAAGCGGCCTTTATTTCAGATAGCGATTGCAACCGCAACACTTTGCCGCGTCTTCAAAACTCCGGTATCACAGCATTTTCTTTGAACCCTTGCTTCCTGCAGATTGCTTAAAAGCCTGTGGAGCGTGAATGCTGTTCGAGGCGTCCGCACATGCGGGAGTCCTCACAACGGGCGGATTCTTGTTTTGTCGGGATTCAGTTTGGTCATCTGATTGCGATTCAGGCCTGGCAGGCCGACACAACCCCTGCCGGTGTGCGTAAGCCACCGGAATCCGAGTGAGAGCCAGCCCAAAAGGCCCGAAGGGTCGACACATTGACGCGTGATCAGTCCAAAGGATTGTGTCGGCCTTTCAGGCGCCTTTCAGGCCTTTGCAGTTCAGAGGTCCGCAGACCGGGACCTTCGACCGAGGCAGAAGATCTATTAGCGCTGTCGGGCCGGAATCGCAAATGTGAATTTTTCCTCCGCTTCAATTGTCCTCGATTCGCAAGCAGAACGTTACCCCCGGCTTCCGACACGATGAGAATCAGCCCCCTTTAGAACTCTGGGGGCGATACTGGCAATGACGGAAGTTCAGCAAAGCAAACACTTAATGACTGATCCATCACCCAACGATGACAGCAAAACCGCGAGTGCTATCGCGGCGGCAACAACCCAGATCTGCATCGCCACGATGGTGCTGCTGGGCACGTTTATGATCATGTGCTGGATCGTTCTCTCGGGACGGTTTGTGGCTGCACATTCATTCTCGAGATCGCTCAATTTACTGTTGGTGATATCAATACCTTTGCTGACCAATATTGCCGCCGCACAGAGACTCAGACGCATGCCGGTACTTTCAGCCATTTTGTTGGTTCTGACATGTGTTGGATGTGGATGGCACTTGTTTCTCTTTGGCATTTTCACGTTCGAAACACTCTCGCGAGGCATCCTGTTTCTGCATGGACTTGCGGCAATATTCGTGCTACTGACATTGCTGGTTCACTTTGCCACCGCTGCACTCTTCATCCCGATAGCGATGATTGCAGAACGACGATTGGGCGCTGACCTGTTCTTCACTCACCTTCGTCAGGATATTCGGACATCGCGCCCCAGAACCGTGGCGAGCCTGTATGGAGGAACCGCAATCCTGCTGTGCCTCATCGCAGCCTGGTGCTCGGCGCGCTTTCTGCGGCCGGAACTGACGGTTTCATTCACCGAGCCGTATGACATTTCAGCGTTGTCCAGCGACTCCGCCATTCTGGCTGTAGGATGCTCACAGGCAGACCACAGAATCGATGAAAGCGGGAGCAAGTTCACTCTGCTGGAAACGAACACACTGCAACCCGTCGCGCCTGCCATTTCGCTGCCTCAATGCCTTCGAAAGCTGGAGTACGTTTCTCCGGAGTTCGGGTTTCTTGCGATCCTGATGCAGGATGCGTTTCGCGGAGTTCCGGGCCAGAAATCGACTGTTGAGCCACGCCTCATTCAGATTTCAGTTGATGGCAGCATCCGGAACTTTGACTGCCTCCTTCCAGAAAAGATCTTCCTGCTCAGCATCTCCCCAAATCACGAAATCGCAGCCATCGGGAGCCTGGATGACACAACACATGAAGCGCAACTACTCTTTGTCAGCCTGGTAGACGGAAAGGAGATCTCGAGTTTTCAACTCTCCGATTCTCCGTTCTTCGAAGTTCAATTCACGACGGACAGTTCCCACGCCCTGCTCGTCACGATGCCTTCGCAGTCCTCGAGCACTGAAAGGTGCTCGCTGATTGGAATCAAGGATGAGTCGATTGAACAGGTGCTGGAACTGAACCGCTGGACAAAATCGAACAACAGTTCAACACCGGACACGACATCTCAAGTGCATGAGTTCAGTCATGATACCGGATGCGTCCAAATCTGGTTTGCAGATGCACACTGGCACTATCGTTTTAGCCCCAAACGGATCCGCAGTACATACGGAGGAGAGCGTTGCGCTGGCGATCGAATCGCCACAGCGAGATGGAACAAGGGCGCCCATGATTCTGCAATGCTCGATGGGTCACACGATTCAACGGAAGTGGTTTTTCATCAGGGACAGCCGCCTCATTTGCTGAGCCGTCGTGTTGTCTCAAACGGCCCGGGCTCTGACTTCGAAATAACGGCCGATGGCTCACGTATTTTCCTGATGCAAGGCGGACGAATATCCGTTTACCGATTCCCTGAATGGTAAACAGGTCTGGGAATTGGGATCCATGCGCGACAGGGTTGATGATCTGTGTACACTCAAGGATTCAACCCGTGGCAGAAACTCAGCAGAGGCAACAAACAGAGAGTCTTCCAACATCCCGGATCCGGGCAGAGATAGAGAACTGCAGCTGGGTTGCGAGGTTGCGATGCAACGACACTCAGCCGTCAGGATCATCCAACAGTTGCTGAAGTCGCTGGCTGAGTTCATTCGGAAGCTGATGACACCAGGATTCGTCGATGAGGCCGATGGAGATCATGTCGAGCAGGTGCACCTGGCCTTTACAACGGAAAGATGTCAGCTTCATCATCACCAGAGATCTCAATGGAATGGTTTGCCCCGATTCCACCAACTTCGCGTCATCAAGCTCCGGTGCGGCGAATGCATCGGCCTGGCGAACTTTCTCCCCGGCAAAGATCACGTGAACGGCATCACGAATTCCGGCATCAGGCCCGTCCAGAAACATGGTGATGTGGGCTGCGTGGCGATAAATAAATCCAGCCGCTTCGAGAGACTGTGTCGCACGAGGCAGATCGCTCCGATTGAGCAGAATGTCGACGTCCTGAGTATTTCGCACGACAGATCGGTCGACCTGAGCAACCCAGTATTGAACGGCGTTGTCTCCAATGACGGCCTAAGGGATTTGTGCACGGCCAAGGGCTTCGCTGACGCGCCGGAGCCGATCGTTCACACGGTCCACGGCTTTCTCGATCCTCTCCCACAACACTTCGCCGTTGTATTTGACCTGGACCATTTCGCACCTCGATCCTTCAACATAACTCATCCACGGCAGGGTTCCGAGTGAAAACTCGCCCAAGTCGCAGTTGGCCCGGGTCCATTGTCCTTCCCGAAAACCCTCCGAAACAGCCCCACCGACTTTCGCGTTCGCTCACTTTTTCCCGCAAAATCGCTACTCGCTTCTCAAATTGCCCCGAGGCCGTCATCATTCGGACTTCAGGTGGTTCTCGCAGGGATGCACTCAGGAGTCCGGTTCTCTGAGCCGATGACGATCGGACAAATTCTCCGGCAGAAATTGCCGGTCTTTGTCCGTTGGACAGTCAATGACTCCTCGTTCCGCCGTGGCATTCAAATGACTGAGTCAGAACTTGTCGCGAGGCTCTTAACCACACGGTGCTCGTTCGAGCGCATCGTCCGGCAGGTCAGTTTCGACCTGTGCCAGGCATCCGTGTGGTTCGGCCCGTCTGGTTCTGATTTCAGAGTGACTTCGTGCGTTTCAATGCTCCTTTTTCGCTGGTCATTTGGTCATTTCCCTGAAAGGTCCCACCTCAATGTCGCATCCGTCCCCAAAGCTTCACAACGCCATGTGGCCAGGTCTTGTTGGTAAAGGTACCGGAGCAGACCAGGAACCGCCGATTAGCCTGGATCGGATGTTGGAACTGACTGCTGGGGCCAGCGTGAATGGACAGAAGTTCGATGGCATCGACTACTTCCTGTTTCATCCTCACACTGATCCGGACGCGAGCGAATCTGATCTGCGCCGGATCGCCGACAAGATTGCATCCCACGGATTCAAAGTCGGATCGCTCGTCGCTCCCATCTGGCCAGGCACCGTTGGTGACTCCGCAATGGGCACTCCAGTCCAGCGTGCCAAGTTCATCCTGTCTGTGAAGAAGGCCTGTCGCATCGCGAAAATCTTCAATGAGCACGGTGTTCGGCAGTACGGAGTGATTCGTATTGACTCCGCAGAGTTCGGTGTCAACAAGTGGCGCGAGAATTCCGCTGCCAATACGAAGACGATTGCAGCTACGTTCCGTGAAGCCGCCATCGTCGCTGCAGCTCACGGTGAGCGTCTGGCGGCGGAAGGCGAAATCTGCTGGGCCGGGATGCACAGCTGGAAGGACATGCTGAACCTTCTCGAAACCGCCGACATGCCTGGCTCACTTGGCTTCCAGTGTGACCTGGCTCACACCTATCTCTATCTGCTTGGCTACAACGCTCCGGAATGTGCTCTCGTGAAAGAAGGCTACACCGATGCCGAGTTCTGGCCAGCCTACGAAAAGATGACCGACCAGCTGCGACCATGGACGATCGACTTCCACGTGGCTCAGAACGACGGCCAGGTTCACGGCGCAGGTTCACACGACAAGACCGGCAAACACTGTCCAGCAGACGATCCAAATGGCAAGCTGGATATCGTGAAGTGTGCAGGCTACTGGCTGAAGGATGCGGCTGAACGAGGCATCAAGCACATCTGCTGGGACGGCTGCATGTTCCCGAACGCAACACTCGAAAACCCAAAGACGTGGAATACGATTCTGGATACCATGATCAAGGTCAGAAATGCTCACGGCTGGGCCTAAACAAAAGCGGAGAGCGGAAAGCGGAAAGCCGGTACACGCAGAGGACGCCTAAATGCGGATGGTGGGGCTGAGAGATCGGACGAAGCAATTCGCACTTCGAATCGTCCGTTTGTCCGCAGCACTTCCGAAATCGAACGAAGCTCAAGTGATTGGGAAGCAACTGCTGAGATCCGGCACCAGCGTTGCAGCAAACTTCCGAGAAGCGTCAAGAGCCCGATCGAATGCCGAGTTCGTTTCAAAGCTCGGAATCGTCGAGCAGGAGCTGGACGAATCGCTGCTTTGGATGGAGTTATTGGTTGAATCAGAGATCGTCGCGCTGGCCCGAATGCAGGAGCTAATGACCGAAGCGGACGAGCTAATTCGAATTGTTGTCAAAGCAATCCAGTCGACGAAACGAAATGCGAAATAGAGCCCTGAACGGCTTTCCGCTTTCCGCTCTCGGCTTTCATTTCAAGATTAACAACCCTTTCATACGGAGGACTCCCACAGGTGTCATCACTCAAACCTCTCAACATCGGTCTCGTCGGCTACGGCTTCATGGGCCGTACTCACTCAAACGGCTATAAGCGAGTCAACGACTTCTTCCCGGAACTGAAGCATCGCCCGGTCCTGAAGGCGATCTGTGGACGTAACGAAGAGCAGGTCAAAAAGTTCGCGGATCAGTGGCAGTTTGAATCCACGGAAACTGACTGGCGCAAGCTGATTGAGCGCAAGGATATTGACGCGATCGATATCTGTACGCCAAACAACTCGCACGCAGAAATCGCCATTGCAGCGGCTCAGGCAGGCAAGATGGTCCTGTGCGAAAAGCCGTTGGCCATGGATCCCGTCGAAGGCCAGAAGATGGTCGACGTCATCGAAAAGGCCGGCGTTGCCAACACGGTGTGGTACAACTATCGTCGAGTTCCCGCGGTCAGCCTCGCGAAGAAGCTGATCGACGAAGGACGTCTCGGAAAGATCTTCCATTACCGAGCCAACTTCCTTCAGGACTGGACGATCAATGCCGACCTGCCTCAGGGCGGAGCTGCTCTCTGGCGACTTGATGCGGCGGCGGCTGGTTCAGGCGTCACCGGTGACCTGCTGGCTCACTGTATTGACACAGCGATCTGGCTGAACGGTTCCATCAACAGCGTCACGGCGATGACAGAAACCTTCGTCAAGGAACGCAAGCACAACCTGACGGGCAAGGTGGAGAAGGTCGGCATCGACGACGCATGTGCCTTCCTGTGTCGCTTCGGAAACGGATCACTCGGTCTGTTCGAATCGACTCGTTATGCACGCGGCCACAAGGCTCTCTACACTCTTGAAATCAACGGTGAAAAAGCCTCAATCAAGTGGGACCTGCACGACCTCCATCGCCTTGAGTACTTCGACTACAGCGACAACTCATTGATCCGTGGCTGGCACCAGGTTCACTGCACCGACGGCGATATGCCGTACATGGGCAAGTGGTGGGTTCCTGGACTTCAGATCGGCTACGAGCACACGTTCGTGCATCAGGTTGCCGACTTCATTGCCGCTGTGGAATCCGGAAAGCCATGCAGCCCAACGTTCCGCGAAGCTCTGGAAACCCAGAAGGTCTGTCAGGCCGTCCTGGACAGCGCGAAATGCGGCATGTGGAAGGAAATTGCGTAGCCGAGCTCAATTGAGCCCGATATAATTCCGAAACGAAATTTGACGGCGGTTGAAGGATTCTTCAGCCGCCTTTCCTTTTCCTGACGCAGAAGATTCCGGATCCCCTCCCGAACATCCTCGGGAAAACCAGTGTCTTCAAGCGTTGTTTTGCGCTTGTGCGGACCGGATCAGTTCCGGGTGCGTCGCACGGGTCGCGAAGAATTGATGCCACGAAGTGCTGACAGAGTCTCTGTTCGAACATCGAACCAGCAGCTGTCTCGACACGAAAGAAACCAAGGTCCTGCCATGGAACGACAACCCATCTCACGTGAAGGTTACGACAAGCTCCGCGAAGAAATCCGGGTACTCGACGAGATCGAGATGCCGGCAATCGCTGAACGTATCAAGACCGCGCGCGAAGAAGGCGACCTGAAAGAGAATGCTGAATACCACGAAGCCCGGCAGGCTCAGGGTCTGATGCAGGCCAAAATCAATCAGCTGAAATCCAAGCTCGCCAGCTGCTACATCGCCGAACGCTCGGAAGGGCCGAAGTCCGCTGTGGAGTTCGGTGCCAAAGTGAAGATTCGCGACCTGTCCGATGACGCGGAAGAAATGTACGAACTCGTCGGCCCGGGCGAAGAAGACTACGAAGGCGACGTGATGAAGATCCTGACCACCAGTCCGATTGGCACCGCCATGCTGGGCAAGAAGGTCGGTGATCGAATTGAAGTCGCTATTCCTCGCGGAAAGCTGCGCATGGAGATCCTGGCGATCGAATAGTGCCCTGCCGCACTGAAACTAAAACTCAGCGAGGCCTGACGTTCGTGCGTCAGGCCTCGATGCGTTAACCGTCTTTCGTATGACCATCCGTCTTTACTGCATCACGGAAATGACGGGACCAGATGCCGTCAGAACAAACACGCCGATCAGCCGGCCATCGTTCATGCTGATGACCGGGGCTCCATGCCATGCCGTCAAATCTCCCGACTCGCTCACAACGCTCCACTGAGACGGCTTGCCTTCCACCACGCGCAGCTCGTCCTGTGACCAGCACTGGATCACCGAAGACGCCTTGCCTTCATTCAGAACACTTCTGCAAAGGCAGCAGTCTTCCGGCTGAACGGGCTTTCGGATGACAGCATTGCTGATCTGCAACGCGGACGGTGGATCTGTCAGACTCAGTTGCACACCACTCAGTTCCGTGGCCGCCTGCGCTGGCCGCTGAGCCTTCACTTCTATCGGCGTCTCATGCCCGATCATGGTAATGCTAAGCACAACGTCCGTCGGAGCTGCTGGGTTCTTCTCTGTGTCCTTCACCTCTTCGACGGGAGGCACAATGTCAGAAGCTGATAACAGCGACACTCCACCAGCCTCGTTGCGAACGGCAATCGCGTTCGCTGTGAACTTCTGAGTTCGCGAGATACCCAGAGTCGACGTCTTCCGAGTGCCCTGCACTGTCACTGTGGTCGGCAACGGCACATCAATTAACGGCAGCGACGTCGCCGCTTTCAGCCATTCAGGGTCTGCCTTCTCATGCAGAATAAACATGGAACCAGGAGTAATCACCGGGTCTCGATCGTTGATCGCGGGAGTCGTGAATGAGATTCCTCCTCGAAGAATCGTGCTGAAGGAGTCGGCATTCAGTTTCAGACCACTCAAACCCACATCGACTCCCAAACCGCTCGTCACCCAGAACTTCGATCCTGGTCGCACGAGTCGCCGATACTCTGAAAAGACCCGCGCATGAATATCCACAAACCGCGCATCGGGAGACAAACCAGTCGACAGAATACGCCCCACATCAATCCCGCGCCAGGTGACGGGTGCACCGACCGTGACGCCGTGAAGCCCGTCGCTTCGAAGCACCAGGTCCAGACCATCGCTGCTGTCAGAATCCGGCGGCGCGGAGGCCAGACCTTCGAAGGTCACGGACCTCGGCGCTGAGGGTTCGCCGGGACTGACAGCGATGTACTTGGAACCAACCGCGGTCTCCAGGCCGCTGACGCCGGTCAGACTCAGCTGAGGCCTCACAATCCAGAAACGAGTTCCTTCGCGAGCCAGTCCGGCTGCACCAGGAGTCAGAATGATCCTCGCCGTGATCTGAGTCAGATCATCGCTCAGAGCGACTTCACTCACCGCGCCGACTTCAATGCCACGATGTCGCACCACGTCGCCGGCTTTCAGCCCATGCCCTTCCGGAAAGTGAATGGTGACCGTTGGCCCGTTCGAAGGGATCGACGTCCAGGTCAGCCAGAACGCGACGATCAAACAGATGGCTGCAACCCACCAGAGCTTCGATGTTCCAAGGATCTCGGCCGTTGCTTTCGCCTCACGCAGCTGTGCCATCGGAAAGCGAGGTGACTGACTGGGCGCCCCAGCCTGTGGCTCGATCGCTGTGGATGTTCTCGGTTCGCCATTGCTGCCAGCCGCAGAAGCTGCTGACGTATCTTCAGAGGAAGGTGTCGGGGAATTCATGATTCAACATCGTCCCAGATTGCATGAGGATCAAACGACAGTGACGCCACCATGCTCATCGCCACACACAAAACAAACGCCAGAACCGCTGGCCCAAAGTGAAACTCCACGAGGTTGCCGAGCTTGACGAGCATCACCAGCAGGGCCAGAAGCATGACGTCCATCATGCTCCACTTGCCAACATGCTCCATCAGACGAAGCGTCCGGGCTTTATGCCGACGGTGCAGAAATTCGAGCAGGCTCAGTTCCAGAAGCAGCAGAATTTTTGTCAGTGGAAAGATGATCGAGAACATCAGGATCACTCCGCCGACGAACCAGCTTCCATGCTTCAGCAGATCAATGATGCCTCCCAGAACACTGGACTGTTGTCGCACCCCCAGCTTTTCAATTTCCAGGATCGGACACAGCACGGCGGGCCAGAACAGAACAAATGCTCCGGTTGCCGCGGCCGCTGTTCGGCTTGCAGTCATTCGGCGAGAACCCGGCAACGAGATCCCAGCGCCGCAGCGAACACACTCAGCCTTTTGGCCAAGATGAAGGTCGGCCGGCAATTCGTGAATCTGCCCGCAACAATGACAGGCGCGAAATTCTGTCACCAAAATCTCCTTCACAATTGCTGGATCTTCCCAGTTCCGCAACACGCAGAAACTGCCGAAAAACCTGACATTTACTGTGTCATCAGGAGTGTCGTAAGATCCCGCCCGATTGAACAGAGCAGGCCTGAGATTTCAGGCACCTCCCGCACGAACCCGAAACACAAGCGAAGCACTTTGGCTGCGAAGTGATTCTCATCCAGGTCCTCATTCGCGTTTTGGGTTTCTATTCAGTGGTTCGATTCTGAACGCAGGGTCTTTGCGACAGGACGTCACAAAGCAATTGTTTTTGAGTTCATGGATGAAGATATGATGCACGCATCTCAATTCGCCTTCCTGCTGATTCAGGAATCGTTTGAATCGTCAGCACCAGAGACAACCGCTGTTGCCGAGGGGACTGCTGCTGTTCCCTCAACAGGAAGCGGGCCGTTCCTTCACAACGTCTGGCAGAACATTCGCAGCAACTTCAACACGGAAACAGTTGCAGAGACGCTGATGAACTGGGGACCACCGCTGGTCTCGGCGATCGCTGTCTTTATCCTGGGCCGCATGATCTCGCGCGTCATGTCGGGCATGATCGTCAAGGGAAGCCGGCGAGCAAAGATCGACGAGACGCTCGCACGGTTCCTCGGCAACCTTGCGTACATCATGATGCTGACTGCCGTTTGCATCGCATCTCTCGGCTGTCTTGGCGTCGACACAACATCTCTGAGTGCTGTCCTGGCAGCAGCCGGCTTTGCTGTTGGCATGGCTCTTCAGGGTTCACTCGGCAACGTCGCTGCCGGCGTACTGCTGGTCTTCTTTAAGCCTTTCAAAGTCGGTGACCTGATCGACGTGGGCGGAACACTCGGAAAGGTCGTCGAGATTCAAATCTTCAACACGATCCTGCTTTCACCAGATAATGTCCGTATCGTACTTCCGAACTCTTCCATCACCGGCGGCACAATCCGCAATATGTCCGCAGAACCGATTCGGCGAGTCGATCTGGTGATTGGTTGCAGCTACAACGACGACCTGCGTGCTGTTCGCGCATTTCTGGAGGAAGTCGTCAAAGCAGATTCTCGAATTCTGCTCGATCCCGCACCAGTCGTCGCCGTTTCTGAACTTGCGGAAAGTAGTGTGAACTTTGTGGTTCGCCCATGGGTCGCAAGTGCCGATTATGGCAACGTTAAGTTCGCACTGACCGAAGCCATCAAGCTGGGCTTCGACGAACGAGGCTTTACAATTCCATTTCCGTCGCGTGACGTCTTCGTTCATCACTCCGGCAATGTACCTCTTTCAGTTATTGAAGGAGCAGCTGCTGCAGCCGCGGCATAATGCTCTTTCATCCTTCGGTCTGGTGTTCTGTGAATGATGATGAACTGGACGAGATCGAAGTCTCAGCACTTCAGGCACTGAAGCGACTGCTGCCGAACGAACCGGGCATCCTTCTGGCAGTCTCCGGTGGTCTCGACAGCGTGGTGCTGCTTGAAATCTTCAGTCGTCTTCAGCAATGCCATCGCTGGACAAGCCCCATCGTCGTCGCACACCTGAATCATGGACTGCGCGGAGACGCGGCAAAAGCTGACGCAGACCTCGTCCTTGAAGAAGCAGCCCGACGCTCATTCATTGCCGAAATCCGGACGCTGGAAGCGAACGAGCTTCACGAACAGTCACGAGGAAGTCTGGAAGAAAGCGCTCGGCAACAACGCTATCAGTTCCTGATCGATACGGCTCAAAAGTACCATCTTGCCGCTGTCGCGACGGCTCATCAGGCGTCGGATCAGGCCGAAACGATTCTGCACAATCTCTTCCGAGGAACCGGGATCACCGGGCTTCGCGGCATGCCGGAACACCGAAACCTCGCAGAAGGCGTTCTTCTCGTCCGTCCTCTGCTGGCATGGACTCGTGATGAACTTCAACACTATGCCTCAATGCGGTCGCTGCGATACTGTCACGACGAATCCAACCAGGATTCACGATTCACTCGAAACCGAATTCGGAATGAGATTCTGCCACTGCTGCGACAGACGATGAATCCTCAAATCGATGCGGCCCTGAATCGGCTCGGAGCCCAAACCGGGGAACTCGTCGACTGCCTGGATTCTCTCGCGGACGATCTTCTGAACCGCTCCTCGCTGGAGCTGTCTTCCTCCAGCTGCCGGCTGCAACGACTAATCCTCGCCGCCGCACCGGCTGGGTTACTTCGCCACATGTTCGTGCGACTCTGGATCCAGCTCCACTGGCCTCGCCAGCAAATGACAGCTCGACACTGGCATCAACTTGCGGACGCAGCACAAAGTCACGACGCATCCTTCACCCTACCCGGTGCCATCCAGCTGCAGACCGACGGATCACTTTTGCGACTCGTGAGACGGTAGACAAAAAGAACCCGCGCAGTATGGTTCCGGGCCGAAGGCCCAGCAATTTGCCTAGCCTGGGCCACTCGGCCCAGGTTTGATTCTCCATGATTTCGAAGCCCCAATCGGGGCGGCCGTTTTAGCTCGAAAGAAATCGGCCAACGAGATCGAAACTGGACCATCACTCCTGAACTCTTGCGTCATTCCTATGCAGGCGGGAGCAACCCGCACTTTTGCGTGAGCAACAGAGCGTCAATCCAGATCCCCACCGCTGAAAGCACTGGCGGCAGCCTGCTGCGATTATCTTCTGTCACCCATCTTTTGTCCGACTGAGATCCGGGATCTTTAGCAAGATCCACTACCACAATCCGAGCTCTTTGCCCTTGAAGATGCACGAGCTATCTACCGCACGCCCTACTTCGCAACTGCCGGTGTTCTTCCAAAGCTGCGAATGCGATCCACGATGCGCCCCACGAGCGTCTTGGCATCCATCACCAGACTGAAGCCGGCCGGGATCAGAACCAGTGTGAAGACTGTGGACACAATCATCCCGCCCAGCACAACCGCTCCCAGTCCCTGATACAGCTCGCTTCCCGCACCAACGCTCCACACCCATGCTCCGTCGGCAAGAATTGGCATCGGCACAACCAGCGGAAGCATCCCGAGCACGGTCGAAAGAGTACTCATGATGATCGGACGCATTCGAGTTCTCACGGTTTCGCAAACCGCATCGACCGGCGTCATCAACTCTTCTTTCATGTACTGCAGCGATTGATGCACAATCAAAATGGCATTGTTCGCCACAGTACCAATCAGAATCACGAACCCCAGCATCGTCAGCATATCCAGCGGCTGATACTGAAACTCATTCATGACCTTCAATCCGCCGAGCCCGCCCACCAAAGCCAGCGCGACGCTGATCATAACCACGAGCGGATAAAGGAATGATTCAAACAGCGCGGCCATCAGCAGATAGCTCAGGAACAAGGCGAGTAGCAGGTTCCAGCGAAGATCGAACCATGTGTCTGCAAGCTTGTCGGCTGTTCCGGCAAGTCGTACCTGATACAGACCGCTCTGGAATCGAGGCGACTGCATCATCGTCTTACGAATTTTTTCATCAACTGTTTTCATCGCAGCTTCCAGCGGTACGTTCGGACCTGGGGTCAGCTGAATCGTGATCGAACGCTGTCGCTCGATATGATTCACCTGCTCCGGTCCGCGACTCAACAGCACGTCAGCAATGGCTGACAACCGAACAGTTTGTCCACTCGGAGTTCGCAAGGGAAGATTCTCCAGGTCATGCGAATGAGCCGCATAGTTCTGGTCGCCACAGATCACCAGATCGATGCGTCGCCCTTCGTGCCAGTAGTCACCGGCGTAGGCTCCATCGACCAGAGCATTCACGGCATATCCCAGTGATGAAGCCGTGACCTGAAGTTCTGACGATTCTTCCAGCTTCGGAATCACGTGCAGCTCAGGGCTCGACAGATCCAGTCCTGGAATCGGACGCATCTGATTTCCTTCGGTCATTGGGAACTCAGCCATGCACATCCCGAAGGCTTTCTGGGCCTCTTCCACCAGCTCTTCCAGGTCCGGTCCGGTG
Source organism: Planctomycetaceae bacterium (assembly GCA_016795145.1). Taxonomy (GTDB): domain Bacteria; phylum Planctomycetota; class Planctomycetia; order Planctomycetales; family Planctomycetaceae; genus SXXK01. The sequence goes on from JAEUII010000221.1 coordinate 22,064, forward strand.
ATTTCAATATCGATCGTGCGCCCGCCACTCAGGCCAGTTTCAAACAGGCTCGACTGACTGACGATCGGGATCACTCCCGGCTCGGCCGCAGCAGCATTCCTCAGAACCGGAATCAAATCGCCAGCTCGCAGATCATCGACAGCCTTCGCACCCAGAAACAGACTGCGACCACTGGCAACGAAGAAGAAGTCACGAATGCGAGGCTTGCCTGGTTCAACTTCGCCCGTCCAGAACGGCGCCAGTCGGCGTTCAATGTTGCCCCCCATCGAAATCATCTGATCGATGTTGTACCCCGGAGGAGGCAGCAGAATTGCAAACACCAGATTTCGATTGCCGTTCGGAAGATACTCGGTCGCCGGCCACAGCTTGATGCTGGCCCAGACGGAACCGGCGCAGAAGATCAACACAACCAGACTTCGCCATAACCAGCTTCCTCGCGCGGACATCATGACGCGCATGGCCTTGGCGAGCAGCTCATTCAGCCAGCCACTGAATCGTACAATCCCGAACAATCCGGATGGGCCGTAGCTGTCATCGTACTCAAGCCCGGAAGCACTCTGGTTCCCGAGCAGCCAGGCCGTCGCCGCAGGAATCACGGTGATACTGACGATCAGCGAGATACCAACCGAACACGCAATCGCGATCGAAATGTCACGGAACAACTGACCTGCCTGGCCTTCGACAAAGATCACAGGCACGAACACCACGATCATTGTCAACGTCGCCGCAAGAACCGCGCCCCAGACTTCCTGAGTCCCCTGGACGGCGGCTTCGCGAGGAGTCTTTCCCATCTGGAAATGGCGATAAATGTTCTCCAGCACGGTGATGGCATTGTCAGCCACCATACCTACCGCAAACGCCATCCCGGCAAGACTGATCACGTTGATACTACGACCAAACATCTTCATGAAAATGAATGTCGCAACCACGCTGATTGGGATCGACAATCCAATGATGATCACCGACCGAACGCTCTTGAGGAACAACAGCAGAATCACGATCGCCAGCAAGCCGCCGGAATACACGTTGCTCTCGACCAGCGCGGTTGCGGAGTCCAGGTACTCGGTCTGATCGTAGACCTGCTCCATGTACAGGCCCTTTGTCCGCAGAAGTCCCTGGTTCAGTTCTTCGCACGCAATTCGCAGGTTGGGCCCATAGATGCGAATGCAGTCGGCAAGTTCCAGCGCACTAATGTCACCATCCTTGTTGAGGTCAAGGTCTTCACGAGGTGGCCCCATGACTTCTTTGATGTTCGTGTTTGGCGCCTGCTGCGCGTTGATGGCCAGAGCATTCAAGCCCATCTGTCGAACAACACCGCTTGGCTTCTTGTACGCAACAGCCACTTCAGCCACGTCGCGAACTCGCACAGGTGAGTTATCCCGAACGGCAATGATTGTGTCTGCAACCTGTTCGGGCGAAGTAAACTGGCCCAGTGTTCGCACAACATTGCGTTGCTTGCCTTCAGGAATATCTCCGGCCGATGTGTTCTGATTCTGAGCAGTAATCGCTGCGCGAAGCTCATCGATCGTAACGCCCAGCGCGGCAAGGCGAGTCGGATTCACTTCCACTCGAAACTCCTGTTCCTGCCCGCCGAACACATTGGCATTCGCAACACCGGCGATACGTTCAAACTCTGCTTCGATGTAATCTTCCGCGAACTTTCGCATCAGCGCAGGATTATTGCGCCCTTCGGTAAACGTTCGAAGGACGGGATACTGATCCGCCAGCAGATTGATCTTTGGCAGATTGATCATGCCCGGCTCATCCATGATCGGTTTGAGTGGAGCTTCGAGTTCCGGCTGCTGCTGGATCAGATTCTTCAAGTCTTCGCGTGTCGGAGGAATCGGCTTCAGAATAAACCAGGCGATGGCGTTCGCATTGGCATTCACCGTTGAGATCACAGGTTCGCGGGCATCTGGAGGATAGGTCGGCACCTGATTCAGCTTCTCGGCCACTCGCGCGCGAGCATCCGTCATGTTTGTTCCGACAGCAAACTTCAGCAGAATGGTTCCCGTTGAGTCAGTGCTTTCGCTCTTGAACTCTTCCAAACCTTCAACACTTTTCAGCTGCTCTTCCTGCTGTTCAACGATCTCACGCTCAATCTCCTGAGCACTCGCTCCGGGCCAGATCGTCATGACGGTGATTTCCGGTTCGGTCACATCCGGCGTCAGCTGCACGGGCGTCGCGAGGTAGGCAATGGCTCCGAACAACATCGCCAGAATGACGCCGACCGTCAGCTTCACAGGATTTTCAATGGAGAAGCGAATCAGATCCATAACAACATATCTTCTGTAAGCTGATCAGCGAACGGTCTTGTCCGGGACGCAGTGAGCTGGCGACAGCATCAGCCAGCCGTGTCGGTCTTGTCCGTCTTGATAATCTCAATGGTCTTGAATGCACGCAGACGTTCCGCACCTTCGGTCACGACCTGCTGTCCTGCCTCCAGCGTTTCGCCTCGAACCTGAATCCAGGTTCCGTTACTGATTCCAACTTCCACCATGACCTGCCGAACACTCAGCGGCTTATCCGCTTCCTGGGGATTCACAACGAAGATGAATGCCCCGCGGGATGTTCGAACGATGGAATCTTTCGGAACCATGATGCCATCAACAGGACTGCCATTGAACGTCGCTTCGGCCATCATCCCTTCTCGCAGAGCCGGAATTGGAGCCCCCGTTTCAGAATCAAATTCGTTCTGAATTCGAATGATCACCGGAAAGCTGCGAGAACCCGATTCCCAGTTGCTGCGAGGAACAATCGTCGCGACTTCACCCGGCCATTCGCGAAGCTTGCCATCCTTCTGGCCAGTCCCTTCGACCTTCAACGAGACTGCTCGTCCAGGGCGAATCTGGTCTATGAACTGCTGGTCGATCAGTACTTCCACTTCGACTTCATCCAGTCGAGCCAGCGTGACAACGGGTGCACCTTTGGAAAGCCACTGACCAAGATACGTGTGCTCTTCCACGATGTAGCCATCGAACGGGGCACGAGTCATTCGCTTTTCTCGTTCCGCTTTGAGGAACTCAACATGCTTCTTCTGAGCATCCAGACGAGCCTTCGCCTGTTGCTTCTGTTCTTCACGAGCACCCGAAGCAACCCTCTGGTAAACAGCCTTCGCCGCAACAAGATCCTGCCGTGCTGCATCAATGGCGTCTTCGGCATCTTTCACTTCTGAATTGTTTGCCGCACCTCGCTTTGACAAGGCTCGCAGTTCTTCAAGACGCCGTTCTGCTGTCGAGTAAGTGACTTCCATCGCCTGCAGGCGTGCCTTCGCTTCGTCAACATCCTCCTTACGTGGCGACTGCAGCTCCGCCAGCTCCGCTTCACGAGCGGCGACAAGTGCTTCCTGCTCGGCGAGTTCAAGATCCGTCGACTCCATGCGCAGTTTCGAAAGCAGAGTACCAGCTTTCACAAAGGCACCGACCTCGAGGGGATATTCTTCGACGACGCCGTCAGAGCCGGAAGCCACGATGCTGAAATGGCGAGGACGAACGTTGCCCATCGCCAGAAATTCCGGCGCGACAGACTTCTTTTCGATCGTCTGCACTTTGACCAGTGACGGCGGATCCGCAGGAGGCCCCTCTGCCTCAGGAGCACCGCCTGCCGCTTCCTCTGGTGCTTTGCTGCATCCCAGAGCCATGATCATCAACGAACAGGAAAGAAGCAGTCTTCTCATATTGGGCTCAATAAAAGTTCACTGCCCAAATGCACATGGCAAAGGCAGGAAAACAAATCACGCGGCGGACCTGGCAGGCTGAAAGAACTACGAAATTTACCGGATCAGCGTCACACCTCGCCACACCCGACTCAGCCCTTTGCCTGTTTTCGCCAACAAGGGATACTCCCCATACCAGCATGTTGCCAAAATTCAACACGGCACGGCACCTGTTCACCCATCCAGAACTCTTCTCACACAATTCGACGTTGAATCGTATGACGCTATGATCCGGTGATTCTCGATAGGGTGTGCTGGTTGTCGTGAGCTTGAGAACAGCGCCTGGTTCGGCGGAGCGAACCGCGACTAAGTCGTTGTTCGCTCCGCGAACAGAACGCCCTTGGTATTGCTGGAAAAAACACAGTGAGGAGCAGAGGAGCTCCGTTCGATGGCGAAGTTTGCAGTAATTCTACCGGCCGCCGGCAACAGCTCGCGGATGACTGGCTTCCAGAAAAAAAAGCCCTTCGTCGAACTGAAGGGGCGACCTGTCTGGGTTCGCACCGTGGAACATTTCCTCAGTCGCGAAGATGTCTGTCAGACAATCCTCGTGATCTCGCCGGATGACATGGCGTGGTTTCGAGAAACCTTTCGCCCAAACCTCGCATTCATGGACATCACTCTGGTCGCCGGTGGTTCATGCCGCGCGGAGAGCGTGAAGAATGGGCTGCAGGTGGTGCAGCCGGAAGCGGATTACGTCGCCGTCCACGATGCCGCTCGCCCTCTCCTGACGAGCAAATGGATCGACGAAATCTTCGCGGCCGCTCAAACGCACAATGCCGTCATTCCGGGACTCCGAATCAGCAGCACAGTCAAACGAATCAACTCGAGCGGATTGATTACAGAGACCGTCGATCGCACAGGACTCGTTCAGGCTCAGACGCCTCAGGTCTTCGAACGATCGGTCCTTGAGAAAGCCTTTGCGATCTGCCGAAAACTCGCCGACGCCACCGACGAAGCATCCATGGTCGAATCCGCCGGCCATCCGGTGCATGTGATCGACGGCTGGCCGATGAACATCAAACTGACCACCAACGAAGACTTCAAACTCGCCGAACTGTACGTCAACGCCATGCCCAAAACCGGCGGCCTCGGAAACCTCCACCCATTCGGCGACGAACTGTTCCGGTGATCTCTGTCGTCCTGCCACCGGACATCGCCAGTGTACGCCTCAAATCCCCCCTCTCCCAAAACGAAGTTTAGGGAGAGGTCGAGCGAGCGCCAGCAAGCTCGGGAGAGGGCCGGACTCTGGCTACGTCAACAACCAGTCAATCAGTCGCCAGTCCATCCAGCGACGATCCGGGTCAACGCCTGATCGGCCAACGAACCCAAGGTGCCCGCCATGACGAGTCATGCAGAGGGTCACGTTCGGAGGCAGTCGCAGGTTCATCAGAGGTTCGGAACACACAACCGGATCATCCTGTGCCGCAAGGATCGTTGTGTGAACACGAATGCGCCCAATGACATGCTTCGATGAAGCCTTGGTGTAGTATTCGTCCGCTGACGAATACCCCGACGCCGGTGCTGTGTAGAGTTCATCGAAGTCGTACAAGCGGCGAGGAGGACGACGGACAGACGCCAGAGGAAGATCGTCTCTCCACTGAGGCGTCTCCGCAATGTGGCTGATCAGCTTTCGAGTAAAGTACCAGTCGTATCGCTGACCAGACATGCTGGAATTCAACCGCGAAGCACAATGGTGAAGGTCCACAGGCGGACAAACTGCCACCGCGCGAAACAGACTAAACGGAAGCGATTCCGGATGCTCACCAAGGTACCGCAGCAGCATGTTGCCACTGATCGAAAAACCAACGACAGAGATCGGTGAACCCGGACACAGTCGTTCAATCAGGCGAATTGACGACGCGATATCATCTGTTCGCCCAGCGTGATAAGGATGTCGAGCCAGGCTGGCACCCGCGCCGCATCCTCGATGATCCAGTCGAAACGTGCGAACGCCCTGCGAGGTCAGTCGAGCGGCCAGTCGAACCATGTAGCCACTCTGATGCGAACCGCCCAAGCCATGCAGCATCAGGACCACATGATCCCCTCGCTGCCACGTCGGAGGATTATCATCATGCATGACGAGCAGGTCGCCGTCGTCCAGCCGCAGTCGACGCTCCATGGTCCCGGAAACATGCAGACGTCCCGGAAAGAGCGTTGCCAGAATGGTCTGACTATGAGGACTCGCCAGGCCGCGTGCCGGCACAAACTCAGGAACGCCGGGCAGTTTGTCCAGAGGCAAAATCAGGGGCGCAGAATCGTGCAACGGCGAACGCGTCTTTTCGACCGCTGTCCCCGGCACCTGATCCAGTTCATCAAACCCTGACTCGGAACTCATCAAAACAACACAAAGCCGCTAGAAAACAGAGATTACCAAGGTGTCTCGTCGCCGTCCTTGACGGCCTCAACCCCCTGACTACGCAAACTTTGTACAGGTTGTAGACACTTTTTGCAGTTTCGCAAAGAGGACCCTGGCAGAAACAAGGGGAAACCCATACCGAGCCCTCACTTCAACTCGCCGAAACCTGCATATTTTGCATAGTTTGTGCGGGTTCAACCGAGGGGAAGTCTCGCGGAGGATGCTGCCATTGATCGTCATCCCCACGTCAAAGGGAACGCGGCCCTCGCCACCTAAGATTGCAACCACGTCCTGGTGCTTCGTCAGACATTGAATTTCTGGTCGCGGACCTGACGAAAGGTGCTGCGATGCAGGGATCTTTAGCAAGATCCACTACTACCAACACAAGATCCAGGACCTACAGCCGCTCAGCGGGACTGCAACTCGTGTCCTTCACGTTGCCCGGATTCGCGGGATACTGCCCCGGTCGGTCGTCCGAATACCAGTCACGCAGTACGGCGTGAAAACGCTCCGCATCGGCGGCTGTGGCAAAGGCGTTACGAACGACCAAATGGTCCGGGTGCCAGGCAGAATAGAAGATGCAGAACTTCCGAATCTGTCTGATCACCTGATCGGCCGGAAGGACCATTTCCGAAAACCGAAGATGCTCAAGGATCACATCCCGTTGCTCAAAGACGCCCGGCGGTGCAGGCAGTGACTCTCCGCGAAGCAAGGCGGCGGCCTGGGAGAAGACCCAGGGATTTCCGATCGCTCCTCGTGCGGCCGTCACGCCGTTAACACCCGTCTCCTGCAGCATTCGAACACAATCTTCGGCCGTGAAAAGATCTCCGCTTCCCAGCAGAGTTCGTTCCGGATGTCGCGATCGGACTTCCTTCAGAAACTCCCAGCGACTCGGGCCGACGTACTTTTGTTCGACAGTACGACCATGAACGGTCACGGCGGCGATGCCGTACGCAAACGCGGCGTCCAGAATCTCAAAGAACTGTTCTCGGCTTCGTTCCGAATCATCAACGCCACGACGCATCTTCATCGTGACCGGGATTCGCTCCGGAACAACATCCCGCACCTTTCGAAAGATCTCGATCGCCGTCGCTGGTTGCCCCAGAAGATAACCGCCTCGACATCGACCTGATGCCCGCTTTGCCGGACAACCGAAGTTGATATCAATGACGTCAAAGCCCGCTTCGACCAGCTTCGTTGCAGCCGCTGGAAATTCCTCCGGCTCCGACCCCATCAACTGCGCACCGACAGGATGATCATCCTCTGTCACCAGCAAATGATGCCGCGTCTTCGTACGATCCTTCAACGACGTCACAAAGGACTCAATCATCACTTCGCAGATCGTATACGGCGCGCCGAGCTTGCGTGCGATAGCCCGCATCGGCCAGTCACTGTATCCACTAAGCGCCGCCTGTACCACGGGAAGACTGAGCTGAATTGAACCAATCTGAAGCATGCCAGACACTCAGCCAGGCCCTTGCTTCTCAGCCTGTTTTGCGAGTTCCTTCGCGGTTTCAATCAGTCGCTGCTGACGATCTGCCAGCTCACGAATCTGCTTCTGCAGCGGTCCCTGATCTCCAACCGGTGCGGTCTGCAGGAGCTGATCGACCTGCTTCGTTCGACGATTCACCTGAAGCTGAAGGTTTCGCAAAACACGAATCTCGGCCATCAGTTCGACCAGGGCGGACTGTTGCTGCTGGCTCTGCTGTTGTTGCTGCTGCTCGGGATCTTTCATCTCCTGCATCTCACGCTGAGTCGTCTCGATCAACTGCTTCAGAGATTCGATGATGTCCTTCTGAACGGACTGAGTCAGCTCCGCCACATTGGATTCCTGGAGCCAGCCGCTGACGGATTCCATATCTGATTCAATGTCTTCCACAGCCAGCAACATCGCCACCGCACTGCCGTCTTCACGCAGCAAAGCAACCGTCTGAGTACACTCGCGGGCCAGTTCTGTTTGCTGCTGAGCCAGTTCGCGACAGCGTCCATAGGAGGCATCCAGCCAGTCCTTCTGAGGTGTCGCGGCAAGGGCCAGAGTTCCTTCGTGAATCTGAGTCTCCGCAGCCAGCATTCTTTGGAAGCGAGCTTCAAGCGAAGCAAGGACCATTTCCTTTTCTTCCTCGCGAAGTTGCTTCAGCTTCTTCTCCAGCTCTTCCGCCGCGGCATGAAGTTCTTCCAGGGCCTTGTCCTGATCCTTCAGCGCGTTGTCTTTCTGCTGTTCCTGGAGTTCCTTCAGAGCCTGCTCCATTTGCTGACGAGCCCGCTCGATCTGTTCACGTCCTGGAGTCTGCGGTGTGTTTTGCTGAGGCGATGAGCCTTGCTGTCCCTGTTCGCCTTTTTGCCCTGACTTCTGTCCGGACTTGTCGCCAGATTTGTCCCCCGACTTTTGTCCAGATTTGTCACCCGATTTTTCTCCGGACTTGTCACCCGACTTTTCTCCGTCCGTTTTCTTTCCGTCCCCATCCTTGTCCTTACCGTTCTTGTCACCTTCGTTCGGTGAACCATCTTTTGACTTGCCGTCTGAAGATTCCCCTTCTTTCTTGTCGGACTCACTACCCTTTTTGCCAGAGTCGTCGCCGTTTCCCTTCTTGTTGTCTCCGGATTTATCGCCGGACTTTTCACCGTCACCGTTCTTCTCGCCGTTCTTCTCACCGTCGCTCTTCGCCGATTCGTCGTCATGCTCTTTGATTGATTCCAGCAGTCGATCGGATTCATCAATCGCACGTTGCTGACCTGGAGCAGCATTGGAAGGTGCCGGCGAATTCTGCGTGGCCGCGCGAGCCGAGCGTTGTTCGGCGATGATGTTGTTCACATCCTTCAGCAACGCGTTCAATCGTTCACGTTCGCGTTCGACACTGCTGCGACGATCTTCGCTCTGAAGCAGCTTCAGAAGAGTCTGAAAACTGTCCATCACTTCGGACTGCTTTTCAGACGCAGCGCCGAGATCACCTTTGTTCAGAAGTTCGACGATCTTCTCGATGTCTTCTTTGACGGTGTCTTCACGCCCCTGTGCAATCGCCCTTCGCAACAGGTCGGCTCGTTCGGGATCCTGACGAGCCAGCACGTCGGCCATCTGGATCAACATCCGTTCGAATCTGGCATATCGTCCGCTGACCGCCATCTGCTCATCGCGAATGGCCTTTGGGTCCTTCGGTTCGCCGGAGTCCGATTTCTTCTCGGCGGGCTTCGGAGGATCCTGCTGCAGGACGGCGAGGGTCCATTGGCTCAGGCAAAGCGTCGCACCCAACAGACCGCACATGAATCGCAGCATGGCCAACCTCATTATTTCAACAGGTCCTGGAACAGCTGATTCTTCTGCAGCTTCTTAGTCTCTTCAAAGATTTTTCGCTGCTCATCGGAAAGTTGCTTCAAATCTCTGAGAGCTTCATGGAACTCCGCCATGTCTCTGACACTCTCAAGAATCGTCTTCAGAGCCAGAATAACTTCCGACACCTGAGCACTCGACTGGCTGACGAGCGACTGCGAGGCCTGCTTCTCCATCGCAGCGACTCGGAATGCTCCGATCGCGCGGTCGGCCTGCCCCATCATCTCACCGGAGACGCGTTTCAGCGGATCGATGATTCCCGCCTGCATCGTCTCTGCGTTGTGCAGCGGAATCGCATTGTTCACGAGCTGCCGCTTGATCTCTTCAAAGCCCTCAACGATTGAAGTCAGCTCATTGGTCTGACGTCGCAGGTTGTTACCACTGCGAGTCGCACAGGTCATCAGGCTGATTCGATCTTCGTCCTTCGCTCCTGCCCCTGCACCATCCACACGCGTTGCAACCGTCTGATGGAACTGAAGGTCCTTCTGAATCTCTTCCAGCTGAGCGATCACTTCTTCGAACCGCGTTCGCAATCCAATCTCGCGGGTGTAAAGCACGGAGAGCAGCTCTTCGTCACTCACGATCTGAAATGGAAACGGCGTGCTGCGAGTCTGCCCGGGACCTGGCGATGGGTTTCCATCAGTCGCAACCACAGACAATGTCAGAGACTGCCCTTCGGAAAGTTCCAATGGCTGCAGTTCAAAGTACTCGAACGGCTCTTCTGCACTGCGAGCAAGATCAAACTCAGTCGCCGACGGAGCCGGTGTGCTTCGAAACGGTCGAGGACGCCACGAGGTTTCGTCGTCGACCAGAAACTCAAAACCTGCCGACTGCAGCCCATAATCGTCACGAACCTTGCCCGCGATCGGAATTCGTGCGCGGCGAGTCACCGAATTGCCAATACCGGTCAGCTGCACAACAACGACAGGTGCTGCATCTTCCACTCCCTGAACACGCAGAGTCTCGGGGCTGACCGACATCACGTTGTCTTCGTCATGCAGAAAGAATCGCAGGCTCGTATTTGAAGGAATGCGAAGCCTTCCATCCTTCCAGTATTCCACTGTCGCTGAAGACTGGTCAGCAGGCTTTTGTCCGTCTTTGGCTGATTCGCTGCCGGGTTTTGGAACACCAAACAGTTCCAGTGATGCGATCACACTCGTGCCATCTTTCGAGACGAGTGGCTGACCAGCCGATTCAATCGTGCGCCCGTCTCGCAGGATCACCTTCGATGATTCGCGATCGCCGGAGACTTCAAACTGCTCCGTCACAATGCGAGCAGCCTGCAATGGCTTTGCGGAATTGGCCTTCAACTCAAAGCGTGTTCCAACAGGAAGTGGGATCTCGCTTCCGGTCACTTTCAAAGATCGCTCACGCTGCTGATTCCAGCCAGTGTACTCAGGATATTCACAATTCAGCTCGATCGTATCCAAACCCGGAGTATCAACGACATCCACTCGCCATGGAATCCGCGTCCGATAATCGCCGGCCAGAACTTCCAGCTCGACAGGTTCCCGAAGCTGACTCACCACATACCGAAAACCTCGTGCCGATGAAGGTGACACATACGTTCGACTGCGAGTCCCATCCGCACGGATCAGGTCGACTCGGATTCGCTCAGGCACAATCCACTCGACGCCGTCTGCCGGACCGCCTTCAGGCACCCGGAACTCCAGCTCCAGATCCGCGCCGCGAGGATGCCGGTATGTCATGACATCATTAACGGCAGCAAAGTCGACTCGACGATCACCGGGCTGAGCAATCGCGACGACATGAATGTCTGTCGTTCGATCGTGGTAGATTTCCTCACAACGAACAAACGCATTCCACCATCGCTGGACCATGCCGGGATCCAGGAGTGCAGGAATCAGCGTGGCCACAAACAAGGCAGCAGTGATGATCGCCAGACGCTTGATGGCGCGAGTTTCAAAGACGTCGGAAACCTGAACCTTGCCCGCCAGATCTGCCGCTTCGCTGACGGATCGCTGCAGCATCGGCTGGGCAAGAGGCCCGTCGCACGGAATCCCTTTGGAAGATTCTACGGCCAGAACCAGTCGGTCTCGAAACTGCGGGAACCGACGTTCCAGCAGCAATGCCACATCGACATCACGGACTCGACGAATGACCGGATAGACGACTCGACGAATCAGCAGCCATCCAGCCGACGGCAGCAAGATGGCCAGCAGGATCGCTCGCAGGCCCACAGGAAGTTCAAGTCGCTGAAGCAGAAACCAGCCCGCGTCCAGCGCCGTCGTCGACCAGAACACAACGATGGCCAGAGTCACTGCCAGCAGGATTCCATACGCCAGTGAGTCGCGTCGAATACGCATCTTCACCCGGCCGAGCAAATCACGCACGGCCGAGGGAAGTTCCATCCTGGTCATTGGAGCACTCACACCACACCCCTCATGAATGGATGGCTCGCTTGTCAACGGCCATCGCAGCTTCCTTCACGGCTTCGGACAGAGTCGGATGAGCGTGGCAGCAGCGGGCAATATCCTCACTGCTGGCTCCAAACTCCATCGCCACCGCGGCTTCATGAATCAACTCACCGGCGTGGGCACCAATGATGTGGACTCCCAAAACGCGATCTGTTTCTTCGTCAGCAAGAATCTTGACGAAGCCTTCTGTATGCCCGGCCGCTCGAGCTCGTCCGTTCGCAGCAAAGTTGAACTTGCCAGCTCGGTACTTGACGCCTGCGGCTTTCAGAGCATCTTCGTTCGCTCCAGCCGACGCGATTTCCGGCTGAGTATAAATGACGGCGGGAATGTTGCTGTAGTTGATGTGACCATAACCGGTCGCCATGCGTTCAATGCACGCAACGCCTTCTTCTTCGGCCTTGTGCGCCAGCATCGCTCCACCGATCACATCCCCGATGGCATACACGTCCGGTGATGTCGACTGGTAAGCCGCATTCACCTGAATGAAGCCTCGCTTGTCGGTCTGCACACCAGCGTCTTCAAGTCCCAGATTTTCGACACACGGCTTGCGACCAACCGCCACGAGGACCCGATCGCACGTGATCGGATCAGCACCGTCCACAGTCACGGTACATACCGCTCCGCTTGCGGTGGCCGAAGTCACTTTAGCGCCGAGACGGAACACGAGGCCCTGCTTCTCGAAGATCTTCTTTGCCTCGTTCGCAACCTGCTCATCGACTCCTGGCAGAATCCGAGGCAGATACTCAAGCACTGTCACGGTCGCACCCAGTCGGCGCCAGACCGTTCCGAGTTCCAGACCAATCACTCCCGCGCCGATCACGACCAGGTGCTTTGGCACTTCCGGCCAGGACAGAGCTTCGGTACTTGTTCCAACGCGGTCACCATCGATTTGAATCCCGGGCAGTGAAGATGCAACGCTTCCGGTCGCGATCAGAATCTTCTTGCCTGTCAGCGTCGCTGGTGAATTGCCAGTGACTTCAACGACACCTTTGCCTTTCAGTCGGCCGTGTCCGAAGAAGCGTTCGATCTTGTTCTTCTTCATCAGCCCCTGAATACCCATGTCCAGCTGACTGACGACGCCGTCCTTGTGCTTCATCATCTGAGGCAGGTCGAGTGCCACGTCAGAGACGATCAGGCCACGTTCGGCAAAGTGCTTCTTTGATTTCTCGAACAGCTCACTGGTTTCCAGAAGCGCCTTCGATGGAATGCAACCCACGCGCAGGCAGGTCCCGCCCAGCTTCTGTTCGCGTTCAATGATTGCAACCTTCATTCCCAGCTGAGCTGCACGAATCGCAGCCACATAGCCGCCAGGACCAGCACCGACAACGATCAGATCAAATGACTCGGACATGAACCTACTCAGCGATATTTGAATGAATCAAAATGGGAACCGCCAAGGCGCCGGGACCGCCCTGACTGGTCATCAACAGACCCGGCGATCTCGGCGACTTGGCGGTTCGAAAATCAAAAACCACCCGCAGATGGTTCAGAGTTTACACTTCCAGAATCAGTCGTGTCGGATCCTCAATCAGGTCCTTCACCAGTTTAAGGAACGAGACGGCCTCTCGTCCATCAACGACGCGGTGATCATACGTCAGAGCGATATACATCATTGGGCGGATCACGACCTGCCCGTTGACGGCAACCGGCCGGTCAAAGATCCCGTGCATTCCCAGAACGCCGCTTTGAGGAGGATTCACGATCGGAGTGGACATCAGCGAGCCGTAGACACCGCCGTTGGTGATCGTGAAGGTTCCGCCTT
>JAEUII010000230.1 GCA_016795145.1 Planctomycetaceae bacterium
ATCTCTTTTGACGCAGTCCGAATTGGGACCGCATGATCGTGAGCTGGCAGGATCACCTGGGGCTCCGGGCCGTCCGTGCCACCTTCGCCAAGCTGTCCAAATGCAATGCTACATTGAGTCAGCATCGCAATAGCCAGCGGCAGGATTTGCTGGAGTGTAATCTGCGATCCTGTGAACCTCATTACCACAGCTCCCTGCTGCAATTCAACGCATGAACGTGCGCGGGTCGATCCCTCGGTCCGCTGCATCTGTTTTCGGAGTTTCCAGTAGAACACTTCACCTCATCAGTTTCGCTCATTCCGGAATTTTCGCTAACAGCTTCTCTGTCACACCACCACGTTGCCAAAATGCCCAGATGAGCTGCTGCAAGTCCTCGTGCTGCGAATGAAAGAGTCTGTGATGCCTCCTGTGATCCTGGCCAGTGGTTCACCTTACCGAAAAGAGCTGCTGCAACGCGTGTTCAGTGATTTTCAGTGCATGGCTCCAAACCTCGATGAAGAATCGCTCAAATCTTCCGGCCTGGAACCAGACAGGATTGCTCAACATCTGGCGAGGGCCAAAGCCGAGGCGGTCGCTGCGAATCATGCGGATGCCATCGTGATTGGGTCCGATCAGGTTGCAGACTTGGATGGTCAGCTGCTGGGTAAACCACACACCGTGGAACAGGCGTGTTTGCAATTGTCCCTGATGTCAGGCTCGGAGCATCGACTAATCACTGCAGTGTGTCTGTGCTTTCAGCAGCATCGCGTTGAATTCAGCTGTGTCACTACACTGCGAATGAGGTCCCTTACTGCCGATGAGATTCTCCGGTATGTGCAAAGGGATCAGCCTCTCGACTGTGCAGGAAGTTATCGTATCGAGGCTGCTGGAATCGGTCTCTTCGAACGCATTCAGACTGACGACTTCACTTCGATCATTGGACTCCCTCTGATTCAGCTGGTGACGGAGCTTCGGAATCTTGGAGTTCGTATCCCATAAACGATGAACTTCCTCCTGCTCGGTTCATCCTATTGCGGTGGCGGTACGGGCGTTTGGGGAAGTCGCCCCTGCGCCGGGACCATCGGAAGACCCAGAAGGTTTGGTAACACCAGACCAGGAGTGGGTCCTCCGGGGCGCGGCTCAAAGTTGCTGAGCAGCTGCCGCATATTCTCATCGATCTTAGGACGATTGCTGACTTCGGTCTGAGGACGATCGATGGTTCCTCGAACCTGGACAGTGACCCACTGCGTTGCTCCGGACATCAGAAGATTGCTGAACGGGATGCGTGGGCCTGTGGGGCGAGGAGGACGGCTGAAGAAGTCCATCAAAATGTCGCCGCCGAAACCGATATGTCCTCGACCTCGAAGTGAAAGAGCGTCACCAACCAGGTCAATGGGGTCGAACCAGAAAGCTTCGTCCTGAATCGTGAAGGTCATCAGCGCATAGTTGAATGCGGTTCGATTTGACACCATGAAATTCAGGCGCGACATTGCGGAGAGGAGCTCCAGAACGACCGGGACTTCATACAGCGCTGCCGGGTTAATCTGCAGTTGCCCCTTACCCTGAAGGTTCTTTGGTGAATCTCCATCGCCGAACACGAAGATCCACGAATTCACCACACCTTCCAGCCCTCGCTGTTCCGGCATGTGTTTGCGAGCATAATCTGCAAGGAGAGCATTCTTCAGTTCGCCGAAGAATCGATAGCCCTGTCCGGCACGGAGATCGATCATACCGTCCATCTCCATCGTCCCGCCATACGCCTGGGCTCGAACGCGTTCTTCAGCTGGAACCGAATCCGGACGGACGTTGCCAAGAATCACTTCGCGACTTCCCAGAACCAGTTCATCGTCGGACATGGAATAGGGACCGTTGACTCCCGCGATCGTCATGTCCAGAACATCGACGCGATCGAGTCTTATCTCTCCCTGATTTGTAAGGCTGGCACCATCCCACTGCCCCGCCGCTCTCACGAGACCGGAGACCTTCTTCAGATCCAGGCCGGCGGCGACTTCGCAGTCCTTCAGTCGAACGTTCATACGCCAGGCCGCTGTCGGCGGTGACGTGTCCTTTGTCATGCCGCGGAAGTCGATCTCAGATCCCTCGATCGAGACTCGCCCGGCCTCCCCGAGTCGCGACAGTGTTCCTCGCCAGCTGTCCGGCAACGCTGCTCGAAGATCATCATCCGGCTTCATATCCAGCGCGTTCAGATCGTTGAGATGAACCTGCCAGTCGCCTGCGGGGCCGACTTCCGCCCATCCGCCAGCCGTTATGACAGAACCATCATGCTCCGCCTTGACCTGTTTGATTTCACAGTGCTGGCGGCCTGCCGCGCGAGGATCATTCGGATCGTAGCTGAACTTCCCGGAAACAATCTTCATGCGGTACGGAAACGGTCGCGGTGTGATGACGGCATCATAAACGCTGACATCTTCCAGCCTGACAATCGGCTTCTGTCCGGGAGTCGCCGTCCATGAGACCTGAGTCGTCAAGCTGACCTTTCCGGATTCCGGATTCACAATCGCCCACACCGCGCGCGAAGATTCATTGAGTGCGTTGAAAAGATCCGCATCAAGATTCGCACCAACAGTGCCTATGGTGAGATCCAGAACTCCAGGTGCCGGCATGCCACGAAAACGCCCCTGACCTGTCAGCTCTGCGGTCCCGTGATAACCCTTAAGATTCGAAAAGGTCCATAACTTCTCGGCAGATCGAAACTCCATCTGCCCTGTGAGCTGATCGATGTCGTACGGGAATCCTCGGAATCGGATTTTTGAATCTTTCACGTTCGCGACAAGGATGATGTCCGTCGGTTTATCCAGCCCAGGTGCGCGATAACAGGAAATGTCCGCGGAGCCTGTTCCGGAAATGTTGATGGTCTCGATGACCTTTCGACCCTGCTCATCCAGAGCATCTCGAAATCGACTGTCGATCGGAAAATCATCGACGTGGACATCGAACCTGAGTTCCATCTCGGGGCCAACATTCTTCAGCCAGCCCACCGCCGCGACAGGTCTGCCGCTGACCGTGCCCGTTGCATTCACGTCAAAAACGACGTCCAGCATCGATGACGCATCTTCGGGAAGTGGTTTCTGCTGGAGTGTCGCCTTGATCCCGGTTGCGGGGCTGCGGAACTTGTGGAACATCATCGTCCCATCATTCGATTCACCTCGCACTGACACCGGCAGCCATTTGCCATTGGGAAACCGCTTCACGACCGCATCGCCGGAAATCGTTCCGCCCGGCTGAAAGTGGTCAAAGAACTTCTGTGATTTTGGCGGCAGCAACGGTTTCAGTTGCATCGAAACCGGAAATTTCTCGAGATGAAGTGACGCCGTCGGAGCCGGCGCGTCTTCGTCGAAGGACATCTGAAAATCACCAGTTGCCACAGCGTCGCCGTCTCGAGCATTCTTGAGCTGAAACACAACGCGAGAGTTCTCCCAGAAGAACAGGGCCTGAACATCGGTGAGACGAAACGGCAATAAGGGCGAACTCAGCTGACCATCATGGATGTCGACCTTCAGCCGCAGATCAGGAACTTTCTGCCCACTCTTTTTCTCGACCGCAAAATCCACATCCACAGTGCCTGAAAACCGAGGCGATGTGGTGCTGTTGCCGATCAGAAGTGCCGTCGAATTGGCATCACCTACGGCCGCCGTCTGAGGCGTCGTCGGAAGAACTCGCTGCATCGTCGAGTCCAGTTGCTCCAGTTTAGATGCCAGTTGTGGAGCCGTCGACTTGGCAATTTCGACAAGGCTCTGATTCGCGCTCAGTCCGCTGACACTGCCGCTCAGATTCCAGGTCTTCTCCGCAAGATCACATCCGCCTTTCAGCTGAAGGCTGCCCGCGCCCGGCAGGACGAGCGTCCCGAGGAAGTCATAGCCGTCACCCGACGAAGGAACCGCCTGAAACTGTGATGAAGTGAGCATCAGACTTGCGGGAGGAATATCGTTCCCGTGATCCATCTGAATTTGAGCGCGCAGGTTTTCAATGGAAACAGTTGGCGGGATGAATGGCATCGTTTCGTCTTTGACGAACTCGTAGTCCTGCCAGTTCCACCGGCCACCGGAAGTTCGCTCCAGAAGAACATCAAGACCCTTCAGGTGGAGCTTTCGAACCAGAACCTGCTGCCGTTCCGCCAGGATTGCCTCATCGATCTCCGCAGTGAGTTCTTCGACGCGCGCGAGCGGCTTGTCGGTTTCACGATCTCGGATTTCGACGCCCTTAATCCGGACGGAAGCGGTGCTCAAAAACTGAATCGACTCCAGCTGCATCAGGAGGTCAGGAGCGCGCTTGTCGAACGTCTGCAGGATTTGTTTGCGTATCAGGCTGTCGCTGTTGGACCATAGCCAAAGCCCAGCCGCTCCCGCCGCACCAAGTGCGAACAGGATCAGCAGGATGATCCAGCGAATAACAGCGAAGAACCTCATGCGTCCATGCACCAGCTTCGAAAGATTCGCCTTTCGGCGAAAGTCCCGCCCTGCAGGCGTGACCTACGACTGCCTCATGCAGTTCGATCGAACACCCTGCGTCGAATCATGTGATCAATCCCTGCGGCCGCAAGAATTGTCAGCGGAAATTCCACTGGCAAACGATAGCGAATCGACCCAACGAACACCATATGAACCAGCAGAAACTGCAGAAAGGGCCCCGCCAGCAGGAAGAAAGCGGCTCGGTGACTCCTGGTCGACCGAAGGCCGAAACCCACTGAAATCGCAAAAAAAGCGTACCAGGCGAGGCAAAAAATGGCCATCGGCCCCCCCGTAAACCCGGACGCATTCAGCGTCGGACTCAAGTACCGTCCCGCCTTCAGCAGTCCCAGTTCGACTGTCCGCCAGGGATTTTGAAATACAAACTGCACGGCCAGTGCTTTGTAGTGCTCATTCGCGTCGTATTCGCTCAGCCGCTGGTAAACACCATCCTGGTCCACAAACGTCATGTCACTGGCCCCGGTGGCCCCGAGATGCAGACCGTCGTACAGACTGGGACCGGACCACAGCGAAGTATGAACCCAATGCCCTGTGGCTTCGTAATTTCGCCAAGCCCACGGAACCAGCGCCAGCCAGCATCCCAACGGAATCAAGGCGACTATCGCGAACTTCCGCCCTGATGGAATTCCAGGCGCCAAAATCACTGCTGGCAGACAGAAGATGGCCCACAGAAGCCAGCCCGGACGAACCAGAGTACCGAGTCCAATCACAACGCCAGCCGCCAATGTCATCAAAAAAAATCGCGTCCCTGAACTGCTTGCTGCAACCTGCCAAAGTTGTTGCAGCGACAGAAGGCTGACCAGTATCCAAAACGAAAAGAGTCCTTCGGAAAGGATCTGGATGCTGGAGCCAATTTGCAGAGGCGAAACCGCAACGATCGCCAGCGTGATGAGCGCAATCCGATCACAGAAAAGTCGTTTTGCCAGGAGCCACGTGAGCCAGCATGTTGATGTGCCCACAACTGCCATCAGCAAAGATGCGGCAAGAACACTGTTTCCAAAGATCCGAATCGATGCGGCGAGGAACAGAGGGAAGCCAGGAGTCCTTAAGATCTTCCTAGGTGGAACATGAATCTCGTAGGGTTGCCTGGTCGCAATCTTCTGACCCAGTTCCCAGTATCCGTTGGCATCACCCTCGATCAGAAAGGTCCGTCCTGCGTTCCGAACGTGCTGATCCACAACCACTGCGGCTGCAATTCGCAGAGTCAACGCAAGAAGCAGAAGCAGCCAGACAGCCCTGGTCATGACGATCGCCGGATTCTTCGAAAGCACTCAATTCCTACGCGGTTCGCGGGAATCGTACTGAATCATCAGGGTCACTGCGAAGAGCCATTTGCAGCGAGGCGAAGTGAATTCCGAAGAACCTGGTGATGAGCACGCGGCAACCATCCGCAATCTCACTCTGAAGTCATTGCATCACTTCAATTCCGACTTCCCTGCATCGTTGAGAGCTTGAAATAAGGCCCTGGCAATGACTGACATGCCCTTGTCACCCGGATGGCCAGCCACGCCCGCATGTTCGATCTTCCGCTCGGATCTGGCATAGCACGATTCGTCAATCAGTTTGCTCAAGTCGATCCAGTGGTGCTTCCTCGCGAGCGTCACCTCTTTCATCAACCCGTCTTTAATCTCATCCGGCCAGAACTGACTTCGAACAAAAATCGTCGGCTTCCCGGATTCCTCCAGTGACTCGATCAACCGAGAAAACGCCGAGGAAAATTCCTTCTTTGCCTCTGCTGACTCGGGCCTTGCCGCGTTTTCTCCAATTGCGACGATTACGATGTCAGGCTGAAACTGGAGTTCATCCTTCAGCTTTTCGGGGATCACATACGTTGAAAGCCCCCGTTCAAATTCGGCGATGTTCCTGATCCTGATCTCAGGCGTCTTTCCAGTCGCCTTGACAATGTCCTGCACGATCAGGTGCACATAGTCTTTGTCCTGACTGCTGGCCGCCATGCCCCAATCCCCTGTCCATCCAATGTCAGGTGCAGGGCCGTGCAGCGTAATACTGTTGCCCAGGAAAAGGATGCGGTTGACGGACAACGATCCGATTTGAATGTGCTCGTCCTTGGAGACTTCCTGAGCCCAGGTTCTCAGCCCGCCTGTCACAAAAAAGAACGCAACGGCGAATCGCAAAATGACACATGTCATGGAAGAACCATCATTCATTGAGGATCAGAGTTTGCTGCTCCGTACGACTCCAGGGCGTTTGGTTCGACGGAGCGAACCAAGACGATCGGTTCGACGGAGCGAACCACGGCGATGAAGATTGTGTTCCCACTCTGTCAGGAAATCCAGTGACGGCGATTTTGGACGATTACGCTGTTGCTTTGTCATATCAACAATTTGGGCGTCGCCGTCATTCCCGCGCAGGCGGGAAGTCAGTTTTCAATGCTCTGGGTTCCCGCCTGCGCGGGAATGACGAACCCCTCTTCGTTGTTCTGGCGGATTCGTTGTTCTGACGGAGCACTGCTGTGTCCGCTTCATTCGATCCAACGGCGACTATTGAGCACTGAGAGTTCTGACGACCCCGTCCCATAACTGGATTCGCATTTCCAGAGCGTTCTTTGCCGCGCGGATGGCAGACTCAACTTCCTGCTCTGTCTGACAAACGGTCTTGACCATCTGCCGTGTCAGTGGGCCATGCTGGTCGCCGTCCAGTTCAATATGGCGCCGGATGTAATAGCTGAGTCGTGGAATCTGCATACCCGAATCTTCGAACGATTCCAGCAACCGCTGGAACATCTCTGGGATGACATCTTCTCGACCAAAGCAAAACACACTGGACACGTCACACGCGGGACTCGCTGAGGCGATTTCGCTGGTGAACTTCACGAAGCGAACGACATGCGCGGGAGCCCCACTAGCCGCAAGAGCTTCATCGACTGTCTTGCCACTTCGCAGCGCGGCGGTCAACGTGTCGACTCGCTGTGTCGAGGCTCCCACTTCCTTCATGGCGGACAGATAGAGTTCGAAATGACTGCAATACCCGGTATCTCCATCGGAATCTGTCTCTTCTCCCAGCACGATCTCATTCACAAAACGCGCAAGATTGGGATTGGCGGGCGGAAGCCACGGCACCGACTGGCAGCAAAACGCGGCCTGAAGACGTTTAAGGAGCCACATGAAATCGAGAACAGCGAAGACATGGTCCTGCATGAAGATTCTCAGCGAATCGAGATCAGAGATTCGCTGATACACCTCGTGCTGCAGAAGCCGCGCACGCAAATCCGAAGTCTCGTGAAGAATCCGTTCCGTCGGACAAGTGAATGTCTGAGTTGCCTGAGTCACAACACTGCTTCCAAAAGGTGAATCGAGAGACCAATGAAAGACCTTGTCCCCGGTCGCTCGACGGATCCATCACAACCCGAAACGTTAGTGAGGGATCAGAATGCCAATCAGGGATGAGAAAACAGAACTTCCAACAACGTCCCTCGCTGACGCCACGGGTTGCGATTCATCACTCACGCCACGGGTTGGGATTCGTCGCTAGCGTCGCTGACGAAACGCAGCCAGCAGAATCAGGGCGAAAGGAATCCACCAGATGACATCATTGATCGGCAGCAGAATCAGCACGCGAGACGACACTTCGCCATTGTAGACCGACATCACCATTCCGATCGGCCCGAGAATCTTGGCGATGAATCCTGGAACAATCACGGACCAGTTTCTCACTGGATCCATCGACGCGATTCCGTACCCGACGCCGAACAGCAAGATGATCAGCCCGGTGCCCTTCCAGAGAAACAGATCCGTCAGAGGCTTGTCCAGACCGTAAACTGATGCTGCCTTTTCGGGCAGAGCGAGAATGAACATTCCCCACGCCACGCACTGGATGGCAGCAGCCAGCAGAGCAATTCGATGCCATCGTGGTGAACTCGTTGTCGTCGAGGTGCTCATCTCAGTTCCAATTCAAGGCACTGTTTGAGTTCGGGTGTTGCAAACTTGAAGCCTGCATTTTGCAGGGCCGCAGGCTGGGCTCTAATGCTAGCGAGCAGCAGCTCGTCCGCCATTTCACCCAGCACCAGCTTCGCCATGAATGCCGGAAGCGGAAAAATGGTGGGGCGATGCAATACGCTGCCCAGTGCCTTCGTGAACTGATAATTCGTCGCGGCCTCAGGACTCACAGCATTCACTGGGCCTTTCACGGTCGGCGTCTCCGCACAGAACTGCAGAATGCGGACCAGATCCGTCAGGCCGATCCAGCTCCAGTACTGTCGACCATTGCCGACGATCCCGCCAGCACCGAGTTTGAATGGCAACAGCATCTTCGCAAGGGCCCCGCCTTTGCGACTCAGAACGACGCCAATGCGGACGCAGACGACGCGAATGCCGAGCTCTTCGGCTTTCATCGCCTCCGCTTCCCATTCGCGACAAACGTCGGCGAGAAAACCACTGCCGGCTGGCGACGACTCATTCAACAACTCGTCACCGCGATGACCGTAGAACCCGACTGCCGATGCGCACACCAGGGTACTGGGCCGCGCCTCAGAATCCCTGAGCGAGTTCACAAGGCTGCGGGTTCCCTGCACTCTGCTATTCCGAATCTTCTCCTTGATGGCAGCGTTCCAACGGCCCGAGGCAATGTTCTCACCAGCGAGATGAATGACGGTATCAATTCCCTTGAGACGGTCGGGATTCACGATCCCCCGCTGGATGTCCCAGAGTATCTCAGTGGCATTTCCGGACGATGTCCTCACCATCGGAACAACCTTGTGCCCGGACTTTTGCAACGCCGTCGTCAGAGCGTCACCCACCAGCCCGCGGGCACCAGAAATTGCGATATTCTGAGTCATTTTTCACCCTATCTTCGTCTGAGGACACTGCCTGCTCACCAAAAGTGAACTCCGCAGGAACGTTTTAGGCTTCACTCGGTGAATTGCCACTTCGCCACGAAACTTCGAAAAAGAGTTCGCGATATCGCAAGGAGTAGAGTTTTTCCGGCCCGGCAGTTTCGGAGTCTCAAACTGTTTCGCCGCGGAATCTTCCGAAGTACCATCTCGGTCCTCCAATTCCCCACCCTGCGACTCCTCGGATCCTGACGATGTCTCCTAGACGCTGTCTGAGCGTGTTCCTGTTTTTCTTCCTGGGCTCAGGACTTACTGCTTTCGGCCAGGAGCTCAGCTTTAACCGCGACATTCGCCCGATCCTCGCCGAAAACTGTTTCTACTGTCATGGCCAGGATCACAACAAGCGACAGGGCGACCTAAGGCTCGACAACCGAGATGCGGCCATTGAGAAAGGTGCGATCGTTCCCGATGATCCCGTGAAAGGTTCATTGATCCAGCGAGTTCTCTCAGATGATCCCGATCTGCAAATGCCTCCTCCGGGATCAAACCGAGTCCTCACGGAACAGCAGCGAACGATGCTGCAGCAATGGGTCAGCTCGGGAGCAAAGTATGAGACTCACTGGGCATTTGTGCCGCCGGTGAAAGTGGCGATCCCGGAGCCAGCGTTCGCTTCCGATGCCAGCTCTGCTCCCGCAAATCCGATCGATCGCTTCGTCCAGCACATGCTGCAACAACGAGGTCTGAAACCGTCTCCTGAAGCCGATCGAGCAACTCTCATTCGCCGACTCTCCATCGATCTCACTGGCCTTCCTCCTTCTCCGCAGGAAGTTGACGCATTTGTCGCTGATCAGGATCCTCAGGCGTACGAGAAACTCGTGGACCGATTGCTTGCGAGTCCCCACTATGGCGAACGCATGGCTTTACCATGGCTTGACGCAGCTCGTTACGCCGACAGTAACGGCTTTCAGCAGGACGGCGACACGTGGCAATGGATCTGGCGCGACTGGGTGGTGAAGGCACTGAACGAAGATCTGCCGTTTGATCAGTTCACCATCTGGCAGATCGCAGGCGATCTTCTTCCGAACGCGACCGAGGATCAGAAGATTGCCAGCGGCTTCAACCGCAACCACCTGCTGAACGGAGAAGGAGGGGCGATCGCGGAGGAACAACGATGGGTGATTCTGTTTGACCGGATGGAGACGACGTCCACGACGTGGCTGGGTCTGACAATGAACTGCACGCAGTGTCATGACCACAAATACGATCCGATCACCATGACCGACTATTACAGCCTGCTGGATGGCTTCAATCGTGTGCCGGAGTCCGGGACTCCCCAGTATTTTTCATCGCGCATTCGAGTCGCTGCACCGTTCATCGAACTTCCTTCCGAAGAAAACAAGCAACGCTTCCGGGAGTTCGACGAACAAATTCAAAAGGCTGACGGCGAAGTCAAAAAGGTGGCCGACGCAGCGTTTGAAGGCTGGAAGTCCGGTGTTCTTGCAGACGGAATGCCCAATGAGCTTGGTGAGCTGTCCGCGATTGCATCGATGCTGCTGCAGAAGCCCGAATCCGAGCGTTCCGATGAAGATCGCAAGATCCTGGCGTCGGAGCTGCGGAAGTACTTCGATGAGAAGATTCTGCCAACCCTCAAGGACAAGTTCCCGGCCATCGGCGAACGCGACAAACTCAAACAGCAACTGGCAGATTATCGAGCTGACCAGATGCCTCGCGTCATGATCATGAGTGACGAGAAGCCGCGTGAAACAAAGATCCTGTCGCGCGGCGATTACCTGACGCCGACAGAAAAAGTCAGCTTCAACACTCCCGCATTCCTGCCGCCGCTCCCGGAGTCAGCTCCTCGAAATCGACTTGGCTTTGCGCAGTGGCTTGTGTCACCAGAACATCCGCTGACCGCGCGAGTTCAGGTGAATCGCATGTGGCAGTATTTCTTTGGCACCGGCTTTGTTCGCACGGCGGAAGACCTGGGTGTGCAAAGCGAGTTTCCGATTCACCAGGATCTGCTCGACTGGCTCTCCGTGGAATTCAGGGAGTCCGGATGGAGCATGAAGCACATGCACCGTTTGATTGTGACGAGTGCAACCTACCGGCAGTCGAGCAAAGTCACACAGGATCTGCTGGCAAAGGACCCGGAGAATCGACTTTACGCAAGAGCAAGCCGTTTCCGAATGCCGTCGATGATTCTGAGAGACTGGGCATTGGCTTCCAGTGGTCTGCTCAATGGCACGATCGGCGGCAAGCCGGTGTATCCGTATCAGCCAGACGGCATCTGGGAATCGCTCGCGATCACGAAGGAACGCGACTTCACGTATCCCGCGTCCAGCGGCAAAGACCTGTACCGAAGAAGTCTCTACACATTCTGGCGACGCACTGTTGGACCGGCCAACATGTTTGATGCATCAAACCGTCAGGCGTGCCGAGTCAGGATGCAGCCAACCAGCACGCCGCTGCATGCTTTGACAACGCTGAACGATCCCACATGGACTGAGGCAGCTCGTGTGCTGGCAGAACATTGCATGACAC
The DNA here is from genome assembly GCA_016795145.1 of Planctomycetaceae bacterium. Classification (GTDB taxonomy): domain Bacteria; phylum Planctomycetota; class Planctomycetia; order Planctomycetales; family Planctomycetaceae; genus SXXK01. The sequence goes on from JAEUII010000230.1 coordinate 11,797, forward strand.
ACAATTCCAATCTGGACGGTCAGCTCAGCGCTGCGTTTCGTGCTGTCCTGTGCCGGGCCCCCAGGAACGAAGAACTTGAAGTGCTGCGACGCATGTTTCAGAAGCAGTTGACGATCTATCACGCTGATTCCGAAGCTGCAAAGCAACTACTCACCGTCGGCGCGGCGACTCGAAATGAAAGTCTGCCAGTCGCTGATTACGCCGCCATGACCGCCGTGTGCGTCGGAGTGATGAACCTGGACGAATCGCTGACCCGCGAATAACAAGATTCACTTCCCCACCGAGTTCACCTCGGTGGAATCCGGCCTCTGCGCTACGACAGCGATCCACTGCGGTGGCGCCTTCGAACGAATCTTGATTCTGTCGGTATTCAGTGTGGTGATTTGACTGCGATTCAGGCCCGACGGGCCGTCACAACCCCTGCCGGTGTGCGTAAGCCACCGGAAACGAAGCGCAAATCAGTGCGGAAGGCCCGAAGGGCTGACACATTGACGCGATCAGGCCCGAAGGAGCGACAGCATCAGTTCGTCATGCCCTCTGAGCCTGAGGCGCTAGCCGATCTTCTTCGCCCCGGACGTGCACTCACACCTGAATCTCCAGGATGCTGGCTTCGAGTTCTCGGTTTCTGGTTGCGATCTTCTGTGCGAAGACTCGGCTATTACGCCTTGAAGATCTTCTCTCGCCCTTCGGTCACATTCTTTGTCGCGTTGCGGGTATCCAGCACCATCTTTGAGTGCTTGACGACGTACGCATAGTCGACTGCTGTGTGGTCAGTCGAGATCAATACGCAATCCTGGGACGCGAGGAACTCGGGCGTGAGTGGCGTGCTGTCCATCGGCGGCAAGTGGTAATGACGCATCTTGGGAAGCTTTGGCACGTGAGGATCGCTGTAGGACAGCACTGCGCCGCGAGCCTGCAGAAGTTCCATCAGCTCAAACGACGGGCTTTCACGTGGGTCGTCCACATCTTTCTTGTAGGCCATGCCCAGCAAACAGATCCGACTGCCTTTCACCGGCTTGCCCTGATCATTCAGAAACTCGGCGAGTCGCGTAATAACGTATCGGGGCATCGACGTGTTGACTTCACCGGCCAGCTCAATGAAACGAGTTGACATGCCCTGTCGGCGAGCCAGCCAGCTGAGGTAAAACGGATCGATCGGAATGCAGTGTCCGCCAAGTCCTGGGCCTGGATAAAAGGCCTGAAACCCGAAAGGCTTTGTCTTCGCGGCATCCACAACTTTCCAGACGTCGATTCCCATGCGGTCGAACAACATCTTGAGCTCATTCACCAGAGCGATGTTGACGGCTCGATAGGTGTTCTCCAGGATCTTGCAGGCTTCCGCGATTTCCGCGTTGTCGACTCGAATCACTTTGACAATCGCATGGCTGTACAGAGCCGTCGCAAGATCGCCGCTGGCGGTATCGGTCCCGCCGACCACCTTGGGAATTCCCGCTGCCGTGTAATCCGGATTGCCCGGGTCTTCTCGTTCGGGACTGAACGCGGCAAAGTAGTCACGTCCGCACTGAAGGCCGGATGGATTGCGGTTCAGAATCGGCAGCATCACATCTCGAGTCGTCGTCGGATACGTGGTGCTTTCCAGAACAACAAGTTGCCCCGGTCGAAGAACTTTTGCGATGGCTTCCGATGTCAGTTCGATGTACTGCAGGTCAGGATCGCGAGTTTCGTTCAGCGGAGTTGGAACACAGATCAGCAGTGCATCTGCTTCACAAAGTCGGCTCATGTCGCTGGTGGGATCAAGCACTCCTCGCTGAATCCAGTCGGCGATTCGTTCGGAAGCAATGTGCTTGATGTAACTCTTGCCCTGCTTCAGCTGCGTCACTTTGTAATCGTCAACGTCGAAGCCGATGCACTTGAATCCCGCGTTTGTGAACGCGCTGATGAGGGGAAGGCCGACGTAGCCAAGACCGATAATGCCGATCTTTGCCGTCTTCGCTGCGATCTTCTGCGACAGTTCTGCGACAAGCTGTTCCGTTGTTGCCATGTGCTATGTGCTCTTGAATGCAATCTTCGAGGTGGCCCGTCAGTCGATGGAAAGGGGCCGGCGAATTCTAAAATGGATGCTTTGAACTCAGTGTTCGTCCGGATTTCAGTGTGATGAACTAGCCGACGCGATTGTAGCGCCGGCCCGGCAAATCATGGCTTCCGGAATCTCTGCCAGGCAGCGAAACCACTACAAACGGCACAGCCGGTATAGGTTTCACTTCTTTTTGACGAGTTGCTCCAGTGGAATCTCGATCGTGCCCAGTTCTGAATATTCTCCTGGCCGAATTTCCACCGACAAAGCTCCCTTGTCGAGCTTCTCCTCCGTGCCATTACGAATGACCTGAACAAGGCTGCCGCGGCGTTCCTGCCACAAACGAAATCGCCATGTTCCAACCGGAACATTCTTCATTTCAAACTTCCCGTCTGCGTCGGTGAAAGCGACATACGGGTGTTCCGTCACCACAAGCCAGGCTTTCATCCACGCATGGATCGAACAGTCAACACGTGCCGGCAGTGTTTCAGGGTTCTTAACGATTCGCTCAACCGGAGTCGTGCTCGCAATGACTTCATTGAAGGGACTGGATCGATTGAGATAGACGGCGGCATTGTGAGCAAGCGGGTCAGAGTTCGTCAGGACCAGTTTCTGCCCTGTTCGCAGCGCAGCCATACGCGGTTCGAAACGACAGTCCTTGTTGTCGAGCGTTACCGGCTTCGAAAGGTCCTTGAGGTCCGGGTGAGTCGGAACAGCCGTTTTTGAATCCAGCCAGACCGCAACGAAGCGGATACCTCGGTTGTCCTTGTTGACAATCAGTGATTCATCCACCAAACCCACTTTGCCGCACACTTCGGCGTCGCGTTCAATGTCCAGAGTCACAGGGACTGGAACCTCGCCCTTCAAAACGAACTGCCCCCGCAGATGTCCCCACTCCTGAGCCATCACCAGTTCAGGCACAGCCGAGAGCAGCAGCAGTGCAAGGATGGACCAGAATCGCTGTCGTGGGAAAATTCGCAATTCGGCAGAATGACAGGGCCTTTGTTTCACAGCAATGATTCCAGATAGTCTTTTGATCGTACGATTTCCGCAGTGACCTGTTCGGCAGTTTCCATGATCGGAATACCGCGTGGCACGGGATGCATGAAGATCTCCGTCCAGCCCTGGTAGTTGATCTCACGCAGAGCACTCAGAAGCGGTTTGAAATCCAGCGTTCCGCGTCCCGGCAATTGCAACAGTTCCTCATCTTTTGGCAGCTTCGTCATGCAACCGTTTCCGTGCTGCCATGCATAGAACATTGCAATCGAGTCTCGCAGATCACGAATGAGTCGACCAAGTTCCACTGCGTCCTGTGGCAGGTGATACGGTGCCAGGGCAACAGCAAGTCGTTTCGAAGGTCGACATTCGGCAAGGTATCGCAGTGAGTCTGCCGTTTCGAAGAGATTCGATGCATGATTCTCAATCGCGATCGTCACATCACACTCGTCCGCCGTCTCAAGGTGAGGCTTCATCTTTTCCGCGAAGGCCTGCACAGCCTTCTTCAACTCATCACCGGAAAGTCCTTTTGGTCCTTCGCCCCCTGTAACGATCAAGTGGCAACCAAGCCTTTTCGCCAGGGCCATTTCTTCTTTGAGGCGAAACGGTCCAAGCGGATACTGGGTGATGCAGTTCACGCTGATGCCCTGCTGATTCAGCATCGCCAGAAATCGCTCTTCTCCAATTCCATCCAGCTGTTCGCGCTGATTACCATGGCGCTTTGGCCACAGGTCAAGATGCTTTGAGCCGCACTTTGAAAGCTCCGGAAGAATCTCGCCGACATACAGGTACCCATACATGCACGACGCCACCGAGTACTTCAGCCTGAATTCGCTGTTGCCCGTCGTGGGACCCCGGGAAACCGCTGGCGAAGCCTGCAGGAATCCGGGAACGACAGCCGCAGCACTGATCGCTCCTGCTGCGCCAAGAAGATGGCGTCGTGTCAAAAGAGTTTCCCGGGACATCAGAAGTTCCTCTCACACCATGAGATTCGTTCGAGCCTGACTGGCTGGAAGCGGTGCCATCAAGGCATCACCAGGACTCGGGGACGCCGCATTTCAAACACGGGATCCTGCCCTGGTTTCTGCAGGGAGACCAGCAGGCCAAATCGTCCTGGCTTCAACTGCGATGCCTGAAGGCTCCATTGCTGAACACCGTTGAGTTTTAGAATCAGGGTCGGTCCATCCGCGTACACTTCGACATCGTTCCAGCCATCTCTCACCCACGGAGCATTCGACAGCGGCGCCTGCAACTCAGTTCCACCGGGCTGCACAGTCACACGTCCAAACGCTGATTGTTCGAGTGAGATCAGGTGGCCGCTGACCTGTTCTTCACGGCCGACACCGACAAACATCATCGCTGACGAAGTTGTGCCGAGAACCTGGCATCGGAAAAGCCATCGGCCTGATTCAAAACTGGAATCCAGCAAACCGATGTCCGCCTTTCGCGCCGAGGCCGCCAAACGCAAACGTTCCGGCTCGATCTTCCAGACGCCCGTCCCGTTGTCTGGAAACGGTTCAACGGACTCAGTCGTCTGGACGAACGTCAGATCGCTGGCGGCTTCGAAGATTCTTTCAAATCGCCAGCGACTAAGTGCTGACACCAGTTCCTGACGCTGGAGGTCTGAAGTCTGACTGTTGGTCTTCGCAGAATCCTCGGAGATCTTGATTGCCTGCGTCAGATCCTGAGCAAGCATAGCTCCCGGTGTTCCTTTTGCAGACTTCTTCAACAGATCATTTGCCGGGCTGATCAGAGTCTTGACTGCAGCCCATTGTTCTAACTGCACCGATTCCTGGGCCAGGCGAACACCATGTTCAATCACTCGGTCCTGGGCCACAGGAGACAACGCGGACGCGCGGCATTCTTCAAGAGCTTTGGTGGCATCCGCAAGTTCTTCGATTCCGTAGCGATCCTTCCGAATCTGAAATGCTTCCAGCAGAACGTCCGTCGCTCGAGCTTTCTCTGCAGTTTCAATGGCGATCTTCAGCAATGCGAAATCCGCACTGCCTGGCGTTTGACTAAACGACTTCTCAAGAAGCCTGCGAGCCAGTGCAGCACGCTCGGTCACACTGCGTGCTGTGGCAATGTCCTTTTTGTAAAGCTCACGCAGCTCGCCCTCCGCTTTTTCCACTTCCTTTTCAGGCGGTGCTTTCGAAACTGCGACAACGGGTCCTGAAGGGGCGACGGTGACCACAATCGTTGTCTGTGGTTGAGCATCGTTGGCGAAGCGAATCTCCGGGAGTATTGGCTCCGCGATAATCGTAATCTCATACCGTCCCGACGCACTCTTCGGAACTGGCCATCGCAAAAGGCCGCGACGCACATCCAGAATGACACCTGGCGGCGAGCCTTCTTTTGTTCTAAGTCGCACGACACGTCCGAGGATACGGGGAGCCCTCTCAAAAAGAGTCAGCGTCAGCATTTCGCCCGCTTTGACGCTCTGCTCCGGAAACTGCGGGAGGCTGATGTTCATCACTCCTGGGCGCACCAGAAGCGTCAATGAACCTGTTGCGGCGACTTTGGATGCGGAATCCAGCAGGTCGACGGTAACAACATGTTTGCCCGCATCATCTTCGCCCGGAGTCCATTCGAAATCTCCCGATGTGGGATCCAGCCGCATTTCAGGCAGTGCGTCTCGGCCAAGTCGATACTTGAAACCTGATTCTGCTGCTGGCTGAGGTGAAGCGACAAGCACATGCGTAAACCGCTCGCCTGGCTTCAAGACAATGGGAGGAGCCTGGGGCAGCGAATATCGAACCGTGTTGCTGCTGACCGTGGCAACAAGTTTCGATTCAGAAATGACAGCTGTCTTCCCTTCATTCTCAAACAGCAATCGCACAGGAAATTCATACGCAGCTGCAGTCTGCGACGTCGGAATGTTCCAGGTCACCTTCCCGGTGTCAGCATCAATCGAAGCATCCTTTGGCGCGGCCTCACCGAGTTCGAAGTACACTTTTCCGGACGCAGGCTTCTCTGGCGGCGGGCCGTCGAACTGCGGTTCAATGACCATCAACTCACCCGCACGAACCGTAATTGGTTCGAGCGATGCAAGTTTGGCCGTCGGTACCGCGGGCTCCACTGGCTGCTTTTCTACCGGATCCGGGTTTGCCGGAAGGGGTTTTGCCCGATTCACGTAAAGGAACAGCGCGAGCAGTGCCACACCGGCACTTGCTGACGCCATGGCAACGACTCCTGCCGCTCGGGAACGTGATGGTCGTCGAGGCCCGGCGACGCGACGGTCGACCTGAGGAATCACGGGCAGCGTCGGGGACATGGCCTGCCCGGCTCCAGGATTTGTCGTCATCATCAAATCCACCGCCGCGCCGCTGTCCATCTCCTTTAGAAATTGCTGGTAGCCTGCGTCCTGAGGATCTGCGACATCGTGCCGGCTGGAAACTTCAAGGACAATCGCGTCATCCGCTCCCGCCTCTTTCACCGCCTTGCGAAGACTCTCAACATTCAGCGGGCTGCTGACCGGCAGCAATGCCTGTGCGAGTTCCGCTGGAGTCTGAAAACGACCATCGGGATCGCGTAACGTCATCTTCCGAACGATGGCTTCCACTGCATCCGGTAAGTCGGGACGCAGCCCCTTGGGTGAAGGCGCATCCTTGGAACAACGGGCCATCAAGACTTGCAGTGGGTTGTCACCGGGAAACGGAACACGCCCGGTGAGAAGCCGAAAGAATGTGCAGCCGAGACTGTAAATGTCCGATCGAATGTCGACCGTTGCTGTGTCCCAGCCTTGTTCCGGGGACATGTAATCGGGGGTGCCCATCACCTGCCCCGCGCGAGTCACCGCGGTGCGTTCTTCTTCATCGCTGTTCAGCCGCACAAGTCCCATGTCCATGATCTTGACGGTCCCGCGACCATCAGAGGACCAGTCAACGATCAGGTTCCCGGGCTTAATGTCCCGATGCACCATCTTCTGTTCATGAGCATGCTGCAGACCAAGTGCCGCCTGACGAATGATGTCACAGGCGATCGCAACCGGCATCGCTGGAATTCGAGAAACGATGCGATCCAGCTGATCGCCGTTCACGTACTCCATCACCATGAAGTCCACTTTGCCGACTCGCCCTGCATCGAGGGTCCGAACAATATTGGGACTGTTCAAAAGTGACGACGCTCGAATCTCCCGCCGAAACCGATTCACCAAAGTCTGATTGCCAGTCAGCTTTCGAGACATCACCTTGATGGCCACCACGCTGCCATTCCGCGAATCTCTCGCGCGGAAGACATGGCCCATTCCGCCCTTACCAACCGGCGCTTGCAGCTGGTATTGCTGCAGGACAAATCCGGTTTGCCCCTTCTGCAGCTGCCCCGCCTGCCACGGTGTCAGGAACTCACGTTTGATGAGTTCCGAACACAAAGTGTCAACGTTGGATGCTTCCCTGCCAATTTGCTGCGCAGCTTCCCACTGGGACGGCGAAAGCAACCCGCTCTTCTTCAACAGGGCCATCAGTTCTGTGACATGCAATCCTGGCATGCCAGAGTTGTATCGGGACCGTTCACCAAATTGAATTCCGCTCGCCGCAATTTCCCTGGGGCACACGACACGGATTCCCAGCCTTCTCCCGGATTACGCAGCTTTCCATTTCCCCATCCGCTCGCTTCGCGGTCAACGCTTCAATGTGATCCAAACTGGCGGTATCGTACCGACCCCGTTGATGTTCCTGTGACAACGAGATGTTTGCATCTAACGATTTGTCACATCAACAATTTGTGCTGATCCGTCATTCCCGCGCAGGCGGGAACCCAGAACTTTGAATGCTGGGCTCCGGCCGTTCCCACCTGCGCGAGCATGACGAACCACTCTTCTTCTTCGTTTTTCTTGTTCTGTTGGAGCACTAGCGGCTCTATGGATTCTCACATGCGTCCTTCGCGACTGATCCTGACATTTCTCTGTTCCGGCATGGTGCTTTGCAGCGTGCTGGGCCAGACTTTGGTTGCTCAGCAGCCCGAGGATTTTGCTCACGCAATTGCCCCCATCCTGAAGAAGCACTGTGTTCCATGTCATGGCGGACGTGAGGCGAAAGGCAGTTTCTCCCTGAACACAAGAGAGCTGCTGGTCGATTCGGGCCATGTGGTTCCTGGCAAGCCCGGGGAGTCGCAGCTGCTGGAGCTAATTCGGTCTTCCGATCCGAAGACTCAAATGCCACCGAAAGGTCGAGAGCGGCTCACCGATAAGGAAGTAGCGACGCTCGAAAAGTGGATTCAGGATGGCCTGCCGTGGGAAGATGGCATCACCTTCGCCCCCGTTGCGTACGAACCTCCGCTGAAACCGCGACGGCCTGAGCTGCCGGCGGCCGTTCACGGGCGAGAGAATCCGATTGACCGAATTCTGGATCAGCAGTTTCTTCAGGCCGGTAAGCCGTTGCCGCAGGATGTGGACGATCTCACGTTCCTGCGTCGAGCCTCTCTGGATCTTGTCGGTCTGCTTCCAACGCCGGAAACTCAGGCTGAGTTTTTGAAGAATACATCTCCGAACAAACGAGCCGAACTCGTCAGGGCACTTCTGTCCGATGACATTTCGTATGCCGATCACTGGCTCACGTTTTTCAACGACCTGCTTCGAAACGACTACAGTGGCACAGGATTCATCACCGGTGGCCGCCAGCAAATCAGCGGTTGGCTCTATGAAGCTCTGTTGACAAACAAGCCATACGATCAATTTGCACGCGAATTGATTGCTCCGTCGAGTGCGGCAAGTCAGGGGTACATCGATGGAATTCGGTGGCGAGGCGAAGTCAGCGCCGGCCAAACCGTCGAGATTCAGTTCGCCCAGAGCGTGGCTCAGTCGTTCCTCGGCATCAACATGAAATGTGCCTCCTGCCACGACAGTTTTATCGATCGCTGGAAGCTTGATGAGGCCTACGGACTGGCAGCGGTTTATTCCACACGCCCCCTGGAGATTCATCGGTGCGACAAACCGATCGGCCGTCAGGCGGTTGCTGCGTGGATGTTTCCGGAGATCGGACAGATCGACGCAGCTGCAACACGGGAAGAACGTCTGAAGCAGCTCGCGGGACTGATGACTCATTCGGATAACGGCCGATTCACTCGCAATATCGTGAACCGACTCTGGTACAAGCTAATGGGGCGAGGCATCGTGCATCCGCTGGACGCAATGCAGTCTCCTCCTTCGAATGCAGATCTGCTGGATCAGCTCGCGGTGGAACTCTCCGATCGCAAGTATGATCTGAAAGAGGTTCTGTTTCTCATTGCCACGTCGCATGCCTACCAGGCACCCGTTGTGGTTCGCGAAAAAGAGAACGCTTCGGGATCAACCTGGACCGGCCCAGTGGCACGCAGAATGACGGCCGAACAGTTTATCGACGCCGTTTGGCAACTGACCGATGCCGCACCTTCGGCAATGGATGCCCCAGTTCTTCGGGCTCGCCCTGCGAAAGATGGACAGCCACCACTGGAACTGACCGCATCCTGGATCTGGGGCGACAGCGCAAAGGACGGGAAGGCACCGCCCGACGGCGAAAAGATCACTCTCAGAAAGTCATTTACTCTGTCCGAAGACGTACAAGCCGGCGGCGCTGTGATGACCTGCGACAACGGCTTTGTTCTGTATGTGAACGGAAGAGAAGTTGAACGGAGTGACGACTGGACTCAGCCGAAAGCCGTTTCTCTTCGTCCCCATCTTCGAAAGGGCGACAATACGATTCTGGTCGTGGCCAGCAATGCTGGTGGTTCGCCAAATCCAGCCGCTTTCATCTTTCAGGCGGAATTGAAGCTGACGGATGGCAGCAATGTGAGATGGGTCACAGATGATTCGTGGGAATGGTCTCCGAAAGTCGCAGCATCCAAAGAAGGACGATCCGGGGCTCCTGGCGGGCCATGGAAAAAAGTGACCGTCGTGCCCACGCTGGATGTCTGGAATCAGACCATGCAGGCGACGGGAAGAAATTTACTTTCGCAGCTCGCCAATGGTGAACTTCGCATGGTCCGCGCTTCTCTGATGAAGAATGACTTTCTGATGAGGTCTCTGGGACGCCCTCACCGCGAACAGATTGTCTCCATGAGGCCGGATGAGCTGACAACGCTTGAGGCCATTGACCTCTCGAACGGCTCAGTGCTGGCAGGTTACCTGGCAACAGGCGGTCGATTACTGAAGGAACGCTGGAAAGATGATCGAGAAGGTCTGGCTGAGTCCGTTTTTCAGTTGGCCTTCACACGCCAGCCGACAACGGATGAGAGATCAACGATCCTGGAAGCCCTCGGTACATCGCCCTCGGCAGAACAAATCGAGGATGTCCTGTGGGCCGTCATGATGTCGCCGGAGTTTCTGCTGATTCGTTAGGCCACACACGCGGCAGGCTCTTGCCGTCACATCACATCACAACCCGAAGCGTGAGCGAGGGATACCAACTGGCAAGAGCTCTGTGATAAAAACAATAATCCCTCGCTGACGCAACGGGTTGGGATTGATTTGCGTTCAAGATGCTTCACAACCCGAAGCGTCAGCGAGGGATAACAACCCCAGAACGAAACGGGTTGGCATGAGCCAGTTGCCTGCCTTAGGATCCCGATAGAACACCAATTCACCTGAACAAAACACTTGCTCCTCACGAGAGATTACGGTCTTTTCCATGATTGCTCCCGGCCATGTAACGGAATCTGAACCGAACGAGACTGTTCCGACACCCGAGTGGATTGCCATTGCCCGTTATGGCAGAGTTCCTCAGGTTGCGAGATTTGGCGGCGAAGGGATCAAGCCGGAACGAGATTCGTTGATTCGCGTCACCACAGATCGCGGTGAGGAATTGGCCAGCGTTTTAGGTTTGACCGGGGTTAGCACTGCGGACAGTGAAGCGCTGACCGGACAAGTCCAGCGAATTGCGACCCAACGAGATCTGGAGGATTTTGACACGCTGGAGAGCGAATCCGAGACAGAATTTGCCGTCTGGGAAAAGCGAGTTCATGACTGGAAGATGCAGCTTCAGTTGATTGATATTGAGCGAACGCTTGATCGACGTCTGATTCTGTATGTGCTGAATGAGCGTGGTCCGGAAACGACTCGGCTGGCACTACTGGCCGCTGCTGGCGGGCATGGAATTATTCACGTGCAGCCGGTGACTTCCGAAGGGATCCCGAACGAAAAAGCCAAAGGCGGCTGCGGCGACTGTGGCTGCTCAACCCATTAGTTAGTCGTTTGTTACACCAACAATCCGGGTTGAGCCGTCATTCCAGCGCAGGCGGGAACCGCTGGAACCCAGCAGTTCGATTCGAAACCGCGAATGGACGCGAATCAACGCGAATAACGCAAAGCAAGTTTCAGTTGGTCTCGTGCCGTTACGGGCCAAAGGCCCAGCCATTTATCTAGCCTGGGCCATCCGGCGCCATCCGGCCCAGGTTTTCGGTCCGCCATGATTGCAAAGCCCCAAACGGGGCGGCCGTTTAGGCTCGTGATAGTGGGTCAACGAAATCGAGAACATTCCCGAACCCTCCTGCAAGCGGGCGCAAGCTGCGCACCAGATTCAAGGTAGAGCGGTTGCCCTCAGCCGCTTGCAACTGTCCAGTTCTTCGCCTGTCCTGCAAATTCCCATAGCGGAAGGGCGCAAGCCCTCCGGTGAAATGGCACGAAATGCGGGAGTCTGCCTTTTGACACCAGACAGTTCGCGCCGATTCGTGATCATTCCGAAGGGCGATCGCCAGCGTTCCTGTGCAGGCGAACAGGCGACATGGGCAGAGTCCCCTGGACCGAATGACATTCCGGCGGTGCCGAGGTTATCGAATCGCGGCAACTTTTCGAAATTCCCCCCTCAACTCTGCTGAAAAAAGCGTTTTCCTCCACGGCGTTATCAGTCAAACTTGAAGCGAGCGACTCGACGACAATTGCCGATCGAATTCACAACAAATCACCAACATCCTGATTGAGACTTCCTGCCGACCGTGTAACGTTCGCTTCCACCACGATTTCTCCCCTGGGTAGAGAATTTCCGATGTTAGCCAGGGGAAGCAAAAACAATGATCCGTTCAGCACCGAAGAACAAGGCGCGGTCACAAGAACGGCATGAATCAACGGAGTAGTATTCGAATGCTAGGGCAATTGATTCCCTGCGGTGGCGGCGATTCCATTCCATTGCTCGCCCCCAAATTGCTCGTCGGACGTCGTTCATCGTGCGACATCAAGCTGGACTTTCCGAATGTGTCTTCGCATCACTGCGAGCTGGAACTGCGGCAGGGCTATTGGCATGTCCGTGACCTGAACTCCAGTAACGGGCTGAAAGTCAACGGCGAGCGGTGTGAGACACATGTGCTGATGCCTGGTGATGAGATTTCGATCGCCAAGCATGTTTTTCGAGTCGATTACGTAGTCGCCGCGGGTTCAGAAGCCCCGGAAGAAGAAAACACCTTCTCCCGCAGCCTGATGGAAAAGGCAGGGCTGGAAGTAGAGCGTCAAAATCGAAAACGCATGCCGGAAGCCGCAGGCGACAAGAAGAAGCCGCCGGTCCAAAAGCAAACTCGTCGAGTCGCGAGCGAAGACGACTTCATCATGGACTGGCTGTCAGAAGACTAACGGCAGGACGGTTCCTTTGCCCAGCCCGTAGCGGCCCGGCACTTTGGGGAGTCAGGCTGCCAGGTTCTTTGTCCGGAAAACCTGTGAGCCTTCCGGAGTTTTCGGTGTCATCCTTCAGAGGAAACTGCTGGAAATTCCCCAAATATTGCATTTTCGAGCATCCTCAAGTGCCGACACTGAGACAACTTGCGAACGGACGAACCGTCGTTAGAATTCGCATCCCGCTTCGGATCACCCCGACGCGACCATCTCAAAAGCACTCGTAGCTCAATTGGATAGAGCATCGGTCTACGGAACCGAAGGTTAATGGTTCGAGCCCATTCGAGTGCACTCAGAGCCGCAGGGACTTACACCAAAGTTCCTGCGGCTCTTTTTCGTTTCTGACGCCCACCTGTGACACCAGATTGTCGCGAAGTTTTTCCGACCAGCTTCGAAACTGCCTCGGCCTGAGCATTCTGCAGAACGTGACTGTAGGGGTTTGCTGTCGTTCCAAACGTGCTGAGTGCGGGTCGCTTCTGAAGGACCTTCATGTCGCCGCCAGCGTCCAGGAACTGAGTCGCATGGGTGTGCCGCAGATCATGGAACACGAACGACACCGGCAGACCAGCCTCTTTGCTAAGCCCTAAGACGCGTGC
>JAEUII010000245.1 GCA_016795145.1 Planctomycetaceae bacterium
CCGGAGCGTCGTCGAGACCGCAACCTTGGTGTCTCGGTGATTGAATTGACCGGGCCAGAAGGTGCCGAAGGGTTGGATTTGCATCACGAAATCCACAAGAGATTTGTGACAGCGAAGCCATCTGATTCTGTTTCGGTTCGCCAGGCGGCGGCTCAGGTGCTGCGCCCGATTTTGTATCGTGGCTTTCGCAGACCAGTGACCGATGCAGAAGTCGATCGCTTCGCCGGGCTGGTGGAGAAGACTGTCAATGAAGACAAGGAAACGTATGAATACGGTCTGTATGTGGCATTGCAGGCTGTGCTTGTTTCCCCGGACTTTCTGTTTCGAAAGGAATCTGATCCTGAGGGGAATGAGACTGAGCGAGCGTTGAATGAGTACGAAGTCGCGTCGCGATTGTCGTACTTCCTGTGGAGCAGCATGCCGGATGATCAGTTGTTTCAGCTGGCGGAGAATCGTCGCCTGCTGGACGGAGAAGTCCTGCGAAGTCAGATTGAGCGAATGCTGCATGACGACAAGGCGGCTTCGCTGGGGCGGAACTTTGCGAGTCAGTGGCTGAACCTGCGAAACCTGGTCGATGTGCGGCCAAATCCGGAAGTGTTCCCGGAGTTTGATGATTCGCTTCGCAACGCCATGGCCAAAGAGACAGAACTCCTGTTCGCGACAATCGTGAAGGAAGATCGGTCCATTGAAGATTTTCTTGCGGCCGACTTTACCTTTGTGAACGAGCGGCTTGCGAAGCACTATGGAATTGAAGGCATCAAGGGTGATGAGTTCGTTCGTGTCTCATTGCAGGGCAGCCAGCGAACTGGTGTGCTGACTCATGCGAGTATCCTGACACTGACTTCCAACCCGGGCCGTACAAGTCCGGTGAAGCGAGGAAAATGGATCCTGGAGAACATCCTTGGTGAAGCCCCGCCGCCGGCACCTCCAGGCGTCCCCGCGCTGGAGGAATCGACAAAGGACGTGACGGGATTGAGCCTGCGTGAACGACTGGAATTGCATCGTAAGGATCCTGGCTGCGCATCATGTCACAAGACCATGGATCCGCTCGGCATGGGGCTTGAAAACTTCGATGCCACCGGTCGCTGGCGCGATAAGGATTCCGACAAGCCAGTGGATGCTTCGGGAGATTTGCCAGGCGGCGAGAAGTTCTCCGGACCGCTCGAACTGGTCAGCATTATCCGCAACCGTCGTGAACAATTCTTCCGATCATTCACGGAGCGAATGATGACGTATGCTCTTGGCCGCGGTCTGGAATATTACGACAAGTGCGCTGTGGATCACGCTCTGGAAGTGATGAAGCCGCGAGGCTACAAGTTCTCATCGCTTGTGGAGGGAATCGTCACTTCAGACCCGTTCCTGAAACGCAGCAAGACGCGAGAAATCGAGCAGCCGACGGCTCAGAAGTAGAAGGCTATCGAAGTTCACCGCTCAGAATTCGGCGGATTGCAGTTTCGGGCTGGTCGATCGGCCTTGGGGATTTGCCGTCCCATGGGACCAGTCCATCCTGGCGAATGAGAAACAATGCACTGCGTATTCCAGGAACCGTGGTTCCGTCCGCTCCAGGAATCGTACAGCCCCATTTGGAACTGCAGGAATCGGGCTGACCAGCGTTGGTGTCTCGCAGGATCGGAAACGGCCAGACTGCTGACGCTTCCTTCAAGTCTCCGGCCATCGGAGTTGAAATGCCAAACACGATGACTCCGTCGCGTTTGAGTGCGGAATGGTATTCGCGCAGCTGAACCATCAAAGGATCAGCTTCCAGCCCTTTGGTTCCGTCAAAGAACGCCAGCAGAACTCGATAGCGATTCACATAGCCTGCCAGCTGTACGGGACGATTGTGCTGGTCCAGTAACTGGAAGCCCGGTGCGGGCTGCATCTGCTCCGGGAGAATCGTGAATGCATCCTGTCGAAACGGATTCGCAATACGCCACGCCGTCAGTCCGAATACGATGGCGAGAGCAGCGATCAGGATAAGAAAGCGAGGCTTCATAGACACACAACTAAGACCTAATGACCGCTCCCGTGCTGAGGGAAGGACAGCCGCTTTGAAACCAAAGCGGCCTTCACCATAGGCTTTCAACTACGGAGCAAGTTCCAGCGTGACTGTAGTCGCCTTTGGTGTTTGTGTCTCATGAATCCTGGATTCGAGGTCGCGAATGAACGGATCGAATCGAGCGATGTCGGCGGCATTGTTCCCCTGTTCGTGCTTACGAAAACCGAACAGGTAAGTAATGTTCTGTGGACGCCAGCGATGAAAATACTGTTCATTCTTTCGGGTGATCAACGATCGCAGTTCGTTGTACTGATCAGTGGAATGAAGCTCATAGACAACCTTTCCAGCGACTTCACGGCTGCTCACCGTGGGTGCTTCGCCCTCTTTTGCTGTCGTCTTCAGGCTGCCGGAACCCAGGGTCACTCGAACAGGCAGCGGCGAAAGCGTTTCCTGCTGGTACGTCACAGTGACTGACTTTTTGTCAGCAGCCCATTTCGATTCAAGCACCTTCAATCCTTCACCGCTCACGCTGGCAGCAGCGGTATCGAGTTTCAGGACTGGTGCCGTGGCTCGATTGCCCAGGAAACGTTCACGGAAGACCAAAGCGGCCGCGGCGTAGCCTCGATCATTCAGGTGCATGCCGTTGTCGGTGAGTCGTTTTGAATGACTGATCGCGGTTGAATGATCGTCAATACCCATCAGCAGGTCGATGGAGTTCA
>JAEUII010000363.1 GCA_016795145.1 Planctomycetaceae bacterium
GATCCGCTTCTTTCGAATCAGCAGGTCCGTGATCGAGACGGCCTGCGAAATCAATAACAGCGTGAAGAACGCTGTGACTTTGTTATTTTCGATGATTTTGGGAAGTGTTGATGGCTGGCCAGCGACTGTCTCGGTTGTCAGGTACGCAACGATAGCGCCAGCGCAGATCAGCAGGTAAGCTACCCGCAGGATCATGAGCAACATGGTACGTGGGCTCTCTTCTTTCCTCGCGTGATTCAATACTGCGAAATGACATTCCAGCTTCCAATCCTTTGGAGCAGGAAAGTGCACTTCCAGTTGGGCAGGGCCCGTTTTGCACAGGCTTACAGGCTTCCCGTGCGGAGATGATCAGTCGCGCAGATTCTCGCAGAATTTTGTCGACTGGCAACCCGTTCCTGAATGAAGTGCACAAGGAGATGGCATTTCCCACGCTGAGTCGCGGCCCGCTTCAGCACGTCGGAAAGTGAAGAGAACCCAGGTACCCGCGTCCTTCCTCACCAGCGAAACGTCAGAGAATCTGAACGAGGTCGCCAGCCTCAAATCGCACTTTTTCTGCCGTCGCGTACTTGTCCGTTGGCTGGCGATATCCAAGTGCACAAGCCACCACGGTCGTGTAGTCGGTTGAACTGAGCCCAAGGATCTCATCAACCTTATCTGGCAATATTCCTTCCATCGGACACGCATCGATCTTCAGCATCGCTGCCGTTTCGAGAAGAAACCCGAGGCCAATGTAGCACTGCCGAGCGGTCCAGGACTGATGGTCCTGAAGATGACTCGTCTTGGCCAAAATCGCATCTCTCAGGCCATTCAGGCTGGAAACATCCATTCCTCGGACGTCTGCAGTCCTCTGAACGAACTTCAGCACGTAAGCCTGATCGACGTGTTTCCGGGCGGCAAAGACAACAAAGTGGGAGCAATCTTTTGGTTGGTTCTGTCCCCAGGCTGCAGACGGAAGTTTCTGTTTCAGTTCATCGCTGGTGACGACAAATGCCTTCCAGGGCTGAATCCCATAGCTGCTGGGGCTTAGGAGGATTGACTGCTCCAGGACCTTCCAATCCGCCTCACTAATCTTCTTTGAAGCATCAAACTGCTTTGTGGCATAACGCCACTTCAATCCCTGAAGTACCTCTTCGTGGATGGACGAGTTGGCCATCGAAATTCCCTGTTGGCAAAGTCAAAAAACGGCGATTCGAATTCTGCGGTGGTCGCAGCATTGAATGATAGAAGAGAAAAAGCGTGTGACCACTGTGGAAGCATCAGTAGATCCTCTCTGCCGGAGAGGATTTTCGCCGTAAGGCGAACCGTTGTCTGATGCAGTCATGATGCCCAGCATCGCGGATTCTCGCCAGGATCCGGCGGTGGCTTGATCCACGTCGGCGCTGATGATCCTGGACAGTGCAAAGGTCGCTGGTCGCGGCGGGGCCGCGAAGTGCTGCCCGGCAGGCAGCACCTACTGCTACGTCTGTTCTGTTCTCCAGACGACCTTGGATTTGCTCATCAGGTCATGCATGGCCTTCTTGTCCGGCCGAAACAGACACATCAGGAATCCGATGTAAAGGGTCAATACAGAGACCAGCGCGGAGGCGGCGCGGGAGAAAGCTTGCTGTCTGGTTTGAGGCTTGTTGTCTTCTCGCAGGACGATCAGACCCACGCTCCATTTGCCCAGTGTTGCCCGTGCTGATCCGGATTCACCATAGGAGAAATACATTCCCCAGAGTATGAATGTGGCGAGGCCGGCGACTCCCTGAGCGATCATTGGTCCCTGTGCCCACCCATAGATACTGGTAAAGAGAAAGTTCACACAGGCCCCGACAAACTGCCCCACTCCTGCCAGAAGAATCATGATGATGTTGTCGACCAGGTATGCCAGGTATCGTGGTCCAAACCCAGCAACTTCGAACTCCGCAAACTCCTGAACCAGTGCCAGGTCAGCTCGGAAGTACACTCCGTACAGACCGATCACTCGCATCATGAAAATCGCAGGAAACGCGACCAGAGTACAGACGACGAAATAGAACGCGAACGAAGCCCCAAACACAAGTGGCATCTGATAGAACAGGAATCGAAGATTGCCTTCACCCATATCCTGAAACGATGTGAGCCACTTAAGCACTGAGCTCTCCTGCGACAGCAGCCAGGTCGCGACTCTGGGCCCTGCGGCAGCAATCCCACCAACAATCCCGCCCGGAATCAGCAACACCAGGAAGATCATCATTCCGAAGACATACAGCGAAGCGCCTGCGGTCTTTGCAAAGTCTCGCAGCATCCAGAACAACAGCCATGCTCGAAATGAGTAGTGCTGCGCCATGTGTACGACGGCCGCTGGCAAAACCAACAGGGGAATGATGACGAAGATACCGCCGGCAACTGCAGCAGCAATCTGCTGATCGACAAAATACAGCGCGGCCGGCAGGACCATCAACGGCGCTGTCAGCACGGAGGGCCATGCATAGAACCGTATCCCCATCGTCAGGTTTGCAAAGAAGTCGAACTGGAAACGTTTGATGCGTTTCTCGCCCGCCATGGTTGTGGCGGTAATGGCGTTGGCCATTGTCCAGCACCATCCTCCAAATCCCAACTGGAACACGGCGGTCATACCGATCCAGAACATCGCAGGCGGCTCGGTCCACGGGAGGATATGCGGAGCCCACGTCTCGTAGCTTTTCTGGTGAAACGTTCCGTCAAACAGAACATTGGAACCCTTTTCCTTTCCAACCGTAATGATCAACTTGTTTCCACTGACCTTTACGTTCTGCGATGCCCCCTTCACCATCTCCTCAAGGGCCGCCTGACGTGTTGTCACGTAATAGCGGAGCGAATAAGCGCAGGTCATTGCCATGGAAAGACAAACAGACCAGACAACAGCAGTTCGAACCGCGTAGCTCCAGTGCTTCTTCAGGAACTTCCAGGCGTTACCCCAGACATCCCGATAGAACTCTTCCGGCGGCGGTCCCTTTCGTTCGATACGAATGCGCTGTCGCTCGCTCAGTACACCTGTTGAGATGTTGACACCGCACTTCGGACATTCGATGTCTTCATCTTTGACCGGGGCGGCGCACCCTGGACAAATCTTCTTCTTCGTGTCCTCCATCTGACGCAAGTCGAGGCCACCAAAGATGTCATCCGGGTCGGCTGGTGCGCTTTCCGCGGGTTTTGGACGTTTCGGTTTTGCCGGAGCGGCCCCCGCAGCGGCGGGCGAACCGCCTGGCACCTTGACACGTCCGCCACATTGCTTGCACTTCAGGACTTTTCCTGCGGCCTGATCTGGCACATTCAAAACTGCCTGGCAGCCTTCACAGCGAACCTTGATCGGCATGTCAGCCTCACGAACGGACGTTATCGGTAGTCAAAATGGAATCATCAAACAGGCTAACAACGCACAGAAGCCATCCAATGACAGCCTGGCGAAGTCAGAACCGTGCGAACTCTAACAGAGGATTCTGCGGGAACAACATACCCTGAGGTCCTCTCTCTTGCCGAACCAAATTGGTGATTCAGCGGGCAAACGCGACTGATTCACAAAACGCCCGGCTACGAACGGGCTTTTCGGACTACTTCCTGGCTCCTCTACCCCTATTCAGGTTGCAGGGTCAGCGTCAGCCTCCGCACATCCATGACGGTTTTTCCACGGATCCGGGTTGCACGGAATATGAGTTCTCCGCTGCCTTGATCCAACCGGATCTTCCCAAGGATCAGTGTGCGGAACTCCTTCATGGATGATTCTCCGTGAGGCCGAGGAAGTGTGTCCTGGTTGTCGTACAACGGCGGATCCCAGCCCTCTTTGACAGTCCCTTCAAGCCGACGTTCTCCCATGGCCAGCTCTACTGTTGCCCCGGCATCTTCCAGAGGGCAGGTGTAATCCACGGACACTTCATACGTGCCAGTTGTGGCCACGGAGATGTTCCAGATCATGCGATCTTCCAGCGACGTCCAGTTCACGAAGTAGGAACAGTTCGGAGCCGGACTGCTGCGTCGAATGTTGCCGACGGGAACACCGTCTCTTGCCGGCAACATGGTGACCGGAAACTCCCGGTAGCCAACCGGAAATGGACGAGGATCCATGGACGCGTTTTGGTTTTTTCGAGGTGACCCGTTTCCGTTCAGAATACTCGACCGCCATTCGGCAACCTGTCGCTTGAGTTCTTCAGCGATGTCCAGGTGAGCATCGTTGACCGCAATCTGCTGTCCCGGATCATTCACCATATCAAAGAGTCGTCCCTGATCATCCAGCCTGTACTGCTGGGTTCGAGCGGAGATCTTGCCGGCCCACGTCGTGAACAGAGTCCGGTCTTCCCATGCAGCCGCTTCATCGTGAATCAAAGGCGTGAGGTCACGTCCATCCAGGGGACGATCACCGACACGCTTGATTCCTGCAAGGGCTGTGAGCGTCGGAAGCAAGTCAATCGCACCCGAGATTTGCTTCACAGTCCTTCCTGCAGGTAATCCAGCGGGCCAGCTGAGATAACAGACGCTGCGAATGCCTCCCTCGTCTGTTGTGCCCTTCTGCCCCTTCATCCCGCCGGTCCATCGAGCCGAGTTTGGTCCGTTGTCAGAGAAATAGAGCACGATCGTATTCTCACGCAGCCCGTGCTCTTCAAGTCTTTTGAGCACTCGCCCCACATTGCGGTCCTGATTCTCCATCATCGCAAGTACACAACGCGTCTCATCAGCCTTCTCCTTCTTCGGATCCGTTGCCACTTGAGTCAGCTGCTTGTCCTTGAATCGCTGCCAGTCTTCGTCCGGCACTGACCACGGAGAGTGCGGTGTGGTAAATGGCACGTAACAAAGGAACGGGCTTTCTCGATGTTCATCAATGAAGCTCAACGCTCGGTCTGTGCAGACATCAGCGATGTAGCCTTCTGTCCGAACCATCACTCCTTCGTCTTCGAGCGGCGCGTTGACGTATTCTCCCCAGTGACCAGACGTGTGGCCAAAATACGTGTCAAATCCTCGAGCCATCGGATGGAAGGGCCACTGACTTCCGTTATGCCACTTGCCAAAACATCCGGTCGCGTACCCTGCCGCCTTGAACGAATCGGCAAGCGTTCGCTCCTCAAGGTCGAGTCGTTCAAAGCCGGTGGAGACTCCGCTCACACCTCCTCGAGGATGATATCTTCCCGTCAGGAATTCCGCGCGAGTCGGCGCGCAGACGGGACAGACAAAGAACCGGTCAAAGCTGACGCCTGACTTCGCAATCGAATCAATGTTCGGAGTGGCAACCATCGTGTTTCCGGACTGGCTGTAGTCGCCCCAGCCTGCATCGTCGGCAAGGAAGATGACAACGTTTGGCATGCGCCCGGGGACAGCCTTCTCGGCGCGGTCTTGAGCAAGCACACTTTGCCCTGAAGCGATCAGAGCGCAGGCAAGCAGTGAGTGCAACAGGAGTGCGTGTAAATCCAAAGAGCGTGCGAGCGGTGGTGTTCGCATAATGACTCTCCATGAAACGCTGATTGAATCGTCAGTAGGGCGAGACGATGAGCCCGGGATGACGGAGCTGATCCTGGTTGGCAGCTTAGCGCGTCTGGTTCCGATTGAGAATCGACCGACTACGATTCAACTGAAGGAAGGTGCAGTCGCGGATTTGGTAGGGGCCGCTTGCCGAGCGGCACTTTGCGGCGATGGAAGAAATGATTAATGAGTATTGGAAATTGAAAAATGCAAAATGAGCTGGGCGCGGTGCCATTCTGCATTTTTCAATACTCAATTTGCAATCATCCTTGCTCTGAGATGCTCCGCGCCCGCGCATGGTTCGCCTGACGGCGAAAGTCCTTTCCGGCAGAAAGGACCTACTGTAGGTGCCGCTTGCCGAGCGGCACTTTGCG
>JAEUII010000304.1 GCA_016795145.1 Planctomycetaceae bacterium
AGAACGGCGTCCAGACAATCGCCCACTCACACCACACGGCGCGGTCAGAGGAATCGGTTGATCTTCAGCAAGCCCGCTGCTGTCTCTCAGGTTCTTTTCGACGAACTGAGGAAGATCAGAGACTGGAATCTTCAGTGTTCCTCTCCATGTGACGTCTGGGCTGCCAGCGTTCTCGGTGAACTTTGGCAGAACGATGGAAGAAACAGTATCCCCCTGAGCAACCTGCACTGACCGACGAACTCGAACTTCCTCACCCTTTTCATCCTGCTTCAAGAAAACATCCACATCAGTTGGAACGCCTCGTTGGATCCTCGCAGGAAAAATGTCTGTCGGTTGTGCCCCGTGTGAAAGCGTCAGGTGGTAAACGTACGCCTGGTCTCCCCGAAAATCCGCATCATGAATGCTGACTGTGTATTCAACACCAGCATTCGCGGAGAAGGAAAACTCCCCATCAACCCCATACGTGTCAGAAAAGTCTGCGACCAGGTTTCCCTTCGCATCATGCACTTCAATCAAGGCACGAAAGTCAGAACCAAGCCTTCTCGCGAGCAGCTGAATTGTCACGGCTCCGTCTTTGTCGGCGATGAACTGATATCGGTCCACTTCCGTTAAACGGCTCAAACGTCCGGACACACCGACGGGCAGATTGGGCAGGCGTTGTGGAAAGTCGCGACTTCGCTTCTCGATGACTTCGACATCATTCGAAAGATACATCACCGCCGTACGAGAACTGCCGTTCGCATTCGCCACCTGAAACCGAACCGGCCCCAGAACCGCGTCTGCACTGACTGTGACTTCCGCCGGCACCTCGCGAGGAATTGGCAGCGCGTTGGTTCCACCTCGAGGACCCACCCAGTACGGTGGCGGCGGCAATAGAAAATCTCCGGCCGGGCCCTTCACGTCCAGTTGGACGTCATCCCGATGAACAAACCACTGCACATCGGGAGTCAGGTCAAAGCCGCCAAGCTGCACAGGAGTCCTGGCGCCCACATTCACAACTGGCGGGTACACGTACCCAAGTCCGGGAGCAAGTTGCCCGAACGCCGGTGTGAGAGAAGCAAACGCAAACAGCAGCAACGCCACAGAATGCGGGCCGGCAAACAGACGGGATTCGCGATTCATGCAAAGACCTCCGAAGCAAAGATCTCGCAATGTAGTGTGGCAAGCTGACGCGGCAAACAGCCAGGCTTCGTTCAGTTTGAATTCCGGAGCGACCGCTCAGCAGCTGCGTTACTGGTCTGTTGTGTCACGGAACGGGTTGAACCGCATGTACTCCCAATGCTTGTAGAGTTCGCTCGCACGAACAAGCTGATCGTGTGGACCATCGACCGCGACTCGACCATCGTGCAACACAACAACGCGAGTACACCGCTTGACGGTCGAAAGTCTGGTCGGAAGGAAGATCACGGTTCGATTGACGCCAATCCTCTGGTACGCATCATCGATCATTGATTTTGTGGAAGCATCCAGAGGAATCGACGGTTCTTCAATGATCAGAATCGCAGGTTCACGCACAGCCGCGCGAGCAAGACTGAGACGAAAGATCTGCCCGGCATCCAGCTTGATACCATGTTCACCCAATGGTGTTTCGTACCCTTTAGGAAGCGTTCGAATGAAGTGGTCGGCATGTACCATCTTCGCCGCTTCCTGAGCCTGTTGCCGAGTAATATCGGGCTGGCCACAGGTAATGTTCTCCAGCACGGTCGCATCGAAGACCGGGTCATCACCGCCCACGAACAGAACTTCCGCTCGCAGTGATTCCAGTGTCGCCTGACGAATGTCCCGACCATCAATCAGAACCTGCCCAAGGTCAGGATCGACGAACCGGGGAATCATGCTCGCCAGAGCGTACGCCGCTTCCGGGTTCAGACTCAACACAGCGACCTTTTCTCCGAACGTGATTCGCAGATCCAGTGAACGCAGGATCGCTCCGCCGGCTGGAGTCTGATAGGACACCTGATTGAACGACAGCGTCTTCGACATCGGCTGAAGGAAACTGGCACCAGCCACCTGACTGACAGACGGAATCTGATTCAGGTAATTGCCAATCTCCTCAGCGCGTTCGTTGCCTTCAGCTCTTAGCGTTCCCAGAGTGATCGTGTCACCCAGTCGACGAAACACGACGAATCCCAGCAGACCAATAAATGCAGCCGCACCCGGCATCAGACCTCGCAATACCTGAAACCCCAGGATCACAGCAGGAACAGCAACGATCGCGGTCACCAGCGTTTGACGCAGAACCTGAGCGACTCCCTGCTGCCGACTGAACTGACGGCACTTGGTTCGATAAGAGATCAGCTGACTCTCAAACTGTCGTTGCTCCTGTGCCTCCATCCCGTACGCAGTCACAATTCGTGTCTTCCGCAGACTCTCTGCCATCGAGGTCAGTCCGCGCTGAACCTGTTCCGAAAGCAGGCGCAGAGACGAATCGCCTCGTGACTGTTCTTTCTGAAGGATCATGCGACCAAGGATCACAGGAATCAACACCTGCAGAGCTACTCGCCAGTTTGTTGCGAGTCCGGCAACCAGTGCCATCACCAGCTCAGGCAGACCACTCGTGACAATCAACGCCCACGTCCCGGCACTTGTCTCCAGCTGCTGAGCAGACTCCTGAAACAGGTGGTTTGCCCCACGAGTCTGTTCGTGTGTGAGATCCGCCGGTTCAAGTCGCAGTGCTTTTCGATGGATGTGCTGGCGAAGCCTCAAGACTGCCGATGCGATGTGACCATGAATCAGATTGGCGACGGTGGACAGAAGAAACCAGCGAAAAGCAAATGCCAAGACAGCCACTGTCATCAACAAGGCGGTCGCTGACGTGTTCCGGTGCAGCATCGGCATCCGACGTATCAGACCAGCCATCGGGCACGCGTCCCAGTGCTGACTGAGAGTCTCCGCGACTGGCAACAGTCCGCGATCTCCTGACCCGGCTGCAGATGTCAGCACACTCAGGATGCCTGCAAGTGATGCGAGTCCAAGAATCAGCAGGAGCGAACTGACGATGCCAATTCCCAGCCCTGCCAGCATTCGTCCCCGAAAGACGCCCGGCCACGACACGATCCGCTGAAATTCCGGCGAGCTGTGCACGGCGATATTCTCCGGTGTCCGCAGTCAGCATCCATCGAACGACCTGCCTGAAAAATCAGACAGCCAAACTTCGTTCCGGACGCTTAAGATACACAACACTAATGAGAAACAGCCCGCCTCTCAATCGGCTTTCCGATGTTGCCTTCTCCTGAGTTGGGAGATTTCCCGGTCAGCGTCATACAGCTTATTGAAACGGAAAACCACGGCCGGTGAGAAACAACTTCCGGCCATTCCGCTGCCAATTTTCCAAACTAGTAGTTTGCCAAACAAGCATTTTTGGTTGAACCGTCATTCCCACGCAGGCGGGAACCCGGCATTCCACAAAAAAAGCCATCACGGATGGTGATGGCCTTTCCTGGTCAATTCTGGGTCAAGGATCGCTCCGCCCGCATTAAGCGAGGTCACGATCTTCGAATAACAGGAAGCCCAGCAACAGCATGGCTCCAATGTACGCCACTGCGTAAACAAAGCTGTAGCCGAGGTACACCTGAGGCACCACACGTCCCGTCGCAACCGCTGACGAAATGTTGAAGGCTGAAAGTGACGGCACGACCATGGAAATCAGACGTGCTGTGAATGTCACAGATTCGTTCGCCTGACCAGCGACGCTCTGATTCACGATGATCTCAGTCAGATTTCCAATAACAAACACCGCAAAGCAAACCACCAGGTTCACCACCATTGGCAGTCGAGTTGCGATGGTGACGGCAATCGCACCAAGCACGGACACCTGAAGGAATGTCAAAGCGATACCCGGCAGGACTCGGCCAACAACCGCCAGACGTTCCGGATGAGGAATCGGAAGCTCGACGCCGGACACTGAATGCCACTGCAGGTACGGAGTCACTTCCTGCGAATGTTCACGCTGGTCGTAACCAACTTTGACAAATATCAGTGCTGAAAAGATGGCTGTTAGAATCACAAACAGCCAAATGACCGCCTGAACGATCCCAATGTACTTGCCCAGGATGAACTCACGACGGTCAATCGGCTTGCTCAAGAGAGTCATCGCCGTCTTGCCTTCGATCTCACTGGTGATGCTTGTGCCAGCGGTCCAGACGGCCAGCATCGCGCCGGAAATCAACAGAGTGGCCAGGCCACACTCGTTCAGCATTTTGCCTTCGTCTTTGTCCTGCATCGTGAAGAACGGCATGACGGTGTTGAAGATCAACACGATCGCCGAGATCACAAGAAGCAGAATGAACAACGGCTGGCGAATCGCTTCTTTGGTCGTCGCCCGGGCAATAACACCGGCTCGAGTGCCGTAGGAGACCGCAATCAACCCGACAAAGATGCCAAAGACAGACAGCAGGGACCAGGTCCAGTCCGTCTTTGGAGCAATGATTTCCGATTGGATTTCGGCCAGCGTGAGGAAGTTTCCAAACACAGTTCGAGTCTCTCAGATAGCGGCGTTTTTCTGGCGCAGTTCGGCCAGGATGAACTCCTGTACGGCGCCAATCAGCGATTCGTTGGCCTTTTCCGGCCAATTTTCGACCGGGCACTCTACCGAGGATTCTGGAGGTTCAAAGCAAAAACGGTGATTCCAGAGGGCATCTTTGAGATCTGACGGCGGTGCAACCGGAAAACTCCACGCCCCTCGATTCAACCGCTCCCCACGCTTCGGTTTCGTAGCGATTTTGAGGCCAGGTCGCAGTATGGAGACGGCCCTGGCTAACTCGTCGAACCCGGCAAAAACTGCGAACCGGCCCTGTTTTCTCGCACCGACTGACGATCGGCGCCCCTCCTTGAATACGCGTGCCTCAGCTCTATACTCTGTCCATTCAGTGGCAACTCGGCGAATTGCCAAACTCCTGATCCGCCGCTGTGCGTTTGAATCTTCTGACACCCCGAAACAGGAAAGTAGTGACTATGGGAATTCGCGTTGGCCAGCCTGCTCCAGGCCTGGATCTGGCTCTGAAAGCCTACGATCGAACCAAGGACAACACTGACGGTCAGTTCAAGGACCTCAAGCTGGCAGACTTTGCAGGCAAGTGGGTTTGCCTGTACTTCTATCCGCTGGACTTCACATTCGTTTGCCCAACAGAAATCATCGCCTTCGACAAGGCTCTGGGTGAATTCAGCGACCGCAACACCGTCGTGCTGACAGCCAGCACCGACAGCGTGTACTCTCACAAGGGCTGGTGCGATTCTCACAAGGAACTCGGCCAGCTGAAGCACCTGATGATCGGTGACAACAACCATCAGCTCGCATCAGCATTCGACGTTCTGGACTGCTGTAAGGGACTGGCGTACCGCGGCATCTATTTGATCGACCCAACCGGCGTTCTTCGCTGGCTGGCCGTTCATGACCTGAGCGTTGGACGAAATGTCGACGAAGTTCTGCGAGTCCTGGATGCTCTGCAGACTGACAAGCTGTGCCCATGCAACTGGAAGCCAGGCCAGCAGACATTGAACTAAGCTCACGCGATCGTTTGAGTGCAATGAAAAGCAAAGAGCCCGGTGGATCCACCGGGCTCTTTTTGTGTCCTGAGTTCCATGAGCCTGCAGTAAACAGGTTCCGGAGGTTTGTGAAAACGCGACAAAACTAGCCGGGAGTTTTCCCGGGATCTGCCGGTGACGTTGCATTCGCCGCAGGAGTGGGAGCGGTGGTGGCTTCCTTTGGCTTATTCACCATCACCATCGCCATCCCGCCAGCTGCCATCGCCAGTCCGACGTAGAACCACATCCCTGGCATTTCGAATTTCTTGCCATGCGCCAAGACTGTGATGGAGGCAATCGTGTTGATGATAGGAGCGCCAGCAAATACAAGTGGTGCGACCATCAGTGGCCCATAAATCGGACCAAGTGTCGAGACTGCGTCGCGAGTGGCAAATATAACGCAAAGTGCCCCTGCTGCCCCTGCAATACCTGCAAGCAACCCCGAGAACATCGCCATCGATGACCAGTTCGCACTAGCCTTGGCAGTCGGATCGTTTTTCAGAACGAACAGGAATATTCCCGGAACCAGAACAGCCACCAGAAAGTAGGCCACGCCCACCATCAGGAATGCTCGCAGGTTACTACCCAGTTTCGCCGTCGCGTCATGAACGAGCGGCACATAAACGCCCCACGACAACGCCGCACCAGCAACGAACGCAAACACAGTCCACTTGATATTCATAACTGAGCCTTCTGATTCCCTTGAGTCCTCGTCGGCCAGACAGTTCTCGACCAACGACACCTTTGCAGGCAGCAATTTCACATCAGAAGCAGTGTAGACCAGTCCCCGGTCAGCTAGAAGTAATCCTGAAATTCGAGTCATCTTCGGGACGGGCGTGATCCCAGCAAAACACCCACACTCGATGCTCTCTCAGAGCCCGGGCAGGCCATCGATACTCGTTGCATTCTTCTCCGCACGGTAATTCGCCAGCCCCTCAGGCCCCTTTCGGATCGCGCCGTCGACCAGCGTGGTCCGATCAGAAACGTACTGATACAGCGGGACTCCAAAGCCACAGGAATCACTCACACGCGTGGCACGAATGCGAATGATGGCTCGATCCCCGGGAAGATCGGGAAAGTGAGGTTTCAAAGTCTGCCATTCAGGATCCGCCGGAAGGACGTAATCTCCCGTTCCATGAATCCGGACAATTCGAGGTGGTCCTTCGAACGCGCACAGCATGATTACGATGCGTCCGTTCTGCCGCAGATGGGAGATCGTCTCGATGCCGCTTCCGGTCAGATCCAGCCAGGCACATTCAAGGCTGCTCAGCACACGAAAGGTGTCCATTCCGCGAGGCGACAGATTGAGATGACCTTCGTTCGGAGCTGTTGCCACGAAGAAGATTTTCTGTCTCGCAATCCAGTCCTTCAGCTCGTCTTCGATCTGCTCAAACACGCGTCCCATGCTTCGGTCTCAGCGCTGGCCAATGGAAAGTCATCCGAACGGCGGCATTATCGCAGCGAGACGACTGCCAACCCACTGAGAATTGTCGTAAAGCTGGTTTCTGATTCAACACGTCCGACGAAGTGAATGAAGCTCTACAAATTGTGAGATACCCAACTTCGTGCTTTCGCCTCGGAATTTGTTGACATACCTTGAACCTCGATGTATCATCTGGTCGAATAAAAAAACGACAGGCCAGAGCTTTTCCGCTGTAACAAGTCAGCATGCTCAACAGGAGTCGCTCAATGGGTGCGCGAAAGACGAATCCCGACTTCACAAATGGTGTCCCGGAGCTGCTGATCCTGCAAATCCTGTCACGGCAGTCACTTCATGGCTACGCGATCGTCGCCCGAATTCGTGAAATTACTGACGAGGCTCTTCAGTTTGGCGAAGGCAGCATCTATCCCATTCTGCATCGTCTTGAGTCGGACGGTAAGATCGTTGCAAGCGAAGCAGAAGTGAATGGCCGCAATCGGATGGTCTATCGCATCACAAAACCTGGTGTCGCGCAACTGGAGGCGTCGATTCAAAACTGGAATCGAATCTGCAGTGCCATTCAGTTGGCACTGAGCGGAGGCTGAAATGACACTCGACACATGGACGACAAGACTCTCTCGCTCATTGCTTGTAAACGGATTGCCGCGCGAATACGTGTGCAGAACTACGCGCGAAATGGCAGATCATCTGGAAGATATGAGAGATTCTGAAGGAGACGACGACGCCTCCCGAAGGCTGGGAGACCCAGACACGCTCGCGCAAATGCTGACTCATGGATTTCGTCGGCAATCCCTGTTTGGGCGTCATCCGTTCCTGACCTTCTGGCTCAGTCCGATACCCATCGCAACATTTCTCGCACACATCGTCTACCTGTTCACCATTGAACTTATTATGCCTGTGGTTGTCCGTCTCTATGGAGAATCCGAGGTCGCCTTTGTGAGCGGTTCACTTGACGCAACAAAGGTAGTGCTTGTCCTTGCAATGCATCTGTGGCTGCAGGCCATCCCAGTGCTTCTGACCATGCGGCTCTATCGTATCATCGCCTCCAGAGCGGCACGCCCCTGGACATCAATCATTCCCGCGATGATCTTGTTTCTGCTGTATTTTTCGATGACGAAATTTGAATTGACGTGGCCATCGGGGACCAATCCCGGCAATTACAGAATCGATATCGGCACGGTATCCGGGTTTTCGTCACAGCCAGTGACCCAGGGATTACAGGCCTTGTTTGTGGCACTGGTCTGCATTCTGTGGCTTTACAGGGTTGCAGGTGAGCAATCTTCCGAAAGGGAGTCCGCGGTCACTGCTATTCCATAGTGTCTTCGCAGAATTCAATTCCTCCAGTCGGAAAAGCAGTTCGCCGCCTTTCCGACGACAAAGTTTTGCCTCCAACATTCTGCTCTTGAAGCAGTTGCGTTCAGCACTGCCCTCAGCTTGTCTCTGTTGCCTATCTGCAAACATCGTCAACGCGGTTCTGGAAGTCCGCCGGCGTTTTGACGTTGCCTGTTTTGACATTTTATCAATGCGATCGATTCTCTCGGGAGACTGCAGCATGAACCGAAAACGGGATCGAAGCCGAAAATCGACATTTTCCACAGAGGCGCTTGAGATCCGTCTGTGCCTTGCGGCCACTCCCGCAGTACTCACCCGGGGCACACTGATGGTCAATGGATCCGATGGAAATGATCAAATCTGGATCTCCCGAGATGACCAGGCGGATCAGATCCTTGTTCAGATCCAAAGTGCTCATGACGAGGTCTCCCCAGTCAGTCCGTTTCAGGGTTCCTATTCGTCAAGCGCTATTCGACAAATCACGGTCCAGGCAGGCAAAGGAGACGACACCATTTCATTGGTTTCGTCGGACATCATGCGATCAATCCGGCTGCATCTGGACGGCGGTGACGGCAATGACGTACTTGCTGCACGCATGATCGGCAACCTGACGACCGTGGGCGGGTTGACAATCAACATGCTGGGAGGACGCGGAGATGATAAGCTCTCAGTCGATCTTGAGGGACACTATGAACTGCCATCGTCCGTGGTTGTTTCCGGAGGCAGCGGCAACGATCAACTGACGCTGTTCCAATCCATTGTGGCGCGGACAACTGCGCCGCGTGTTTCGCTGCTGGGAGATGCCGGAAATGACTTGTTGCATGTCGGGGTCGGCGACAGTGATGGTGTGATCGGCCAGACAGCCGTTCGCCAGATCAGTGTCAGTGGCGGCAGCGGCACAGACATCTTAACCGCACCAGAAGACGTTCTTGCCCGTGATGTGGAGTCGAGAAAGTCAGCGGCTGAATGGCAGTCGTTTATCAGCACTGCGGTCGAACCGCTGGTCACGCGTATCCCTGGCTCAGGGGTGTTTGTGGCAGTTGTGCTGCCCGACGGCTCTCGGGAAACCTACTCTTTCGGGACCATGAATGCCGCCGGGAAACCGGTTTCTTCGGAGTCCATTTTTGAGCTTGGTTCGCTGACAAAATCATTTACCGGGACGCTGCTGGCGGACATGGTGTCACACGGTGAAGTCTCACTGAACGATCCCGTCAGCAGGTACCTGCCCCCGAATGCCCGAGTTCCGAGCAGAGGCGGACATGAGATTACATTGCTGGAACTGGCAACTCATACTTCGGGCCTTCCGCGCGATACAAAGGACTTTGACCGTCGACTTGCGGATGTGATGTCCGATCTCGAACAGGGAATCCGGGACCCTGCCCACCTCGAGGCACTCTTTACAGCTGAAATTCAGAGGGACTGGCCGCGACTTCGAGAAGATCTGCTCGAAATCGAATTGCCGGACATCACCAACCCTCCCTTCAGTTACAGCAATCTGGGTATGGGACTTCTTGGTTTCGCACTATCACGTACCCTCGGTCTCAGTTACGAAGATGCGATTCAAGAACGAGTACTCCGCCCTCTCGGCCTGAGAAGCATTTTCCAGAACCCGCCAGCACCTTTCGCAGCCCTAATCGCAGAGGGAACCGCTTTCGACGGTCAAACGACTGTTCCACCAATGGATTTCAATACTCTGGCCGGTGCCGGTGCCCTTCGCGCATCCGGGCGGGACCTTGTCAGATACCTCGAAACTCAGACCGGTCGATTCCCGTCTCCTCTGGCAAAGTCTATTGGAATGACACACGTCGGATACGCGCCGCTCCCTGACTCAGCAGTCTCCACGCTGTCCGGGCTGGGCTGGCTCACCGCGGAATCCGACAACGGAACCATTATCGGACACAATGGAGCGACATTTGGATTTCAGTCAGAGGTCCGTTTCAACGAATCGACCGGGGCCGGGTTTATCATCCTCATGAATACAGCCAGCGACGAAGCCGGCGCGGCCCGGGAAGAACTGATTCAGCAGCTTCAGGCGGCGCTGCTGTTGCCCTCAAATCCTCAGCCACCGTCGCCGCCTCTGTCGAGTCAGGTTATGCTGGACACAAGCAAGCGAACCCTCCGAATCTCCGGAACATCGGAACGCGATGCAGTTCGGCTGATCCGCAAAGACTCAGATCGCACACTCGTGGTGGAGACGAAGACCGAACCAAGTGATGTTGCAATTCGTCGAACATACTCGCTCGATTTCATTCAGTCGATTCAGGCAGAGTTGAATGGCGGCAACGATGATTTCGAACTGATCACGATCGGCAATGTAACGATTCCCCTGAACCTGATCGTTCATGGTGGCCAGGGTGACGATGGAATCCGAATGGAAGTGGGGTCTGCCCATTCAACCGTGCAAACAACTGTTGTTGCAGACATTTCAGGAGGAGACGGAGACGACGGAG
>JAEUII010000323.1 GCA_016795145.1 Planctomycetaceae bacterium
AAATAATCCTGGGTGTTGGGGATAGAAGGGCTGGCATTGGCCCAGTTCACATAGTCCATCGACACATGTCCGCCGAGCTTGACGGTCCACTTGTCCGTTGACATATCCTGCCAGTCGGAAGCCTTCTTCGCCTCTTCTTCCTTCTTCGCGGCTTCGGAAGCGATTCGCTTCTTTTCGGAACTTTCGAGTTCGCCGATTCGAGCCTTCAGAGCCGCCAGCTCATCATCGAAGGTCGAAGACTCCGTGGGCCCGCCTTCCAGTGTGGCGATGCCGGAAGTGTCCGCATCCAGCCACGATTCTTCCGAGGCTTCTTCTTCGGAAGCCTCTTCTTCGAGCGTTCCCTTGAGCCATTCAGGAACGTATCGATCGTCATCCGAATCGGATGCGATGAGTGGATCCTGCAACGCAGACGCGGTGCAGATGACTGCTAGCGCGCTGACGATCATTGGGGCAAATGCCCGGAAAACAACCATCTGACTCTCGTCCTCCCTGACGATGTCTGAGGTCCTGTCTAACGATGCTCATACGAGCTCAGTCAAAACAGCCTCCGGTTGTCCGGTCAGCTGAAGAAGGCAGAGGTCCGTTACCTGACCTCGACCTGAGCCATTATGTCCTTCCCTGGACTAACGACTGGCGAACAGCCCAAACAGGCCGCTCTTTTTCTTTGGTGGTTCTTCCGGAGGCTTTGCTCCAGGTTCACCTGTTGACAAGTGTCGAACCATATCATTAAGACTTCGAGTCAGTCGTGCTTTTGGAGCAAACTGACAGAGCGGTACTCCGTTGTTTCGAGCACCAACCATGGTCGCGTAGTCGTTGGGCAGTTGCCAGAAGACCGAACGACCAATCGTCTCCAGTGCTTTGTTCAGGCTGATGTCGCTGTCTTCCAGCCCCATGCGGTTCACAACGATCTCGACCTTGTCCTTCACACCCGGGAAGTGATCAAGGAACTGCATGATTCGAACGACGTTTCGCAGGCACGACAGGTCCAGCTGAGTCACCAGCAGAATCTTGTCGGACACTTCCATGACCGACAGATCCAGCCGGCCAAACGACTTGCTGACATCGACGATCAAATGTGAAAACGTCGCCTTCAACAGCGCCAGGATACGACGCAAATCGTCCGGCTTGATGCTGTCTGCATTTTCCAGTTCCACAGGTCGCGGCAGCAGATAAGCACCACAATCATGCCGGGTCAGCGATCGCTTCAGAAGCCCATAGTCCAGTCGTGAGATGTTCTCCGCGACATCCCGAATCGTGTACTCGGGAATGATGTCCAGCCAGACGTCAGCGTCCCCCAGAGTCAGATCGAGGTCGATAATCACGGGAGAATTGCCCGGATCCTGGGCCAGCGAAGCAGCCATGTTGACCACCAGCGCTGTGCTGCCGACACCACCACCAACTCCGGCCAGCGTAATAATCTGCCCAACTCGCCCGGCACCTTCACCCGTATTTCCGCCCATCGATGCACGGATGCGGTCGAGCGCAGCAACGAAGTCATCCAGCTGAACAGGCAGATTCAGGAACTCGCGAGCACCATTGCGCATCGCCTGAAGAATCAAACTGCCTTCCTGCGACGAACTGACAACCAGAACTGCGCAATTCGGAAGAGCACGAGACACTTCACCGACGAGCTGCAGTCCCTTGGCATGATTTGAGTCGACGTTGATCAGTGCGATGTCCGGCTGTGTCTGCCGCGCCACGTCCATGAAGAATTCATAGCGGGAGCATTCGGCTTCCAGCCACACGGTATCTACGCCCAGCAGCATTGACTTGAGCGAGTTGCGCGAGCGCTCATCCGGGTCGACCGTCGCAAGTCGCAATACGCTTTTCATTTCGAATCTCGTTCTGAAAGTTCGTACCGAAAATCACACTCGCCATCATCCGCTGATCAGCGTAAGTCGACGAACACACCTCACCAACGCAGAGCGTCGGAATGACACCCTCAACTCTAGGACCAAAACGAACTGATTCTCAAATTTTCACCGGGGATTTCTCCGAAGGGCAAACGCCCTTCCTATCGCATGGTTGGAGAAATCAGTCCCGACTTCGAAGTTGTACGGCGACTGGCCGGAGCAACCGGCTTCCCGTTCCCTGCACCGCCGACTGACGGTACTGGTCGGGATTGTGCTGCCGGGGAAACCGTGGCCTTTCCGGATGGAGCCGCCTTTGCCGTTCCTGGAACACAGTTTTCTCCGTTTCCACGGCAAGTCTGACAATTCGGATCCTGGCAGTGCGTCGCTCCTGGCAGACAGTTTGTGCAATGAGCACACTCGTCGCCGAATTTTGGCACTTCCAGCATACCATTGAAGAACAGTTCACGGTCAACCGGGATATCGGTCTGCAAACCAGGACCAACCGAAGGCAACTGTCCGGCTGGCATCGGTGCGACAAGTTCCGGAGTCACCAGAATCATCAGCTCGGATTCTGATTCGGTGTACTGCTTGCGACTGAACGCAGCTCCGACATAAGGCAGTTCGCCGAAGAACGGAACCTTCTGAGTGGTCGCTGCGCCTCGCTTTGAAACGAGTCCCGCGATGACGAGTGCTTCGCCAAAATTCATTTCCACCTGAGTATTCGCACTGTTTGTTCGGAATGCCGTGGTTGTCGTACCGCCGATCGTCACCGTGTTAGAGAAGTCCTGGTCACGAACGATCGCTTCCACTTCCAGTCGAACTCGGCCATTGCCCAGAATCACGGGAACCGTATTCAGCTGAATACCGAATTCACGGAACTCAATACCGACCGCACCCAGACCGGCGGTCACGGGCACTGGCGTTTCACCACCGCTCAGGAAGTTCGCAGGGCGACCGTTATGAGTCACGATCATTGGCGTCGCATGCGTCTTGAACAGGCCTTCTTCCACCATCGCCTGAATGAACCCCTGGAAGATCCCGTTGGGTCGTGTCAGACCCCATGTCACGCTGTTGGATCCAAAACCGGACTGAGTGATCGTTGTTCCTGCACCCCCGGCAGTCAAAGTTGTGATGGGAGTAATCGGACCCGGCGTCGTCACGAGGTAACCGTCTGGTCGAATCATTGTGAAGTTCATGCCCAGTCGTCGAAGCTTCGAACGCTGAACTTCCAGAACGGTACACTTCAGCATGATCTGCTGAACGCCGCCGGTCTTCATGTGATTCAACACTTCAGCGTAGAACTGCTCGGCGATCGCCTGAATTTCGCTGACGGCTTCAGGGCGAGAAACCCAGCCGTCCAGACGCACTGCCGTGTCACTGATTTCTTCGATCGTGATGGTATCATCCGGATAAAGTCTTCGGATGAACGACTCAAGATGGCGCACGTCCCCGCGAACAAGCACTTCGATGGTAAACGTCTTGCCGAATTCGTCCACAACAGTGATTGAGGTGACGCCGGATTTCAGAGCATAGATCCGGAACTGATTCGGATTGCCTTCAACCGTCTGAACGGTCAGCACTTCGGCATCAAAATCCATAACCTTTCGGATCTTGGCGGAGTGCTCGATAAACATCGAAAACCGCTCAAACAGCGCGACTTCATTGCGATCATCACGGATCTGATAGACCGGAGATGTCGCATTACTCTGACCAAAGCTCTCCGCAGACGCGAAGATCAGTCCGAGCGTTCCAATGCAAACTGCCATGAGACGTTTCGAAAGCATCCCTGCACCCCTGAAACGCTGAGAACGACATCTGCCTGACGGGCAGATGTCGTTGCCTCAACTCAAAACGCGCTCCGCGCGATGTATGACTTCCGTTGAGCGGTCTGACGACTCGCTCAAACTCCCCCTGTTACTTCCGGTTCCAAAGGCCCCAGATGTTGAAGTCGCCTGCAGCCGGGCCATCCGACGGCAGATCAACTGTCTCCAGTCGCACTTTGTCCCCTTCGTAAATCTCCATTGTCCATGTGGGTCGTGCATCGGCTACCGCCAGTCGCACAGAACCACCTGGATCCTGCTCTGCAGTTCGATTCAGTTCATCATCCAGCAGAGCAGCAACATCTTTCTTTTCTTCAGGCTTCGGCTGAGGCAACTCCGTCTCCGCTGCTGACGCAACAGAAGGAGCATCCAGGTTTGATCCCATGAAGGAACTTGTCAGAAACTCCTGTGAGATCTCTCCTGACCCCTTCTCATCTGCTCGATCGCCCGGCTTTCGCATAATCGTCGACAGCTTTCCAATGTTGCTGGCGAGCGTTACTGCTTTGGCCTGTTCAGGAGTCACAAGCAGAGAGATATTCTTGGCCGAACCTTCCCCTTCTTTGTCTGTGCCGTAGATACGATTGTCTACTGCAAAGACTTCCACAAATTCCAGTACCGCAATCGTCTTCTGATGCGTACCGGTTGGACCGGTCTCCGCATAGGTGAGAAGCAGGTCAATTCGATTGCCAGCCTTCAACATACCGCTGTGTGCCGTCGTGGCATCCACCGGAATTGTGGCCGCTGCCATTCCCGGAGGAATCCGGATGATGGCACCGAACTGTCCCTTTTCTCCAAGCTTACCCTTCAGGATCCAGTCGCCAGTGACAACAGGAACCTTCAGACCTCGCTCTGCGATCTCTTCCATGCTGGTCACAGCTCCTTCAGGAACTGAAGACACGGCCATTGGAACAAATCGAACGTTTGTTTCGTTGAGTGGAACTCCGGCAGGAATGTCGATGCTGGCTGAGAGTACCTCAACCATCTCTTCCTGATTAGAGTCCTTCTTATTAATTGCCTGACGCACACCGAGCATGGCCACCAGACCACAACCAACGGCAACGACAAGCAGGATGGTCGACTGATTTTTCATGATGGAGTCCACCCCTCACAACCGTCCCATCGGCGAATTCTGCCGAAGCATGCCCACGGGACAGTCGATCGATACCCCATCAGCATCTTCATCGGCATGAAGGCCTTTTTGCTTCACCGAATGCTGACAGGAAACGCAAACCAGGACATCTCTGTGCATCTGCATTCCGCAGACTACGGGCCTCTGAATCCTTCAGAGTCGGATGGCAGGGAGCCCCATGCCGCCATCACAAATCTTCCAGCAGTCTTTGCCGGTCTTAGATCATGTTGTTGTAGATAAAGTAACCGATCGTTCCGATGCAGATCGGAATGCCGTATGGCAGCAGCATCATGCGTGGCTTACGCTCTGCTGCAATTTCTGACAGCTTATATGGGTCACGAATGACCATCCACTCGCTCAGAATCAGCAGGAACTGGTCATAGTGATGTCGAAGGCTTCGACGCCACAGAACCATCAGCACCGCCATCACAGCACCAACGACGGTTGAAACGCAGAAGGCCGCGAAAGTAATCTTCCAGCCAACCCAGGCACCAATGCCAGCCATCAACTTAACGTCACCTGCTCCCATGCCTCCGACTGCGTACAGAGGAAGCAGCGTCAGCAGACCAACAACCATGCCAAGCAGTCCGCCACCAAACCCGCCCAGTCCGCCGGCCCAGGTCGAATAAACCAAACCGGACAACACCATTGGATAGGTGATCCAGTTCGGTACCTTAAGCTGACGACCATCAATCCAGGCAGCGACAATCAGGATGATGGAAAC
The DNA here is from genome assembly GCA_016795145.1 of Planctomycetaceae bacterium. Classification (GTDB taxonomy): domain Bacteria; phylum Planctomycetota; class Planctomycetia; order Planctomycetales; family Planctomycetaceae; genus SXXK01. The sequence continues at coordinate 5,527 of JAEUII010000323.1, forward strand.
GGTTTTGATGTGCCAGTTGTGAAGCAAAAACTCAGTGACGTCCATTGGAGGGGCTCCGAATTCAAACAGTCATTTAATACTGGGTCAGACTGTTACCGACTCCCACCATTCCCGATGGACTTCGATGACAGTGTTGTTGATTGGTCTTCAGATTCGACGGGCTGAACCGCCAAAACTCAGAAACAGAAACGTCAGCGCCATTGAAAGAACGGCGGTTCCCTGAATCAGGTCTGACGGGCTAAGTTCCATCCAGAACGGAATCATCTCAAACTCCCGATTCTCACCAGACAAACAGGCTCAGGGCTACGCAGTCAGCAACGACTATGACAAATAGGTTCGTACTTTGTTGAACTTGCCGTTCGCATTGCTGCCGACCGCTGAGACTGCTGCAAGGCAGACAACGATGATCAGCGCGAGCATGACTGCATACTCAACAGCTGTAGGGCCATCTTCTGATACAAGAAAACGCTTAACACAGGCTCGTACTCGACTCATTGGATCAATTCCCTCGAAGATAAGTTCCCTGATGTGGCTGTGATTGATCCACAGCTTCCGTCCGATACTGAAAACCTAGGTCATGATTCCAGGGGGTCAAGAACGACTTTGCGGAATTCTCCCAGGTTGTCCGTCGCGCTGCAGGAATGCAGCAGGTGTTCACAGGATGCACTGCAGGTTCATTTGTTGCAGGCGCGCAAAAAAAGAAGGAACGCAGCAACGCCACGTTCCTTCTCTTTATTAAGCTGCAGTCGGGACTCGCCCGCTGCGGTCGAACTATGTCAGGTAGCTCGATACCTTGTTGAATCGAGCATTCGCGTTGCTGCCGACTGCTGATACTGCAGCCAGACAGACCACGATGATCAGAGCCAGCATCACCGCGTATTCAACAGCGGTTGGGCCGTCTTCTGACTTCAGGAACTTCTTAATGCTGTTTGCGAACTTAGTCATGTTAGTACCCCTCACATTGCGCCCTTCGCAGGGCAGGTGACGTCACGGCGGAGTGTCATCCGCCAAAAAGAACTCTGCCACGCAGAGTTAACACTCACGTTGTTTGTCCCGGTTGCTGGTCGCCTGTTGTCAGGTGCTCATCTGAGCGGGACAACAAGAACCTAGGTCACCATTTTCTCTCGTCAAAAGGTTTTTGGACAAAAGTTTTCCCAATGGCTTCCGTTGAGCTCAAACGCTGCGTTTCCGCAACAGATTTGAAGCAATAAACGTCTTTTGAGACTCTCTGCATGACATAGGATTGAGGGTATTTCAGTACCTCAGCCGAGGCGCTTTCATAGGTCACTACATAAAATTTCTGAGCCTGTGATAAATCCGCGATGCGCCTCATCGAGTAGTCGGGAAACCAGCGCGCAATTCGCCGGCCTGCGTCACGCTGCACAACTCTCAGCGCGGAGTCTGCCAGGAGCTCGTTATCGCTGAAGTCCACGAGATAACATGTCGTTCGCAGCTCCCTGTGGCGATGCAGCAAACCCATCCACACAATTCGATCCTCCATGATGACAGGACCGTCGTTGCAGGATCCAAGCTGCCGTGCAAGATCTGCGCGAGCGGATGCTTCAAGCTGAGCGCTCAGGGCGGTCTCGTGAAGCGACTTCCCTCCCAGCAAAAGCAGCAGACAAAGCACGACACGCTGCCATCGAACTGACAGGTCGTTTAGAAGCGGTGCGAAGACCGCGGCAACAGGCAGGAGGCCAACAAGTGCGTAGCGAGTGACGAGCGCGGGCTGCAGGCCCCAGGAGAACGCGACAATCGCCAGAGGCATCAGGGCAAGACACAGCAATTCCCAGGAGGCCCCACGATGCCAGCCTTCGTCTGGATCAGAGCCTGTTCGTGAACGTGTCGAGGCATACCGAATTGCTGCGAGTACAAGAGCTGCCAGCAGGATCGGGCGATAAGGCAGCAACGCTTCAAGGAACATGAAGCTGTCTGAAAGTGTTGGCGGCGAGATCCATGTAGGACGAGTCAGCGCAGCTCGCTGCCCTCGTAGAAACGGCAGTACAGCAATCAGCGCACTGATCGCCGGGACCAGGGTCCACAACAGGTCCCATAACCCTTCACGCCGCTTTAGCCAGCGCAGCGCGGCGGGTAAACACACAAGTGCCAGGGAAATGATCCCGAAGTAGTGCGTCGTCACGGTAAGAACGGCCAGTAATCCGCAACCGACGTACCGGACAAACCGCATTGAGGCGGCGTTGGGCTTCCAGTCCAAACAGACAGCGAGCCACAGAATCGTCGCACACCAGAAACTGTAGAATCGAATCTCGGTCGACTGGTAGATGATAAGGGGATGCGATGCAGCTGCGACAACAGCAAGTAGCGCGATCACGCGAGAGTACCGGCGAGCCAGAATAACCCAGACGGCAACCACCGCCAGCAGCATCCAGAACAGCGACAGGCTTCGGAACAGCAGTTCGCTCGGATAACCTCCCGCGGTCAGCCAGCGAGTGATCAGGTACCAGCCTGGAGGATTGAAATCTGCCCCATCTGCCAGCGCGCTCAGCATGTGACTCTGCGTCGGAGCTGTCAGTAACAGCCACGAATGAACCTCATCCATCCAGAGATCTCGAAACAGCAGCGAAGATCCCTGGGCGATCCAGACGATGCCCGTGGCAAACAGCACAGCGGCCACCGTCCAGAATCGACCCGTTGCCTTCGATTCCTGGTGAGGGTTTGCCGACTGCATGTTTGTTTTCCGCTCAAAGTGAACTGGAGAGAAGGTCCGGCGTTTCTGGTTCTTCAGGGGCTTTCTTCTGCAACGCTTCCTTTTCCCATTCCGTCAGG
>JAEUII010000332.1 GCA_016795145.1 Planctomycetaceae bacterium
CAAACAGAATTCCAGCGACAGAAACGGCGACCAATGAATCACAATCAACTCGATTTCAGCGTAGCGCAAAACCGCGAACGACGGCCTACGCGCAGAAATAACTCTCTAAACCGCTAAAATGGTCGCTTGTTTGAGGTCTAGACAGAAACGATCACTCCACTTCACCTGCAAAACAAATTGTGCAGTCAGAACGCGGTAGCATCAGATTTTTGGGCACGCACCGAAAACAAATCAACCGCAAATGCGGCTATCCGAGGCAATGTCAAAAGACTGACGCCATCAGTTCGACTACTAACCCAATCGATCGCGATAGTCACAAGAATCACCTTGTAGTGCAGTTGAACAAGCCGAAATAGATGATTGGGCCACATTATCGATTATTATATGCTGGAACGCAAATTTCTGGGCAGCGATGAGGCATGGCAACATTGACGTGTAGCCAGTCGATCAACGTCGCCGGTATCGAACTTTGTGGGTTAGCAGCATGCTCATTCTCATAGGCATCTGCACGTCGGTGCAGCCAATGTTCGTTTTCGGGTGCTGCTGCGGCGAGTAGTCGCAAGCAGTCGGCGACAACTGTGGGAGAATCATCGGCAATTGAGGAGACTCGTTTAGTCTTGACCTCAGCAAGGACTTGGGCACACATCAGAACCGCATTCTGGAGAACCGCCGGTCGATCGGAAGCGTCGCCCCGAGAGAGACTTTCCAAGATTGCTCTAATCCGAGGGTTTTTTACGATCTTTAGGCTGGATTCAATCTTTGGCTTAAGCAAGTCACGACGCTGCCCATTTCCTGCTTCCATAATTGGCAGATGAGCAACAAGCTGGAGAGGAGGTAGTAGGTTCTGCGGTCGTGGGCGCCCTTCCATCTGGTAAGTTGGATCAATGTCAGCAATAACCATGGCTTGCTCCGATTGTTCAAGCCAGCCAGGATGCTGCAGACGAGGCCGGAATATCCCGGGCAGAACTCCTGAATATGGCCCGGGCATGGGTATACCCGGAAAGGCACCATCTTTTTCATTCTCCCACCCGTTATGGCCAATAAAACAACTCTGTCCGTGCCCATGCCGACTAGAATCGTTACAGAAGACCGTCGTCATACCTGAGGCGAGGTAGTTTGCTTGTCCCAATACAACGTAGTCTTGTGCTCGCGGAGTCATTGCTGGGACAAATAACACGCTCCGACGCTCTTTGGGGTGCCGAGCTAATGATGTCGCGTATGCAAAGTTCTTCACATCCATCAAAACGTAGTCCATCGCATCTTCATATGACCAACGCGAACCGCCAAATTTTGCTCGAAGATCATTCAATGAAATGGCTAGCGTTAATAGATTTGACGGAGACGTGGCTAGAAATATCTCCGAGCAGATCAGCTCTATAACTCGGCTTGCCAGCTCTGGACCATCCGGGATTAGTCTTGGGATCTCGGTCGAATCTGTGGCAAACATCTCGTTGTAGGCTACAGACGGGTATTTTTTCATGCGTTGTCTAATGACACTTTCTCTACCACCGAAGAATCTCTCTCCCCTTGGGACAACAACTGGGGCAACAGCCGCCCATGCTGGAACATTGTCCAGCCAAGAGAAACACCCCTTCGTCGGAAACGGCGGATACCGGAAGGTTCCGGCCCAAACGATGGTCTCTAGTCCCATCTCGAGAAGTGTTTCCCTGATCCATTCGACTGTGTCTGGGCGAGTTGAGTATTCCGGTAGTAAAAGACAGTCTACCTTAAAGGTTCTGCAAGCTCGAAAAACCTCTCTCAAGATCTGATGACGGCGGTACTCCACTGAGCTCGGAAGCTTGCGATACCTTCGCGCCAATTCTCTTGACCATTCTTCAGGGCGTAGCGTCCCTTTACCGTCTGACATTTCCTTACCAATCTTTTGCAACTCCTTCCTATCGACTTCAAAAACAGGGTGCGCATACGATCCCATATCCTCGACATGCCATTGCACCATGGCTACTCGCAGATAACACTGAGCCCGATCACTACGCGCCCGCCACTCAGATTCTTGAGTCCGTCGAAAGTCTTGCACTTCAACAGAATGACCTAGTTCACTCGCAGCATCGAAGGATACAGAAACCTGTTTCTCTGCATTGTTTTCACCTGCCCCAGACACGTTTGCATTCGGGCTGTCGGGATCTTGTTCAGCTAACCCCGGACGGACCGCCAGCGCATTCTCGCTCTGCGATCGTTCGTTCTCCACGGCGATGGTTGTTTGCGGCTCGGACAAAAGGATACCTGACAAGCGAGCGAGTCGAGGCTGTACATAATGAATGGCCACTAGCCGGCCCCTATGAAATGATTGGGACCATCGCATGATGTACCGATTCTGATTATCCATGAATCGTTCTACACCATCGGTGCTGCGTTCTCCTGTTCCCGATGCACTGATGATCTGCCATTTCTGAAGGAATCGCCTTCCGTTCGAAAGAGTTACGTCCATTCCCCCATCGCCATCAGCGTTCGAGCGTTTTGCCGCTGATTGGAATGCGAAGAACGGCGACTCGTCTGTGGTCACTTCGACTTCGGTCGCGGCATCAATTTCGTCAAGCGTTGACAATACATTCGACGTTAGTACGTCGGTCCACAGTTCGATCGCACCAGAGAGGTCACCCCATGGTTGTTCGTTTTGCGAACTTGCACTCGAAGCAACGGCAAGATCCAATGCAAGTCGTGCGAGAAACTCGTTGATCTCGTTAAGTTTCTCTGGCGAAAGACAAACACTGGGGTTCGGCAACACTCTTAAACTACGGAGACAAATGCCCAGCAAAACGACCCAGCCGAGCGGAGTTACTTGATTCAGTCTTTGCCATCCACGACCATTCTCACTGTTTGTGGCCAATTCAACAGCACGCCATAGAAACAAAACTCCGCTGTCGTTTCGAACTCTGTCAGAATTGGACTGATCCACGGAATTGTCGTCCATCTCATGTAGCAATTCGGTGCCATCTAGCCCCCATTCGTCGACTCTGAATTCTCCGGCAATTGTTGACATCTTTGCCGATGAAGAAGAACCATTGATTGCAATGAGCTCTAACACTTGCGCACGGAGCTGCACCTCCAGTGACACTAGGCGTAGGCCAGCCAAAGTAGCTTTTAACGCTTGATCCGGCTCTTGTCCTGATTCTACAACGATCTGCTCGGAGAGTTTCGCAAGACGCAGGGAAAGCAAGTACCACGCTCGCGTCGCTCGTCGTTTAGGCATGAAACCCACAGGATCCGTTCCTGGAAGAATCTCCGACAGTGTAACATCCGATGGTAATCGATGTGGCACAAGGTGAGCCAGAACTGCACACGGAACGCCACGCTTTGATGCATCCAGAAGACTTCTTGCTTCTGCTCTAACCGCCGCAAATCTAGTCTCTACAACCGCTGAGAGAACTAGGCCGATCTTTCTCGCCCCGCTAGTTGTCGGCGTATCTGTCGGGAATTGCTCTAGCCGGTTCAGCACTCGCTTGATACTTGGGGGAATCGGACTGTTAGCTGAAACTGTTGTAACACGCGTAGGCACTTTTCCACAGAGTCGAAACAGGCTGAACCTCAGAAGTGTCTCGATCGCCCATCGGTCTTCCTGTCGAGGCGAGTTGTTGTTCAGGCGCGAAGAAAAATAAGGGCTATCGAATGTGACGGATGGTAGATTCGTTGATCTATCGGCCAAGCCCAGTAGGTTTGCAATCGCATATCCCGCTCTCCAAAGGTAGTCGCCTGACTTATTGATCCCATGAGGAATCAATCCGGAATCTGGTTCTCGAATAAATGCCTGTCCACGGATCTTGTTTTCATCGAGAAGGAAGCCGACTACCTTAATCGGAGTATCAAGGGGCTGATCCGGGCTCGGCCCGACCATATTTCCTAAGAATGGGGGGCACTCCATGCCGGGAATCATTCGACTTTGCTTTACTAGCGACTCAAAAGCGTGCGCAATCCATTGAGTGATGCCCGGGGTTGTGAAGACCATTTCCGGACTCCAAATTGTCTCGAGGCGTCGTGCAGAATCGAATTGTGCCTTCTGTATGGATGTCTGTGGTACGCTCTCAAATTCAATTTCTGATGGTAAAAACGAGATCTTCTCCATGCGGTTCAAGTCTGTGGCGTGGTCACAAAACAGCGACCTCAATACTGAGTGCTCTTGTTGAAAGCCAACAAATCCAGGAACGCATTCAACCGGGACCACTGGCAACCAATCACAGACTTCTCCAACTTGAGAGTTCAGCGATTTGCGCACCAGACGTGTTCGTCGCTGGAGTAAACGAGCTGCATTTGCATGTCCAATGTTGAGCAGGCCTTCGAGCATTCCTTTGCAATCGAGATCACCCTCTTCGTTAGGCCCCAGATTCAGGGAAGAACGATTGCCATCATCTGGTAGCCACCAGCGGAGCCTCCGAATGAACAATTCTTCGGTTTCGTCAACCGCCGGTCTAACTTCCCCAAGACGAAGGGTCATTGACTGAAGCGGATCGGCTGCACCCGCTGGCCATGGGCAAGCCAGCCTAACCATAGCCTCATGCATGAGAAGGTGGCCGTATGTATTCGGCTGTGTGAGGAGAATATCGAGTTTGGCTGATGACTTTTGTGCTGCTGCAAGAGAAATTAGAGATCTCGCCAATGCTGCTGGAACTGCATTCGAGATTGATGTCACTCCGGAGATCTCCGAAGTCAAAGTCTCTGGCAATGTTACCTGTGAGGCAATCACATGAAGATTAGCGATGGCAACATTCAGGATTGCTTCTTGCGTTTCTAACGTGTTTGGAAGAGCCGCACGAAGATGCGTCAGCAATCCCGAATGAACAGCCATCGCGACGTTCATCCTCCACCTATGAATGGCTCGCTTCTCGAGGTCGCTAAAATCTGGTGCGAGGAATCGTCTCGAGCATAGAAACTGCTCAAGGCCGAACAATACAGTTAAGACCTCTTCTTCCTTCAGTCTTGATCGGTCGATCGAGTTCGCCTCATCAAATGTTTGCGACCATTCCAGCTTGAAAAACTCAGCGAATCGCTCTCCAGATTGTATTGTACCTAAGGCCGAGGTCTTACGGTCTAGGTCTGAAGCCACTAACCTCCAAACGAGTGCCGCAATTCGGCATTTGTCATTGAAACGCAAGTCAGGGCATGAACGAACGGTGTGCAACAATTCACGCAGTGAGTCAACATCAGTGCTTTCACGGTAGAGATCTAACTCTCCCAAGGCCACCAACGCCTCACGCCGGTCGACACCACCATCGTCAGAGAGCGCCGGCAAAGATATTGGAGGTCCGAATTCAATTCCCGAAACCCCGAGGCCACCGCGTTTTTCTGTCAACCAGTTCAAGACTCCATTCCCGGACATTCGTGGAAGGGGTTCTGTCTTTGGGCTCAGTTCGAGGCCAATCTTCCTGAGCTCAAACTGGACAATTCCACGAAGGCGCTCCAGTTCTTCGGCTGTCGTGGCAACCAACACCATATCGTCTACATACCTGCCATAGGCAATCGCTGCTGGAGAACATGCTACCTCCTCTACGATTCGACGATCGAGCGGAAATAGACTGATTGTTGCCAGATAGGCTGACAGATCCGGTCCCTGAGGAATTCCTTTATCCGCGCCGAATGGCGATTGCTGCACAGTTCCGTTACTGGGGTCGTAGTAGGTATATCCGAAGCACTGATTGCAAATGTGATCTATGAAAGCATTCGTTCGATCCGGAATAGAACCCAGATGGGGGGCGAATAACGGCACAAAGAATTTGGGATCACTCAGCCTGCTCGCCGCTTTCTCGAGAGAGGGACGCAAGACATCATTTACTGCAAACCGTGGCAGCATGTCATAGTAAGAGCGCACATCGAGTCGTGACACGAAGAAGGTCTGGTGCGTGTCGGCGTTCAATGTGGCCTTAATTACGCTTTGACTAATGTGGTCAATAAAAGACGACCAACACTCGATGTAAGGCCGGAACAGACCATCGCCTCTAGGCTCTGTCACGCCACATAAGACATCCATGTCGACTTGATATGCGAAACTGGCAACCTTCTGCCCCCCGGGAACACGGTCTGGCCTGAGACTGTCTGGTCCAGACGTCGTCACCCCAACTTCAGCAGAGTACCTAACCGCTGGGACGATCTCATGGAACTCCGGGGCGTCGAGAGCATGTGAAAGAAGTAGAGAGTTGAGTAAATATTGTTGACAAGCGAGATCTTCGGGGCACGGCAGAGCCTTTAGTCGCATACCGCCCGAAGACTTGGGGATTCGTACGGCAAGGTATGGCTCAAGTGGGGGACACCGAAAATGTATTCGCGATATCAAATATGGCAGCACGACATGTACACCAGTGAGTATTCGTTGCCAGCTCAGTTCATCTGTTGGGGCCTCCTTCCGCTGCGTGCTTGACTGAGCCAACTGTATTGCACGTAATAGACGTTGTGTTTCAGAGTCTGAGTCGGTCACTCCAAGTGGTGGTGACTCCTTGTCTCTACTTCTGAGCAGATATGACTTCAGCCGTATCTGCCATTCCAAGAGAGTGCTCGCCGCTCCATGTGATGAATCTTCCAAGCTAAAGAAATCATCTCCAAGACTATCAAAAACACTCTTCCATTCATCCGTAGAGAGATGCTGGTCGACTTTGCGCAGAGCCACGCCCCTCTCTGAGCTGGATGCCAGATTCCAAATCTTATCAACATGTTCCGGCGAACATTCCAAGGCTGCTGCCATCAACACGGTCGGCACCGGAAATCGCCATTTAGAAATCAGTTGTTCGGCTGAGTCTTGATCCAGCTGCAACAACTGTTCATCCGGATCCTTTGAACTGCGACCCTCTACACTCTCTGCGTAGATCATCTCGATTCTGAACATTGCGTCTCTGGTGACGGCTTTCAGCAGTCGTTTGACCGACCGAATTGCTCCCATCCGACCGGGTGGGTCCGCGTCCAAATAGACCTGCAAAACCAAGCTCGATCCGAGCTCTGTATACTGTTTAGCAAATGCACTTAGAAGCTCGACTTGACCGAGTCCAATTTCACTGCCAAGTACAGCAACGGCGTTTTGACCAAGCGACTGCAATCGAAGGACATCGGTAAGTCCCTCCACGATGAAAAGGCGAAACGAGTGTCCTGACCGGGCGGAGAAACTTTCAACCGAGGCGGAGAGGCCACCCAGACCATACAGAAAATCCCGTTTCTTGAAGCCACGAGAAAATAGATACTTCGGCTCGTCGTTTGGTCGTGTCGCACGACCTGCAATTGCTACTACACGATTGCGGTCATCGCGAAGAACAAAAATAATCCGTTCGTTCCAAAAGAAATCAACTGGCGGTAACTCGATGGGTAGCGTAGCCGGGTCAGTCGACTTCCCTTTCGGCCTTCGGACGATGAGCCCGCTTACTTCCAAAAAATCTAGTGTTTCTCGATCGCCAGCGAATTCAGAGGAAAGTTTATCTGGACTCGCAAAGAAGACTTCTTTCTTCACCAAAAGAGTTCGATCGAACTGCCGCGCTTTTGCCCACGTATCGAGTTCAGTCAATTCCTGTTTGCTCATTCGCTGGTACGCGGCTGCCGCTACCTCTAAGGAATCGGCTCCGCTTCGCGCTTCACTAACTTGCGGCTTTGAATGGACAGGAGGAGTGATCCCGGTAATGCCAGAAAGCCATTCAACAGCCTCTCGAAAAGTGCATTTCCGAATCTCTTTTACTAGGTCAAAAACATCCCCGGACGCACCGCAGGCGAAGCATTTGTATCGCCAGTTTTTCTTACCAGAGGGTAAGTAGAAGGCAAGTGACGGATCGTGGTCTGCATGGAACGGACAGAGCATTTTTGTTCGGCCGCCAGTCCCGACTAAATTGGCGCCTAGCTGCTCTGCCACGAACGACAACTCTGTTTCAGCAAGTCTCTCAACGTGACGAATTCTGTCGTCATTTGTGATCAGGGACTTTTTCTTGGCCATGACTTCGTCACCGGAGTGGAGGGGCTTTACATAAGACCGTTTGCGAAGTGGACAGGGTATTGATATCCTCCCCTGTGTCAAACTGGGACACCCGGGACACTTGGGCTACTTGCTCAGATTGTGATAGCACCGCTCGCAGGGGAAGGCGCCGGCCTTTGAGGACCGACGTCCAGCCGCTTGGCATATTTTGCCCAGCATTTTTTTGCCGGAACAGGAAATCGCCATCAGGGGACAGACGTTGCCCCGATCGCTTATTGATGCGAGTTGGTGCTTCCGCCGGTACAGGACCAGCGGAAAGCGGGGCGCGCTTTCTTTACGTTTCTCTGTAGCTGTCAGCTGACGCTCCGCCGGTGCAGGACCGACGGAAGCGTGAACAAGTTTGCTTTGCGCTATTCGCGTGAATTCGCGTTCATTCGCGGTTTCAAAATCACGTTGCTGGGTTCCCGCGAGCGAGGGAATAACGGTTCGCGAACCCGTTCGGTGCGGGCACGCCAATGGTCATGGTGAGATGTTGTGTGTTTGTTTCGCCCCGTTTGGGGCGGAATCGCAGGTTTGCGGGAACGCGCTGCCGCCCGCCTTCATTTTTCTGCCCGACAGTTTTTTGCAGGAATGACGAACTGCTCGCACGCATTGATGTGGATGAATCGCAAAGAGCAAATCGCAATCAGGGGACTGACGTCGCCCCCGCTCGCCTGTGGCTGCGAGTTGGTGCTTCCGCCGGTGCAGGACCGGCGGAAGCGTGAACCGCCGCCCCTGTGGCCCGCTACCGAATTCGTCAGAGGTCTTCGCCAGTGAACAGTCGAGCCGCGTGATGAACAGCGACAATCAAGACGATATCGTTCTCGTATCGATAGATCACGCGATATGCCCCCTGGAAGATTTGCCGATAACGCTGACCATCGTCTTCTGGTAGCCACGATCCCGATTCTGGCAGGGAAGAGAGAGCATCAACGCGCACAATCAATCGCAAAGCAAACCGTTTTGCTCTGACAACCGAGTCGCGGCTGATGTAATCGACAAGTGCCTCGAGATCATCGAGTGCACGAGGCGCCCAGACTATTGCAGCCACTGGCTCAGTCTCTGTTTGGCCGTTTCATGAGAGACTCCTTCGCCTCGAGCTAACTGCTTCTCGGCCTGCTCGATCTTATCGAGGAGATGCAGTCGCTCAATCAGAGCATCAACGTCGACGGTCTCAGGCAGGTTAGAAACGACCTGCTCAATTTGACTCTTCTTCATACGGAACAATCTTTCGCAAAACGTGACCGCTGTCTTTCAACGATACCAATTTGTAGCTCGAACCATCATGGCGAGCGGAGTGTGTTAACGCTCCGGTATGCGATTCGCTTATCTTCTGTCACTCGTTTTTTGTCCGACAATCGCATGGGTACCGGTGGGTTGACACCGCACCGCTCGCCATATTTTGTCCAACATCTTTTTGTCAGAACAGTAGAACGCAATCAGGGGACTGACGTCGCCCCGCTCGCCTTTTTTCGGGGGATCTTTGGCAAGATCCACTACCGTAAATCCGAACTCGTTGGCCTGAGGCCGTACTAGCCGTGGACTGCTTTCATTGCGGCGCGGGCGACGGTGTAGCATTCGCGGATGTCGGCAATCGGGTTCTTCTCGTTCTCTTCGTATTCCAGAGACAGCGCGCCGTTGGCTGGGAAGCCTGCTTCCTTCAGCTCTGTGAAGACCGCTTCAACGTTCAAATGGCCCTTGCCGAGAATCACACCCTTTGTCTGGTCCTTCATCTCCGCGAAGTCCTTCAGGTGAATTCCGAACAGGCGTCCCTTCAACAGACGAATGACTTCTGTGGAATTCTGCCCCGATCGAATATAGTGGCCAAGGTCCGCACAGGCTCCAATTCGTTCGTCGCGTCCTTCGACGACTCGCAGGACATCCGCCGCCTTGTTGTAGCGATGATTTGGTCCGTGATTGTGAATCGCGATACGGATATCAAACTCCTTCACGAGATCGTTCAGGCTGTCGAACGAATCAAGATCCGGGTCAGCGCTCATGCATGGCACGCCGAGCTTCTTGGCGAATTCGAACATCTTTCGATTTGCAGCAGCATCTTTTGTGAAGCGGTTCACACCGTGTCCGGAGATCGACATGCCAAGGTCAGCGACCTTTTTCTTCGTCGCGGCGATCACTTCATCAGAAGAATCCAGCGGCAACATTCCGCTGTAGAATTCTACCTGCTCAAATCCCAAATCCGCGGCATGCTTCAGAGCTTCATCAATCTTGTAGCCGCGCAGTGAATACAGCTGGATGCCAAGCTTGGGTGCCGTGGCGTCAGCCGCCTGAGCGATTCGAGGCAACACACCGCTGGCGGCGATCGCGGCCAGCAAAGAAGACTTCTGAAGGAAACTACGTCGAGTCTGGTTGGACATCAGATGCTCCGAGGAAAAAGGTGGGATACGATGACGTGATTTCCGGATTCTATGGGAGCAGAGCAGCAGGCTCAAATGAGGAGCCGATATGCCGCAAACGGGCGCTCACTCCAGGTCCAGCACCGATAGTTCTCTGCGAAAGAGCAGGGCAGGTGTCGCTGAAGTGCAGTCGACTCGAAACTGAATCACGGATGCGGGACCTTGTCCGGCAAGTCTGCCAATGGCAAGGCCAGAGAAGACATCTCCTCCCGTAGTGATCCATGGAGCAATCTCACGGAATTCCCCCGGGGTCAGTAATCCCTGAGTCAACAGCCAGGCGATCGAACGATACTCAGGCCGAAGGTCCCCGGCTTTTGGCTGCTTGTGAAAAATGCTGCGTGCCTGCGATTCTGAGACTCCAGGAATCGCTCGCAACACGGCTTCATCAGCCTCATTAATATTGATGCGGCCCATTGCAGGCTTGTCTTCCAGAGTAAACCGTTCCTGCAAGCGCGGCAACTCACGCGCCAGCGTCGCGGGGTCCGCTGGCCACGGAGAATTGATCACCGTATCGCGTCCGTTGATCAGGATTCGCACATGACCTCCGAACAGATCCACGAGCGAACGAAATGTCACCGCAGGTTGAGTCAGCGTCATTCCTGCTCGCACCTGCCCGGCTCCAGTGGCTTCAGCAGAACTCCCATCGTCAGCAAAACCAAGCTGTGCGCGCATGCGTTGTCGCGCGGTCTCGAAGCGTTCCAGTTTCCGCTTTTCCAGGTTGTCTCCTTCGTCTGGTCGAATTGCATCCGAATACGTTGCGCCGTTCATTCGGCAGGCAACGATAAAGAGCGCGGCGTTAGTGCCGAATTCCTGCTGCACGTCATCGAACAGAGAAGCAATGTTTGTCTGATTCAGAACGATTCTGGGTCGCCCCAGGGAGTCCAGCGGAGACTCCGCGGAATGCACGGTCAAGTACTGACTCAGACCCAGCTCAAGCTGACCGTCACGATTATCCGTCGGCCACCGAGCAGCCCCGTCGTCTTCTTCTGCATCCAGAATCGTGTTCTGGTTCTGGTCCTCGCCCCAAAGCAGCTCGCGCGTCATGCCACGGACCTCGAGCAAATCCGACAGCTGCTCCACGATGCGACGCGGTGCGTCTTCCTTCGCGCCAAGAAAATTGTCCGAAGACAGATCTGAACCAGGCGAGTTCGCCAGCCATCCAAGCAGTGAGTCGGCAAGAGTGGGCGTCATTCCTGGCAACTGAAGCAAGCGAGTCCGAGTCTCTTCGCGGTGTGCTGAGTCGACATTGAGCGTGTTCAGGTTCAGACGCGAAGATTCATTGATGACCCCATGCGTCATCGTCCCTGTGCGGTTGTTGATTCCGGGGACAACTTCAAACTGCCCATGAAGACCGTCTGACAGGGTTAATCGTGCGGGCCTTTGCAACTGGTCGCGATGAGCACGAACGGTGGCGAGTTCCAAAGCGGACTCCGCCAGCAGTCGTCGTTGCACCTGCTGGATTGAGAACTTCCCAGCCGTGTATTCGGTCAGCATTCGATGTGAAAACGAGTACGCGGCAAAGCTGAGCATCATGATGACGACCAGCACCAGAATCAGCACGAAGCCACGTCGGTCACGAGCCATGCAAGGCGGTGATCGATGCTGCCATTCGGAGTACCGGGCGCTGCTTGAGATCATCACGGACGTGCCTCCGCAATGTTCTGGCTGGAAGAGAGACGATTCGACAGGGCAACCACGGACATTCCTGCGACAACGTCGTTACGAACGACTCGCAGCTCCACTGCACGAGGAAGCTGTCGTTCCTGATGACTGTCCCACGAATCTCGCCAGTTCGCGCCATCGAAGTATCGAAAGCCCAACTGATAGCCCTGAGCCAGCACTTCTGTTTCAAGCGTGTCGCGCGCGATGCCGGATGTCACTTCAAACGAAGCATGAGCCGGACCTGTTCGGCCCGTGGTCGTTTTCAACCGACGCTCAAAGATTCGAAAACCGTCTGAGGCAACCGGCACAGCAAGGGATCCCCCGTTCCACCAGACAACATGGTGTCCTGGATCTGCGTCGTTCGTGAGTTGATTTCCCGGGTTGGAGTCAGCCATTGAAGGTGGCTGATACTGAGTATGAATGGAGATCCATCGCGATGTCCCGGTGAATTCGATCGGACGCACAGGAGCATCGGCTACGTTCAATTCAGATCGATGAAGATTGAGTGACTGTTCAAGCTTTGGACTCGTATCGATTCTTCGGACATCTGAATCGTCAGGAACCAACGGCAGGGCAGGTCGGCACACGGAACGCACATCGCGAGCCATCTGGTCCAGCAATGCTCGAACAATCTGCTTTTCGGAAACCTGAGCGTGACTTCGATTCCGCAGCTGACCAAACAAATGCAGACTGGCCCCGGTTGCGGTCATGAGAAGCCCACACAACGCAAGAGCAAGCAGCAGTTCCAGTAAGGTCATCGCACTGCGGGACTTCTTCCTTTGGCTGTGTCTTCCAGTCGCTCTCATTTCGCATTCCCCCGAGAAAACTGCGAATGAGTCTTCGTCGAGGCATCGCGATCATCGCGGACCAACCGCACAAGAGAACATCGTGCGGCCTTTCGTTGCTGGTCAGAATGCTGCACAGTGACGGTGAGTTCGAGCATCCCGGCGACGTTGCTTTGCTGAGTGCCTGAAGTCCACAGCCAAGCCGGATCATCCGCGAACGGGCCTCGAGTTCGATTCGTTTCTGCACCGGACAGAATCATATTCAGAACGGATTCACATCGAAGAGCCGCATCCGTTTCGTCCTGCAATCGAGTCGCCGCGGTTACGCCAACAGAGACACGCTGACCAAGAGCCGCGAGTGCGCCGGTCAGCAGTACAAAAGCAATCAGAACTTCCAGCAGCGAAAGACCAGATCGAGCGCTGGCACTTTGGGCTGTCAGGTGAGCAAGACAATTATCGCGGGAACGAAACATGTCACTATTGTTTTGGAACAGTGTCGAGCAATCCAATTCAAATGAACCGGCAGCTGCACAGGAATCGCAGCCAGCGTCCAAATTTGCAGACAGGGCAAATACGCCAGCGTGTTGTCTCTGAACGACATTTGATGCATCTAGGTTGTGTGGAAGACGTCCATGAACGCAGTGAAAGCCAGCTCTGGCGTACAAATCCCACGCGAATCGGACGCGGCATAACGATTGCAGTCCGAGGGCACATGCCACAGTTTGATTACATCGCGATTGATGCCACCGGACGCCGGATTCCCGGAAGTCTGGTGGCAACAGCGCGGGCTGATGCACTCCGGATAATCGAACAACTGGCGCTGACTCCGCTGTCGCTGAAAGAAAGCCGAGCACGTCGCGCCGCGAGTCGCAGGGCTCGCCCGGCGGCGGTTGCGGCGGCGTTCAGTCTGCTGGCTGATCAGCTGGAAACCGGGGTTCCGCTCCTCAAGGCTCTGGATGTTCTGGCCCGGCAGTCATCAGACCAGGCTCTTCAGCGAATCCTGAAGGAAGTGTCGGAAAAGGTGGCCGATGGAACGTCGCTGGCGACAGCATTTGCGGCCTTCCCTGAAGTCTTCGGTTCGCTGGAAACCAGCATTGTGCAGGCGGGTGAAGAAGGCGGGTTCCTGGAAGATTCTCTCCGACGCCTGGCCTCGGTCCGTGAACGCCATCAGGAAATTCGAGCCAAGCTAATCAGCGTTCTGGCCTATCCCGTTCTGCTCACTGTCGTGGGTGCGATCGTGGTCACTGGGATGCTGATCTTCTTCGTGCCGAAGTTTGAACCTCTGTTTGATTCCCTGCGTCAGACCGGGCAGATGCCATGGCCGACTGAGTTGCTGTTGTTCGTCAGTCATACGCTTCAGCAGTGGGGACTTGTCCTTGCTGGCGGCCTGATGGCGATTGTGCTGATGCTGAAATGGGCGATTCCGCAGGACCATTTTCATGAGTGGAAGGACCAGACCATCGTTCGACTTCGGGGGCTTGGTCCGGTTCTGACGATCTTCGGTGTCTCACGCTTCTGTCGAATTCTGGGCACACTTTTGCAGAACGGTGTTCCCATTCTGCGATCCCTGGAGATTGCTCGTCACGCCACCGGCAACCGAGTTCTCAGTCGCGCCATTGCCGAAGCTTCGGAGAGTATTGCCCGTGGAAAAGCACTGTCTGGGCCATTGGCTGCAAGCGGGCTCTTTACGCCTGACGTGCTGGAGATGCTGTCCGTCGCGGAGCAATCCAATCGACTGGAACCCGTTTTGCTTCGACTCGCGGACAAACTGGAAACACGCGGCCATCAACGACTGGATGTCCTGATGCGGCTGCTTGAACCGTTGCTGATGCTGATCCTGGCAGTCATCGTAGGCTTCCTCGTCGTCGCCCTTCTACTGCCCGTCTTCGAAGGCAACGGAATGATGTAAAGGCTCTCTCTCACTTCCCCCACCGGGTTCACCAGACTGATTTAGTCAGCCGGAACGCGCTAGCGTCCGGTTTGCGATTTGAAACACAGCAGATCCAACCGGGAGCTAGCGCTCTGCGGCTGATAACTTGAACTAAAAACAACAACGAACCAAGAACTTGTCATGAAAAACAACAATCGTCGCCGCGGCTTTACTCTCATGGAAGTCCTCCTGGTGCTCGGCATACTGGGAGTCATCATGGCCATGGTGGTTCCCCGAGTCCTCGGGCGTCAGCAGCATGCAAATGCGGATGCGACGCGAGTCAGCATCGGAGGACTGTCACAGGCTTTGAAGCTCTACGCGCTCGATCATGCCGGCAGTTTTCCTTCGTCCAGCGAAGGGCTTGAAGTCCTCATCCGTCAGCCATCCCGCAAAGACGCCTCATGGAAAGGTCCGTACCTCGACAAGATGCCAAAAGACGCCTGGGGAGAAGCTCTGCAGTACCGCTATCCCGGCACCCACAATACAGACAGTTTTGATATCAGCTCCGCCGGACCAGATCGACGACATGGTACCGCGGATGATATTGGAAACTGGGAAGAGCGAATGGTCAGTCAGAATTAGCACAAAGCCTCGTTCGTATGACACGCTCAAGCAAAGGACCAGAAACACAATTGCAGGCTCGAAGAGGCTTCAGTCTCTTCGAACTGATGCTGGTTCTGGCTCTGATCAGTGGACTTGCCGGCATCGCAATGCCTGCCGTGATGAAGTGGCAGCGCCGGGCACAACTTGATCGTGCGATCGGCTGCGTTCAGATGTTCTGTGCGGAGTGCCGTCTGCAGGCCATCCGGTCAGGGCATCCGGTCCGAGTTCAAATGGTTCACGATGGACAGACCATCCAGAGCGATGTGATGGCCGAGAAGAATGATCAACGGAAAGTTCAGATTCCCGACGGCTACTTTGCTCAGCTCTCGACTGCTGTCACACCAGAAACCACGAACCGGGCTGGCTCTGAAAGCGTGTTTTTTCCTGACGGAACAGCAGATTCGGTGACGGTTCAGCTGTTTGACAGAAATCACCAGGTATGTGCAACCCTTCACGTGGATGAACTCACGGGAAGCGTGAGTCTTCGATAGACAAAGACAAAAGCTGTGGTTCGTTTGGGACATCTCATGAAGAATCTGTTCTCCAAATTGCCTGCGTCAGGATCGAGCAGTCGTCGTCCGCGCGCGAGTGGTTCGTGGACAGTTTTCGACTGGTGTGCAACGGGCATCACACTGGCAAGTGTTGAGGCAAACAACGGAAGCCTGGCACTCAGGACTTCTGTGTTCATTGAATGGCCAACAGGACTTGATCCGCTCGCTCAGCCGGACGATTGCGGAGCATGGCTGAAGCTACAGTGTGAGCAACGATCGATCGGTCTTCGGAACGTCATCCTGCTTCTACCGAGGAACCTCGTTCAGGTTCGACTGCTTTCGTTTCCAGCGGTTTCTGACGCGGAACTTGAAAAGCTCGTCGCCCTTCAGATGGAAAGTCGAACAGCAACAGGCAGCGACTCGCTGGCATGGGACCTGCTGATTCATCCGCAAGCGGAGGCAGTAGAGCGATTTGTCACCGTGCTGACGATCACAGAACGATCGTTGAATGCGATCGTCAATTCGATGCGAGCCTCGGGCTGCACTCTCAACGCAGTGACGTGCGGAGATCTCTGCCTCAACCGACTGAACATCAACACTCAGACTTCGGCCAAACCAGATGCGGCTTCGACCCAGTTCTTTGTGCTTGCGAATCGCTCCAAGCTGGAAGTACAAGCCGTCCGAAACTCGATGCCAGTTGCATCAGCCACGCTGTCTGTCGACCCAAACGACTCGCGTCGCCCCGAACAGCTGGCAAGCCATGTGATCTCACTGGCACACAGACTGAACGCAGGATTGCCTGAAGTCTGGCGAGCAGATCACATCGGAAACTATCACGTCGCCGGGTGCAATGCCGAACAGCTCGCAGACGCGCTGCACCGTGGCGGGGCTCAGGCCGAAGTCATCAATCGCGATGAACGTGAGCCACGAATACTGGCCACAGTCGCTGGACTCTACTCTTCGGTCCGACTACCGGACCCGTTGCGTCCTCAGAGAGAACTCCAGCGTCAGGCCGGCACACGTTCGATGGTTCGCCTGGCCGGTTGTATCGCTGGACTGGCCGTCATTGGTGGCGTGTACATGCAATCCGTCATGGCTGATTCGGCTTCAGAACTGGCTCGACTGAAGGCTCAGAGAGATCAACTGGCCGACTATACCAAACGAGGACAGTCGGTCGTTCAAACCGTCTCGGCCATCAACGCGTGGAAAAATGAAACCCGCGACTGCAGTCAGGAACTTGCGGCCGTGCTCGCATCCATCAACGCTCCGGACGACATCATCCTGACTCGTGTGCAGATGGAACATCAAGCCGACGCAGAACCTCCTGTGATACGTCTCGATGGAATGGTGAGATCTTCCGAGGCACTGAAGAGTCTGCATTCTTCCCTGATGCAAACACCTCAGATCAAGGCGATTCGTCCACAGGGCGTGGAGCCATCTCCTGAAGATGCAGCCCTGCCGATCCAGTTCCGTCTGGAACTTGTTCTCGCCGAGAAAACTTCAGAGTGATCTACCAGGACAGTTTGTATGTCGATGAAGAAGCGTGAAAAAATCCTGGCAACTCTGTTCGCTGGTGCTCTTGCGGGCTGGGGAACACTGACGTCCGTCGAGTCGTGGTTCTCTTCAAGCACTTCAGAGAGTGATTCACCCACGGAGTTGCTGCAGAGAGAAACCGTTGCGCTGACACAGGATGCTGAACTCGTCGACCAGAGTCTTCGTCGGCTCAAGAATACGCAGGAACAGAGTCTGCCTGGTGATCCGGGGCACGCTGCGTCTCTGTATCAGGCATGGCTCATGAAGCGGCTGGAATTGAGCGGTCTGAAGAACGCGACAGTAACGCCCGCTCCGCCAATTGCAGAAGAAAACCTGGGTCATCGAATTCTGGCGTCGATCGAAGCCAGCGGCACTCAAACTTCAATCGCCCGTTTCGTCGACGCTTTCAGTTCGACACCGCTACTGCATCGAATTGCCAGTATCGACATCATGCCGACTGGCACAGACGATGAAGAGTCGATGCGCGTGTCAATTAATGTCGAAGCACTGAGTCTGACCGGGGCCGAGCGTGCAGAGATTCCGGAACCTGTCGCCGGGTCGACGTCGCTGGAAACACTTCTGGCATCTCAATTCGTCTTCGCAAAGCCACAAGTCGCGGTACCAACGAACGTGGAAATCAACACCACAGCCGAAGTTGTCGAAGTTGCCGCTGAAGAGACTCCACCGCCCACTCAAGCACCCATCCCGAAGCCAGGGCTACGATTTGTCGCCGCCGTTCAGCACGGAGCGCAGCGCGAGGCGTGGTTTGTGGAGACGTCATCCGGAGACAGTCAGCGCTGCCTCGACAGCAGTCGCCTGACCTTCGGCGAAGCGGAGATCTCCGTCGTGCGAGTCGATCGTGATGAAACCGTGCTTCAGAACGGTTCCAAACAGATTACTGTGCGACTCGGCGAAACGGTTCCCGAACAGTTCCTGAAGCATGCGACGGAGCAGGGTGCTCCCGCCGGCGGTTGATACGACGTCAGCAACCGCTACGCCATCGCCGGCAGTTCCACACGCTCCGCCAGACTTTCCAGTTCGGTCAGCATGGCTTCAATCGTGGAATCATCACGTTCTTCAGCGGCCAGCTGCAGCTTTCGTGACGGCTCAGTGAAGTCCGCAAAGCCGACGGTGCCACCAGTGCCTTTCAGGCGGTGAGCCACTTCGCGAATTTCCTGATAGTCCATTCGCTGCTGTGCCGACCGCATGGCTCCGATCGTTTCCGGCAAGCCGTTGACGAACGTTTCCACGATCTCTCGGAACTCGGCGATCTCAATTGGCAGTGTTGAATGGATCGGTCGTCGCTGCCGAGCGGTGATTCGACCTGAAGGAACCGGCGATGGTGCACTGACCTGTTGAGCAATCTCGTTGAGCAGGCTCTCCACCATCAGGGACGAAGGACTGTTGGTGTACTTACGCGGCTCGGCAGTTGCAGCCGGCGATACCGACGGAGCGTTTTCCCGCGGACTGTGTTCGATCACCGCAACGGCTGGCGTCGACGAAACGACAGATGTTCGTGGAGCTTCCTGAACCACCGGTGGGTGATCCTGCGTTGGCAGGTATTCTGCCAGAGTCGTCAGCAGCAGATCGATGTTGATTGGTTTGGTCAGGAAGCCACTGCAGCCCGCTTCGGAACATCGCAGACGGTCCTGTTCCATGACGTTCGCAGTGAACGCAATAATTGGCGTGCGAAGCCCCTGAGCTCGCAGCGTCTGAGTGGCCGTGAAGCCATCCATAATTGGCATCTGCATGTCCATGAGAAGCAGGTCGTAGTTTCCGGAGGTCGCCTTCTCCACAGCGATGCAGCCGTGTTCTGCTTCTTCGACTTCCAGACCGGCCTTGCGAAGAACAAGTCCGACCAGCTGGCGGTTTGCAGGAGTATCGTCGGTGACAAGCACGCGTGCCGGCTTGAACCAGATCTTGATGCCTGTCTGCTGACGGCGAGCCAGAGCGCGGAATCGTTCCTGAGCCTGCTTCTGGTTGACCATCGGCACTCCCGTCAGATCGCCTGTCGAGATTGAGAAGTGGAACGTGCTGCCGACTCCAGGAGTACTGTCCACACCAATTTCTCCTCCCATCAGTTCCGTCAGTTTCTTGCTGATCGCCAATCCCAGTCCTGTTCCGCCGAATCGACGTGTGACTGAGGAATCGGCCTGCATAAATTGCTGGAACAATCGACCTCGCTGTTCCGGTGTCAGACCAATTCCCGTGTCGCGAACTTCGAAGCGAACCTGAGGACGACCATCGGTATTTACGGTGGAAGCCACAATACGGACGCCACCTTCGGTCGTGAATTTGATGGCGTTGCCGACCAGATTCATCAGCACCTGTCGAAGCCGAGTCGAATCAGTCTGAATGGTCTCGGGAAGCGTTCCTTCAATGACGGGCTCCAGATACAGCGACTGCTGCTCGGCCTTCATGCGCAGGACGTTGACGACTTCCATCATGATCTGGAACGGACTGCATTCACGAATTTCGAGTTCCAGTTTGCCGGCTTCGATCTTGGAGAAATCAAGGATGTCATTGATCAGTTCGACCAGATGCGTTCCGCTCGCATGAATTGTGTCGAGATATGTGACGCGAGTTTCTTCGGTGTCTTCAAGTCCTCGACGAAGGATGTCTGTAAAGCCAACGATCGCATTCATCGGATTGCGGATCTCGTGGCTCATGTTCGCAAGGAAGTCACTCTTCGCCTTGCTGGCCGCGTCCGCAGCGTCCTTCGCAATCTTCAGTTCAATCTTGTTCTTTTCGAGCTGCGTAACGTCGTCGAAGGACACCATGATGCCTCGCAGCTGACCTTCGTTTCCGAACAGCGGCGAACAGTTGACTTTGAAGATCCGGCTGATGCCACGACCGTCCTGGAAGTCGACTGTGATGCCAGAAATCGCTGTCTGCAGTTTGCCGCATTCTGACCACGGCATTTCGTCACGACCGTCATGACGGCGAAACTTGAGTTCTGTGGCCTTGCGTCCAATCAGGGCTTCAACGCTTCGATTGGCCGTCTTGGCAAGAGCATCGTTCGCCAGCAGGATTCGGTCATCAAGGCTGACGATCATCAGACCTTCCGTCAGAATGTCCAGCGCCTCTCGAACTCGACGCGGTACTGCACGGGATGGGTCGAGGTTCTTCAGGACCAGTCGCAGAAAGAAGCGGAACGAAACGAAGCCGGAGACTGCCGCAAAGCAAAACAGCTGAATCAACGGATTCTGAGCAAAGCCGTACCATGCATCCGCTGCAAGAGGTGTAAAGCAAACCTGAAGTGAACCCCATTGTTCATTGTCGCCGTTCGCGATATGCACATACATAAACCGCGAGTTCAGTCGTTCATCGGTATTCTCGCTCCACAGCTGATCGTGCTCACCACTGAATGCCAGGATGCGTTGGTCTGCAGCCCGACGGATCGCCACCGATTCGATCTGCTCCTCACGCTCGTTCGCATCGCGAAGAACCGCATCGATCCCTGCGACGTCATTGTTCGCCAGCATTACCGACGAGGCGAAGGCGAGCGAATTCACGATTTCACGACGCTGATCCATGATCAGCTGATGCCTGTCCGGCAACAAACCAATCATGTTGGCACCGATAAGAATACTGAGCATCGAGCAAACGAGGCCCAGTGTGATTCGCGAGGCTGCAGTCAGCTTGGTCATGATTTCAATCCGAACACGGAGGGGTGACTCGGGGAAAAGTTCTTCAGGGGATCATTCGGTTCAATTCAAACTCAGTCGATACCTGCGGCCTGGATCCAGGCCCGATCCGGAGGTCGATGTTGCCGTTGCGGCTCGGTCATGCTTCGTTGCGTGATCATGCCTTCGCCTCCTCAGCAGGTTTCTCGACGGGCTCACTCTGAAGTCGAGCCTGCTCGCGATCCATGATGGACTCGAGCGATTCCTTGTCATCGTCCTTGCCAACACCGTCAATCACCATCAACGGGTCGAGCATTGACCAGGTCGGAATCTGAGTCAGAAGGCCCGACAGCAACATGCCGCCTCGAACCAGGTACAACAAATATCCGACCGAGAATCCGGTCGTCACAACGCTGACGGAACCGACGACTCGGCCACGAGCCGCAACCTGCTGACCAAGTTCCTTCTGCAGTTCACGAGTCTGCTCATGGGCCTGGCTTGCCACAGCCTGGTACATCACCTCGCGCTGTTCCTGCAGTCTGCGGAATGAATCATCCAGCGGTCGATCAAGAAGATTGAGTCGAGTCTGCAGTGAGGTCGCGTCGACCGTGAATCGTCGAATGTCGAGACGATCGCTCGTCTCCGAGCTGCTCATATCCACCGACACACCAGGAATGGCGCTTCCCACGGTGTCGCCCGACGAACCAGCCACCAGCATCGCGACAACTGTTTCCTGCTGAACCGATTGCCCACCAGCCATCGCATCAGTGCCAGAGAAGTTTGTGCCGCCCGGCATTGACGATGAGGTACCGCTGGCTGTCAGAACGTTGTTGGCAGCGGCATTTCCATTCCCGTTCGCGTTCGAGTTGCTTCCAGTGGTGCTCGCTCCGCTCGTTGAACCTGATGTACCCGTCGATGTTCCGCCCGTCGTGCCGCTGTTCTGCTGAGTCTGAGATTGCGTCTGGGTCTGAGTCTGCGTTTGGGTCTGAGTCTGTGTCTGCGTGGAATTCGAAGTCGTACTTGAGTTCGTATTGCCACCAGAGACCGCTGGCGTCACCGTGATGACCACCGAGGCCAATGGTCCGGTATCAATCCCATCTGTTCCCGCGAAGTCGAACGAGTCAGTTCCGAAGTAACCTTCATTGGGTGTGTAAACGAATGCGCCGTTTGCAAGCCACTGCAAAGTTCCATTCGATGGACCTCGAACAACCTGCAGAGTAATCGCATCTCCTTCGGCGTCCGTAGCATTCTTCATCAGTCCTGGAGCAGTGACTTGAATGGCCTGTCCTGTGAACGTCGACAACGACTGACCGACAACTTTCGGTGCGTCGTTCACAGGAGTCACCGTCAGCTGGAACTGCGTGGTTGCCGTAATACCAGCCGCATCCGTTACCGTCACCTGCAGCGTGGCATTCCCGTAGACATTCGCAAGCGACCGATAACTGATCACGCCCGTTGAACTGTTGATCGCGACGCTCTGGAAGAGCTTTCCATCAACGTTCGTTGGCAGTGTGTTCCCTGTTTCAGAAATGACCGTCAGCGAATAAGTCAGTGCGTCCCCGTCCTGATCAAAGAACGCGCCGGCCGTCGCGATCGTGCCGGCACCGTTATCTTCCGGAACTGTGACATTTGGCAGCGACGTCACGACGGGAGCATCGTTCAGATTTCGAATCGACACTGTGACATTCGAAGTCACATCCGGTGAAGGCGCCAGTGAGGCATCATCAGCCGTCAAGGCGACTCGAAGAGTACTGATGGTCTCGTAGTCGAAGATTGAACCGGCCTTGAGATACAGCACATTCTGGCCATCAATCTCGAAGTTTGCCGAGTTCGCACCGGCGAGACGAATCGTGTTGGTACCGAATCCATCATCGGTCACGGTGAACTGACCGATTCGCAGTCGAGCACCGATCACAGTGTTTTCGTCAATCGCCGCGACGTCCTGGACAAATGAGATCGATGCCGGCTGATTGACAAGCAGAGTTACTCGAGTCAGCCCGCTCGTTCCCAGCCCGTCACTGGCTCGATAGTAGAACGTATCAACACCGGAGAATCCCGCTGCCGCGCGGTAGGAAAACGTACCGTCGGGATTCAGCGTGAAGCTGGCCGCATGAGAAGGTCCGGACGCCAGAGTCGCGGAGAGTGTGTCGCCATCGATGTCGTAGTCGTTTCCAAGAACGCCGACGGCTGCTGAATTCACCAGCAGCGTTTGAGTTCCGTCCACAGTCCAGTTGTCAGCCTGTGCAACCGGTGCATGGCTGACCGAAAGCGTAAAGCTGGCCGTTGTGGACTCACCGGATGCATCCGTCACCGTGATATCAAACGAGACAGCAGGTTCTGTGTCCGGATCCAGCGACACACCGGCTCGCAGTTTGAGCGTTGACCCCACAATCGCAAATCGACCATCACTGACCGTCACGGTATGAGTGTCGCCGACGTCCGGGTCCGTGAAGGTGATGGTGCCAACGACGCTGCCGGGATCGTTGCCATTCACTCGTTCTGACGACAGAGCGATGTTGGATGGAGCGACATTTTCAAGTGTGACGACCAGCGGTCCACCAGCGTTGTTCCATGTTCCGTCTTCATCCGTCGCCTGAACAGTAATGTTGCGATTGCCGCCAGGATGAAGATACGTATGAGTCACCGAGGTCGTTGTTCCGGCCACGGTCTGAGACTGTCCATCTCCCCAGTTGATGACATACTGGGTGATCGTATCCGCACCAGGATCCGTCGAACCAATCGTCAGGGTGTATGGAGTTCCGCTGATCGCCGTTGCGGCTCCCGTGAGTGTGACAGTGGGAGCTGTGTTGGCAACAGTGAGTGCGGCCGTCGCTGTCGAAGAGAGCCCTGTCCCGTCGGTCACACGAAGCCGAATGACTCGTGCGCCGTTGTCAGAGACTGGCGTTGTCATTGCCTTCAGCTGAGTCCAGGTCAGCGTCGCAGTCGCTCCTGTCGCGTCGTCGTATTGTCCGTCGCCATCGACATCCCAGGCATACGTGACGGCCGTGCCTTCCGGGTCAGCCGACGGCCCGGCATTCAGAACCAGACTGTCGCCTTCCTGAATTGCGTACGGTCCACCGGCATTGGAAGTCGGCGCTTCATTCACATTCGTCACATTCACTGTCACCGTCTGAGTCGCGAAAGGACCTCCGGCAAGAGTGGTGTCGTCCAGCAGAACGGTCACGGAGAACGACGTCTTCGATTCGTAATTCAGCTCCGTCCCGGCCTTCAGCCTGAGAGTCGTTCCGCTGAGTTCAAAGACGGACGCGTCGGCTCCGGTCAGAGACAGCGTATTGATTCCCAGCGCGTCATCGGCGATGGAAATTGTCGCGACGTTGCGAGCCGCATTCATCGACGTATTCTCTGCAATCGATGCCAGGCTCTGAGTGATCGTCATCGACGGAGCTTCGTTCACATCAGTGATCGACAGTGTGTAGTTCTGGGACGAAACCGTCGAAGAATTGGCTTCCGGGTCCGTCACCTGAACCGTGATCGCCAGACTGGACAGTGTCTCATAATCCAGCGCGACACCGGACTTCAGGTAGATGTCTGTTCCACTGATCGTGAAGAGGGACGCATTTGTCCCGGTGAGCGAAACGGTGTTTGTTCCGTACGCATCATCCGTCACTGTGAAGGACGCCACGCGAATTGCGGTCGCAGTGCTTGTATCTTCCGGAAGCGTTGTCACCACCGGATTCAACGAAATCGTGGCAGGGTTGTTCGGATTTGTTACCGTCAGAGCAAAGGTCTTTGTGAAGTTCGCTCCAGAAGTATCGGTCGCCTTAATGTCGATGGACACCGTTGGCGTCGTCATCGGGTTGATTGAGATTCCTGCTTTCAGACGCAACTCGCCACTGACAACCTCGAAACGAGAATCGCTCAGCACAAACGTATGGCCATCCCCCGGGTCTGCGTCGGTAACAGTCACCGTCCCCACACTCGCGCCGGGAGTGAAACCGGCCAGTGTCGACGACGATACGCTAATATCAGACGGAGTATCATTGACCGCGTTAACCGTCAGCGTCACGGTCACCGGACCGCTTGTCGATGTTCCGTCGGAAACGTTGTAGGTAAAGCTGTCAACGCCGTAGGAATTCGCAATCGGAACATAGGTAAATGAGCCATTGGCATTCAGCGTGAATGAGGAGGCATTCGTCGGATTCGTCAGGAGTGTCACCGACAGCGCATCTCCTTCGAAATCCGAATCATTCTTCAGAACGCCGGCCGGGCCCGATTCACTAGCACTAAACGTTGCAAACGAAGTGGAGTTCTGGCTGCGGTAGAGCCCACTGACTTCCGCACTGGTCAGAACATTGCTGTTCACCTGAAACTCGTCCATGACACCCGCAAACGTCCGGCTCGGTGCTCCGGCGTAGTTTCCGACCGTCATTGCAATTCCCGCGTCGGACTTCGCGGTACCTTTCGGCTGACTGCTTTCTGTCAGACCTGCCGCAGAACCGTTGATGTAGATCACCGGATTATTCGAAGCTGACGAAGAATCATACGTGACAACAATGTGCGTCCAGGTATTCAGTGAGATCGTGGAGTTGGTGTCCCACGCTCCCATCGTGTTCGAAAAGCCCTGCTGGAATCGCACCGTTCCGGAATCCAGCAACAGTGCCCAGCCGTTTCCACTTCCACTGGTGGCATTGGATTTATCAACGATGCGTCCAAAGCCATTCTCACCCCAGCCGGTTGGATAGACCCACACAGAAATGGATCCGCCGGTTGAGAAGAGGTTATCCAGATCAGTTGCCGTCGTACCAAATTTCAAACTGCTGTTGGCACCGTCAAACAATCGGCCGTTGCTGATCTTTCCGTTCGCAGAGGACGTTGCGGTCTCGACCACGGCGAAGTTGTTGGGAGACGAATCTGCCAGCGGGGTCGTCGTCAGATGCAGAACGGCTTCCTGGCCATTCGACCAGACTCCCGCCGGATTCTGAGCATCAGTCGCCGTCGAGTTTCCGTAGTAGACCCAGATGTAGTCGGTCGATGAGAGCTTGTCGATCTGAGGAACCTTGACCCACACCTTCGACGTACCAGCCTCGTTCCATTTCTCAATTTCATAAGACAGGACTGTGCCGTCCCGGTCAACGAATCGCAGGTCCTGGCCCTGATCCTGAGTACGGCTGTAGTTGATCCTGGATGAATCGAACGAGACCACCACCGCCTGGTTGATCAGGTCCGCAGATCCCGTGGAATTCGCAAAGGAGATCTTCGTTCGCCAGCGCCAGTTCTCATCGAACC
Organism: Planctomycetaceae bacterium; assembly: GCA_016795145.1. GTDB lineage: Bacteria > Planctomycetota > Planctomycetia > Planctomycetales > Planctomycetaceae > SXXK01. The sequence continues at coordinate 26,222 of JAEUII010000332.1, forward strand.
ATCCGCTGTCGGGCGATGTGGAAAGAGTCGTGTCTTCATTGAGCGTATAGGAATCGTTGTTCCCAACGGGCGGAGAATTTCCAACCGGAATCGTGACGGGATCGGTCGCAGAGCTAAATGGCGACGTGCCGCCAGTTCCCGTCGTTGTCGTATTGAACTTGCTGCCCTGAAGGCCTGATGTTGCTCCCGTCTGGTCCCATGCTCTCCATGTCAGCACACCAGTCCCGACCGGCGCACTTCCCACCAGGCGAACCGAATCTGCCGCTCGCAAAAGCAGCGCCGAGGAATCACTGACCGCTCCAACAGACAGCCAGGTTGTGCCATCCAGAGAGTATTGCCAGGTCCCGCTTCCTGACGTCGCGGTGATGGCAATGCCTGACTGCGCGGAAGAGTCAGCATCGGTGACCGTCGTCCCAAGCAGTGATGACACGGTCATCGAGGCCGAGGTTGTGCTGGTGGTAATGGCTGCGAGGGTCGCATTCACAGCCGTCAGCGCCGGTGCGTCGTTGACGGCAGCGACCGTAATGTTTGCGACCTGGGTTCCAAGTGTTCCACCAGCTCCATCCGATACAGTGAAACGAATCAGGTCGGAAGCCGTTTCCGATCCATCATGGATGTACGAGAGTCGCCCGGAATCAATGTCCGCCTGCGTCCATGTGCTTCCCGCTGTCAAAGTCGTACCACCCAGAACCAATCGCCCGCTGCCGGGCAGAGTTGTGAGCGTGTAAGTCAGCTCGCTGGCTGAATTGTCAACGTCACTGACTGAAAGCTGAGTGTTTGCAACAGTCACGCTGCCGCCTTCATTCACTGCCCAGCTTTGATTATTCACGACCACAGGTGCATCGTTCACCGGTGTCACGTTGATCGTCACTGTGATCGCTGCGGACGTTCCCGATCCATCCGTAGCCTGATACGTGAACGTGTCCGTGCCTGAGAAGTTTGCTACAGGAACATACGTAAAGGTTCCATCGCTGTTCAGAGTAAACGACTGATCATTCGCGGGCTCCGAGACGAGCACTGCGGTCAGGCGATCGGACTCTACATCAGAATCATTCAGCAACACGCCGACTTCACGCTTCTGGACAGCTCCCATCGACGCAACAGACGACAGCGTTCCGCGATATGCCGCGCTGATCTCGTCGGCTGTCAGGGTATTGGTCGACAACCGAAACTCGTCAATGATCCCATTGAATGTGCCGTTATCATTTGCAGCTGCATTTCCAATCGTCAGCACATTCCCGGCGTCAGAACTGTCGCCACCCAGACCGGATGCCGTGTTCCTGACGTTCACTTCCACACCGTTCACGTAAATATGAGGCGGCGTTGTCGCAGAAGAACTGTCATAGGTCAGCGCGACGTGACTCCAGCTATTCAGCGAAATCACTGAAGCATCCGTTTCCCAGACGTAGGTGCCCAAAGCGAAGTACTTCTTGAACTGCAGGCTGCCTGAGCTGGTCGTTTCAAACTCCCAGCCGTTGCCAAGCAGCGTTAGCAGATTCACTGAAGCCTTATCGGCAATGCGACCAAGTCCGCCTTCTCCCCACCCGGTTGGATAGATCCAGGCAGAAATTGTGCCTCCACCGCTGAAGATATTGTCTGCAGATGTCGTGGACTGAAGCTTCACGCTGCCAGTCGTGCCGTTGAACGACCGAGCTTCGTCAACATATCCGGAAACAGACGAGGTCCCGGTTTGAGTCACGCTTCCGCCGTTACCAGAGGAATCGGTGAGCGTCGCGCCGTCCAGATGCATGACAGAAGCACTTCCGGCCCAGACAGCCGATGGATTCTGAGCATCGGCAGCACCACGGTTTCCATAGTACAGCCAGATGCTGTCTGTCGTTGATGCAGGATCGATCTGCGGTACGCGAACCCAGATCTTCGATGTTCCGCCTACGTTCCATGATTCGATCTCGTACGACAGTTCAGTGCCGTCCGTGTCAACAAACCTCAGGTCCTGTCCCAAAGCCCCCGCCGAGGCATAGTCGAACGTGGCTGCGGTGAGCGTGACAAGCACGGCCTGATCAAAAATTGCCGCCCCCGGATTGTTGAACGTCACAGCCTGTCGCCACGCCCAGTTATTGGAGAACCATGCTCCGACTCCCGATACCGTCAGCGTCCCGTCTTCTGCGACCGTGTACGTGTCTGCCGTTGCAACCGGAACATCGTTCACGGGAACAACGTCTACCTGGATCGTTTGAGTCACGACACTTGTGCCATCACTCAGGCTGACCGTAATGACGGTCGTGCCGGAGAGGTTGGCCGTCGGAGTCAGAGTTAGAGTTCTCTGAGCGCCGGTTCCCGCAACGACCATTCCGGAATCTGTAAACAGTGTGGTGTTCGAAGAGCTGACAGTCACAGTCAGGCTGCTCAGCGGCGTATCACCGTCTCGCACCGTGAACTGCAGGGCGACAGGTGTATCTTCGTTGATCACCTGGTCTGCAATCGTCGACATCGATGGAGTAGGGTCGTAGAAGTTTCTGGCATAAACCCCGCTATTGTCTTCGACTCCTGCTCCCGACCAGACAATCATGTACTCTGATGCGGACGAAGCCGCGACCGACGCTGAAGCCTGTGATCCGGTTTCATACTGATTCACCAGGAAGGCAGACCCGTTCGCATTTCCGTCGGCCGCATACTTCCTCGCATACACCCCATTGCCGGAGGTATCAGTGCTGGTCCATGTCACAACGTACGTTCCGTCGGACGCGATGGAAATAGACGACTCGCTGACCGTGCCCGTCGCAACAGTCTGTGTTGAACCATTGGCTGTGCCATCAGCCAGAAACTTCTGCATTTTTAGCGTGGCCGCGTCAACATACGCCACCACGAAATTCCCATTTGCGTCCATCGCTACGGACACATCTGAGCCGCTCAGCGTCAGCACTGTTTCAGTACCAAGAGGCGTGCCAATACTGCTGATCCGACGGAAGGCAACTCCGCCACTGCTCACTCCGGCGATCACTGCACTTCGGTCTGCGGCTATCGCGACTGAAATCCGGCTCGCGTCAAAAGCGACAAAGGTCGAAGTGTTGGCCAGGACATCATTCGCATCAAGTGCCGTACCATTCCGATCAAATCGTCGAAAGAAGGCGCCGTCAGTGTCTCCCGGACCATTCCCCTGCCAGCCGATAATGAAATCACCGTTCGAGTTCATTGCGACGGTCGAATCCGATTGAATCCCGGTCGACGTCACGTTCACGACAAACTCATTCGTCTTCGCTGTCCCATCTGCGTTAAACAGTCGAGCGTACACCGTGCCGGAAGCGCCGGCATCCGTCCATGTCACAACAAAATTCCCGGCGCTGTCGGCTGCAACGCGGGCAAATTCCTGATCCCCATGAATCGTCTCATTGACCTGAATCTCATCGGTCAGTGCGGTCCCGGAGGCGGAAAAGCGACGAACAAAGACCCCCGTCAGATTCCCGTCCTGGTTCTTACTCGTCCATGTCACGACATAGTTGCCATTCCCATCGACAGCGACAGCGTTCTGACTGCCACGCAACTCTCCGGATGTCTCCTGAGTATTCGTGGTCTCCTCATTCACAAGGTACTGGTCCGAAGCCGTAGAGACGCCCAGAACGTGCTGCCATCCAGCGAGCATCCGTTCATCAAACGCGATGGAAGTTGAGACAAGGCCGATTTGGTCCTCCAGATCCCAGTCGCCACCAAGCGATTCCGCTCCGGTCCTGTCATCACTGCCTGCCACGTCGGCCGAGGTCAGCTGAGCAAGCACATCCAGAAACTCCGCCCCGTTTGCTCCATCGGTGACATCGCAACCGTAAAGCAAAATGTCCGCGTCGTTGGTCAGCATGTGCTGCCAGGCCAAAAGCTCGGCCGCGTGACTTGCCAGAGTATTCGCGTTCAGCGTTGTACTGCCCAGACGAATCTCGCCGGAGGATCCGTGAGTCAGCAGGTGAATCGCCTGGGCCCCGCCAAGTTCTTCCAGCTTCTGAGTAATCTGAGTCAAACCGTCCGAATCACCATTCAGTCGCAGGATGCGGAAGACTCGATCATTCTGCAGCAGAGTCGAAAGCAGGGAATCCGCATCTTCCACAGCCGAGTCGATGACGATCAGTTCGACGTTGCTGGAAATCGCACTGTTGCTTGTCTGGACGTTCGCTCCGTCTGCGGCGCCTTCCGAAGCCTGTGCACTGACTCCGCCGGTTCCTGTCGCATCGACAGCGAACGACGAAGCATCTGTTGTGGCGCTCTGAATGTCCGTCAAGTTCGCGTCATCAGCCGCCTGCGAGTCTGCGTCGGGAATGATGTCGCCCGGAGCAGCCTGCACCGCGGTGGCCGTCGCCGCATCAGCAACGACCGCCATCGGTGTGGCACTCATCAGCAGCCGGTCTTCCAGCTTCAGCAGCTGAACACTCTGCGCGCACGGCGAAACAGCAGATCGATTTGGTCCGTGCATCATGTGCAGGATTTCATCGATCAGCGTCTGTACTCGTGATCCCAGGTTTCTGCGGCTGCGTGACATGGAGCATTCCTGAAGTGAAGCCACACGGACAGTGCACAGTCCCCCTCAGAACTGTTCTCACTGCGCAATGCCGGACAGAACCGGCGCAATGCGGCATCCTTAAACCTAGGTCACGCAAAAGAAAACGAAGGAAATACCCACCATGATTCCGCAAAACACCGCGCCTGCGCGATCGTTACAACCAACTCAGATGGCACAGCAAACTCGCGCAAAAACTGCCGCGTTTCGAAAGGCCGATCAGGATTGTTAAGCCAGGCAAAAGGAATCGATTGTTCCTCAAAGGTGTACAAAAGCCGGTTGTTCCGCCTGGGTTTCCCTCGACCGGTTTTGCGGGGAATGTCGAATCTTCCCAGAGAGCGGATCGTACGAATCCTGCGCAGGCAGGTTCATGCTCCGATGATGTCTCGGTTCCCGAGTTGTGTGCGGCGTGAGCCGTTTGGCGGGGTCACACTCGAAACAAACACATGTCACAGCCAGCCAGTTCCACCAATGAATCTGACGCTGTCAGCCCATCCGGCTGGGCAACGTGGGTTCGAAGCTTGCTTCTGCGTCGCTCGACAGCGGCCCTGCTTTCGGGGCTTGTCGTGACCGGTGCTGCGATCACTCTCTGCCATCCAACCAGCATGATGGCCGGACAGGACGCTGGCTCGGACGATGGCCTGATGATCATGCCACGCGGCAGTGATGTGACCACAGCTCCATTACCAGGCTGGCGCGCTGCTGCCGTGCCCGCCCCGTCGACAGCCCAGCCACAAAGACCACATACGCCTCACAAGGCATCGCTCCAGGCTCCGCGATTCACATCCGGTGCTGCCGGCAACAGCGTATCGAGCGCTTCGGCAGCAGGAACAACGTCGGCTGGAAGTCCCGCTGGACATTCAATCCTCGGACCGCCACCAGCAGGCATCTTCCGTCCTGCCGGTGTTGGAGTGTTTCCTCCGCTGCCGAACGCGTCGAACCTCAACGCACCGCGAAGCCAGGATGCTCCTACTACCTCTGTTCCGCCCGTGCCCGCAGTACCAGGCTCCGGCGTTCCGGAACCGATTCCTGCTGTGCCTGGCGCTGCGATCAATGCTCACGAACTTCCATCAAATGGTGACCGAGCAGTTCCGCTGATCAATGAAGTTCCTCCGCTCAGTTCACCACCGGTCGTCCAGTCACCGGCAGGCCATTCGCTGCGACAGGACCGAATTGCCGCACCAGCTCCCGGAACGTCAGGCTTCCGAGCCACCGTTGAAGCGGATGCTCCTGGCTGGATCGGTCCTTACATGGGACGAACCGATCTGTTGCCTTCCGGCTCAGAGCAGTCCCCAACGCCAGCACCGTCCGTACAACTTCCTCGTGACTTCACGGCATGGTGGGATCCACTCGTCAAACAACAGGCGGGTCTGGCTCCTGCGGGACTGCCCGTCGATGTGACAAGCCTGGTTCAGCAGGCTCTGGTTCATTCTCCCAAAGTGCAGGTTCTTCAGGCAGATCCTGAAGTTCAGTTGCGAGTCGTGAAGCAGGAAGAAGCGGTCTTCGACTGGCGCGCCTTCCTCGACACCAAGTACGACGACCTGAATGATCCTGTCGGGAACACACTGACCACGGGTAACAATGACACGCGTTTCGTCGACAACAAGACAAACGGTGCCGCGGGTTTGAAACGCAAGACAACGACCGGAGGTGAATTCAGGGTTTCGCAGCAGCTTGGTCATGAGTACAACAACTCGCGATTCCTGTTGCCGAATCCGCAGACTACCTCACGACTGGAACTCAGCTTCCGGCAGCCGCTGATGAATCATGCCGGCGTGCAGTACAACCAGAACCAAATCGTTCTGGCTCGTATCAATGCCAACATGACCAGCGATGAATCTCTGGAAGAACTTCAGTCGCATCTCTTCAGCGTGGCCGAAGCTTACTGGAAGCTGTACCGGGCTCGAGCGGAGTTCTTTCAGCGTCAGAAACTCCTGTCTTCGGCACAGAAGGTCCTGACTACGCTTGAAGGCCGTAATCAGGTCGACACAATTCCGCGGCAGATTCTGCGAGCCCGTGCGGCAGTGGCTCGTGCGGAATCACGCATGCAGCGAGCTGTGACGGACATTCGCAATGCTGAATCACAGCTGCGTCTCCTGGTCAATGACCCGGAGATGCTGAACAACGGGCCTGTCGAATTCATGCCAACAGAAACTCCGGCGATCATGCCGTCCCCGGTGGGTCTGCGAGAATCTCTGCAGTCAGCGCTGGTGAATCGCCCTGATATTTCCGAAGCCATTCGCGAAATGCGAGCGGCCGGTGTTCGTATGGGCGTCAGCAAAAATGAAATGCTGCCGAAGCTGGACTTCATCGTAACGTCCTATGTCGCGGGCCTGCAGAACAACGCCCAAATCATCGACTCAATCACCGATCAGTACTCTCTGGCTCGCCCGGGATACACGGTGGGTCTCGAATTCGAAGTGCCGCTTGGTAATCGCATGGCCAAGGCAAAGCTCGAACAGCGCCAGTGGGAATTGAAGCGAGCGATCAACAGCTTCCGAACGACTGTCGAAACGTCACTCACGGAAGTCGAAATCTCAAGCCGCGAAGTCGAAACCGCCTGGCGCGAACTGCTCGGCAAGTACTCCGCAATGCTGGCGGCTCAGAACGAAGTCAGCTACCTGCAGGACCGTTTCAACGTGCTGCCGATGGTCGAAGAATCGTCGATGCTGCTGCTCGAAGACCTGCTGGACGGATATGAACGCCTGGCTGACGAAGAAAGCGCGTTCGCTCAGGCTGAAGCAAACTATGCTCTGTCCATCATTCAGCTGCGACGAGCAACCGGGACGCTCATGCGTTCTCGTCACGATGCTCCGGAACTTCAGGCAGACGAAACAGAATGGATGCAGACCCGAGCTGATATCGCGGCGACGGACGCAGAGGCCCGATCGGGAGTAGCGAGAAACGCTGCAAAGACGGTCACACCTTCGAAACCGTCTGACAACAGAGTCGTCCCGGCCGGCAATACCAAAGGGACTCAGTCTGCACCGATCCGGTCGGCTTCAGGCTCCAGAGCACTGGTCCCGAATGAGCCATCCGCTGCCGACGCAGAAGATCCAAAGGCAGAATGGGCTCAGCCAGTTGGCCGTCGGCCCAGTGAATCGGCGGAACCTCTCATTCCGTCACGACCACGCCCAAAGACGGGACATTCGTTCGGGCAGAGTACTCGCTGAACGTCTTCGAGGGCCACGCCGTGACTGGATCGTCGGCATCGATTCCCGATCAACAATCATCCGCGGCGCGGCAGAAACCGGCGGCGTCAGGACACGCCGCCAAAGCTCTCAAACACGCCAGCGCGTCGCAACTCATTCCTCACATTCGGGCTCTTAGCGATTCGCTCTGTCACGCGACGGACGAACAACTGCAGCAGGAAGTTCGAGTCGTCAGAACCGAACTGGCTCGCGGATACAAGCCCAGCGATGCTCATGTCATCGTGGCTGGCCTCTCGCTTGCGTGCGAGGCCATCCGACGAGCCTGCAACGTACGGCTCTACGATGTTCAACTGCTTGCGGCGATTGCAATGACAGGACGCTGCATCGCCCAAATGCAGACTGGCGAAGGCAAGACGTTCGTGGCTCTGGCTTCTGCCCTGCATCTGGCGCTGGCTGGCCGAGGCGTTCATGTGGTGACGCCCAACGTCTACCTGGCGGAACGAGACAGCCAGCGTGCCGGCAAAGTCGCGGGTGTGCTCGGACTCTCAGCCGCTCTTCTTCCCGAACGAGTCGACGCGGCTCAAAAACGTCCGGCCTACGATGCTGACATCAAGTAAGGCACCGGCCATGAGTTTGGTTTTGACTACCTGCGAGATCAATTGTCGCTTCGTCAGCAGGCGCAGCAGAAACTCGGCGAGAAAATTCTGCAGCAACTCCGAACGGATGCCACGGCCGCTCGAATTTCGATGCAGCGAGGACTCGCGTTTGCCGTCGTCGATGAAGCAGACAGCGTGCTCATCGACGACGCTGGTTCGCCGCTCGTCCTAAGCTTCACTTCCGGCGAAGAAGCGAGCGATGCGGCTGCTCACCGCACAGCTCTAAAGCTGACCAGCCAGCTCGAAAAGGACGTCGATTACTCCATCGAAGAATCGTCGGGACAGGTGTCTCTGACCGACACCGGAATCCAGCACATTCATGCCCCGGAAATCGAAATCCCCGTGCTGCAACTCGCGCGACCGTGGACGGAGTATGTGCAGCAGGCACTGAGAGCAAAGTATCTGTTTCGTCGAGGCATTCACTATGTCGTCGTGAAGGATGAGATTCGCATCGTAGATGAATCGACGGGGCGAATCTTTGAGGACCGTTCGTGGCAGGATGGTCTCCATCAGGCGATCGAAGCGAGAGAAGGCTTGAAGATCACGGCTGAAAAGGCGGCCGTCGCTCAGGTGACTCGCCAGAGATTCTTCCGGCTCTACGAACACCTGTCGGGAATGACCGGCACCGCAACCGGCTGCGATCGCGAACTTAAAGATGTGTACCAGCTGGAAGTCGAAGAAATTCCACTGCGAGTTCCCTCACAGCGACAAATGTTGCCCACTCGTTTCTTCGAGACTCAGCAGGCGAAGTGGATCGCGATTGCTCAGGCGGCGAAAGAAGCCCATTCGCACGGACGTTCTGTACTGATCGGAACTCGTTCCATCTCCGAAAGTGAGTTCATCGCCCGGCAACTGCAACAATCTCAAATGCCATGCGACGTTTTGAACGGGCTGCAGGATTCCGCAGAAGCCGATATCGTTGCCAGAGCTGGGCAGCCCGGCGCGATCACGATTGCGACGAACCTGGCTGGCCGAGGAACCGACATTCTGCTTCATCCTGACGTTCGATCTGCGGGCGGCCTGCATGTGATCGTTGCCGAGTGTCAGACTTCCAGCCGAATGGACCGGCAACTGATCGGCCGTTGTGCACGTCAGGGAGATCCCGGTTCGGCACAAGTCTTCGTCTCCGCCGACGATACTCTGATCCGCCACTTCGGCCCCTGGCTAGCCGCCGCCATGCAGCGAGAATCCAACAGCGACGGCGAAGTTCTCATCGACTTCACCTCCCAACTTCGCCGCATCCAGGCCAGCGCCGAACGTCAGTCCTACGCCAGCCGAATTCACATGCTCCAAAAAGACATCTCCCGCGACTCGCTCCTCAAGAAAATGCGCTGAAGTCCGACCGCTAACCTAGTGAGCCGCAAGGCGCTAGCCGCGGGTTAGTGACACAAACAAACACTGCAAACTCCCACGACTTGCTCCTCAAGAAAATCCGCTGAAGTCCGGCCGCTAACCTCGTGACCCGCAAGGCGCTAGCCGCGGGTTAGTGACACAAACACACATAGCAAACACCCGCGACTTGCTCCTCAAGAAAATGCAATGAAGTCCGACCGTCAACCTCGTGAGCCGCAAGGCGCTAGCCGCGGGTTCGTGACACAAACAAACACAGCAAACTCCCACGACTTGCTCCTCAAGAAAATCCGCTGAAGTCCGGCCGCTAACCTCGTGACCCGCAAGGCGCTAGCCGCGGATTCGTGACAAACACACATTGCAAACACCCGCGGCTAGCGCCTTGCGGCTCACCCTCAGTTTCCACTCCCCATCCCGCCCCCTATCATCTCCGCCTGAACGACACCTGACGTCTTTCAAGATCGGAGCCCACACAATGCGAGCACTCACCGCCGACTCACGCGTCACTTCCTTAACTTCGCAGCCCGCAACGAACGTTTCCCAAAGCAAGCTCTCCCAGTTTTGCTGCTTGCTGCTGATGGCGATCAGCTTTATAGCCTTCGAATCAACAACTGCAGCAGATGAGAAGAACGTCACCGCAGCGACGGCAAAAGAAAAGTCCGGACAGACTCGAAGCGTCACGGACGACACCGAACTGCGGCACTGGCTGGAGAACATGGTTTGGCACCATCATTATTCTCCCGAAGAAATCATGGACGTCACAGGACTGGAAGCCGCGTCTCTCGAACAGACTCTGAAACGTTTCAACATCAAACCCGACAACGCGCCGCTGCCAGAAGTTGATCCTCCGATTTTCGTACTGCCTTATCCAGGCGGCCGACATCCGCGAACCGGCTTCCTCGACGGCGCGATTGAACCTCAGCGCGAAACCAAGCTCAGCATCTTCGCTCCATGGGACCGAAGCAGCTATGTCGTCCTCGATGTGCCGGAAGCAATCTGGTCCAACCTCGGCCTGACCTACCTCGCGCATACTCACATCGACACGATCTGGTCGAAACAGGGAATCACTCTGCCGCAACAGGAATGGCAGCGTCTGGATGATGGCAGCTTTCAGATCCGCCGCGAGCTGCCTAACAAGATGGCCTGGCAGGTCACCGCGACGCCTCATCGTGATCACCTGGCGATCCGCATGACGATGACCAACGGAACTCCGGAACTGCTGACGGATCTCCGAGTCCAAATGTGCGCGATGCTGCGAGGACTCAAAGGGTTCGATCAGCAAACCAACGACAACAAGATCTTCCGAGGATCACTCGCGGCGTGCCGAAATGAAGCCGGCGATCGCTGGGTCATTCTCGGCTTCGAACCCATTCACCGAGCCTGGGGAAATCCGCCTTGCCCATGCCTGCATGCCGACCCAAAGTTTCCCGATTGTCCGCCAGGTGAAACGCGCGAGGTCTTCGGTCGATTGTCGTTCTTTCAGGGCAAAGACATCGACGCCGAGCTGAATCGCATCAAAGAAGTCTGGAAGCCAACGCAGTCCCAATGAGAGCAATGGTCGGACAAAACATGAGTGACAAAAAATAAGGCGAGCGGGGCGACGTCAGTCCCCTGATTGCGTTTTGCCCTTTGCAATTCATCCGCGCAACTAAAGGCGAGCGGCAGGACGTCAGTCCTCCGAGTGACGCTCCTCACCACCAGTCCTCGATCCCGCCACGCAACTCAGAATTAATCGCCACAAAAGAACACGAAAGCTCACAAAGCAAATTCACAGATCACCCCCATCGGGTAGCACGTACGAAGTGCGTGTGCCGCAGGCGCCGGAAGCCCAAGGGTACACGCCGCAGACCCAACACAGCCGCAATGAGTGCGATGGTCGGACAAGAAATAAGTGACAAAAAATATTGGCATAGGGGCGACGTCAGTCCCCTGATTGCGATTCTTCGCTTAGCGATTCCTCCACACCACTGGTCGCGAGCAGTTCATCATTCCGGCAAAAAAATGTCGGGCAGAAAAATAAAGGCAAAGCAGCAGCGAGATCACACAAACCTGCCGCTTCGCCCCAAACGGGGCACCGACAAATCAGCCTGGGGCAACGCCCAGGAATTGACCCACATCACATCCATAGCCCCAAGCGGGGCGCAACAAACACGTGCGACCTCGAATCTGGCGCGATCCATATTTCTCCCTACATCCAATCTGAACTTCTCCGTCCACCAGAACATCCCGCCGATTCTTCCGACCATCTCTGCTGTCTCCATCGTTGCTGTACCCTGATGCCAAACGTAGCTTGATTCTTTCACGAGCACCTAAGCTGCCATTGCGAAAGCGTACGGGCGTCAACAGAATGGGTGAAGCTTTCGGTGGATGGCACCTGTTTCTTCATTCGTGAAGCAAGGCGAACAAGACGCTCAACTGGAACTGCAGTTGATGCCAACATTGACCGGCACGCATCACTCCCGCAACCTGGTTGATGCGGTTGTCTATGATCCGCAATAGGTTTTCGTCACTCGGTGGGCTGACGCCCGACCGCTCGCCTCTATTTTCTGTCACTCATCTTTTGTCCGCTGAATGCTCTGCTTGTGGTTGAAGAATTGCAAAGTACAAAATCGCAATCAGGGGACTGACGTCGCCCCGCTCGCCTTTCGCCATAAGTTGTCGCTCATGCCGGTACAGGTCCGCCAGACGCGAGCGAGTTCTCCTATCCGCGTGGATCCGCGTTCATCGGCGGTTTCCAAATTTCTGTCGTCACTCGGTGGGCTGACGCCCAACCGCTCGCCTTTATTTTCTGTCACTCATTCTTTGTCCGATGAATGCTGACTCGGATGGCGATGAAATTCGATGGTATCGCTGAGCTGGTCGCAGCGTTTGATGCTGACATCGATTACGATAACGAGCACCGCTGCGCTGAGCACGAGCACGAGGTCAAGGCGGAGGCATTGCCAGAACCAACAGTGCTTTGACTTCGCGACGACAGCGTGCGGACGTGGTGGTTGGTTGGTTGGTTGAGCGTTGTGGGCCTGTGACGGGGCGGTCAACCTGAGCGATATTTTGGGGATGCCACGATATGTCAAAACAGCTCATCGATTGGGAATGGTACACAGACGGGAACCGCATCTACAGCAATCTTTCGACTGAGCTGAAGCACGCCGACGCTCGGACATTTGAAGCCCTCAATCACGTTTGGGCCCGGGACAAGACTCATGTGTTCCAGGGGAAAAGATTGCTGCAAAATGCAGATCGCAACACGTTTGTTGTGCTCAACGATCTCTACGCAAAGGATGCAGGCAGTGTTTATTTCGCCTTTGGGCGCATTTCGGATGCTGATGCAAAGACGTTCATGGCGTTTCCGGAGGATGACTGGTACGGCTTACGTTCGTACGCAAAGGACAAGGACTCGGTGTTCCATTATGTGTTTACGATTGGAAAACCTGTGAAGCTTCGAACTGCGGACGCCGCCACGTTTCGGGCCATCGGACGAGGTTACGGCGTTGACGCACACTCAGTCTTCTACGAGACCCGTAAACTTGCGAAAGCGGACCCGGCGACGTGGAAACTTCTGCCGGGCGGACAATATTCAAAGGACCATAAATCTGTGTACTTTCGGTCCGAGTTGGTCTCCGCTGCGGATCCGAATTCCTTTGAAGTCCTGCCGTGTGTCCACTACGGGGGAACTGGACGCGACAATCAGGGTTACTATCATGAGAACGTGAGGATTGAGCGGGCGGATTACTTTGCGGGGCTTCAGACTGCCTTTATTTTCATTGGCACTGTCAGCAAAGCAGTAGTCACCGACAGGAACGGGAACGAACTTGACAACCTCCAAGTTTCGGATGAAACTCGAGAGCAAGGGATCGCCTTCGAGATTGACTGCGAGCGGCTGTTGTTTGCGCCCAATGTTCCGTTCGAGAATCCACCACTCGCTGGCGCGAAGTGTCAGATGATTCAGCGTTCTAGGTCCTGCAACATTTCAGCCTGGATCGGAAAGCGCTGGATTTGGTTTTTCTATCCTCTCGCGCGACCCAATACGCGCATACTCGTGCCCATTAGAGAATGGCGTGATTTTTCCTCAATGGAAGACTTAGGCCGCATCGAATCGTTGGTCAACGAACTTCGCGAGATAGGTACGACATAGCAAATCGCGGATTAATCGCCCCACTGCCACTCGCCTGATTTCTGTCACTCAATCATCGTTTGTCCGATGTCGTGCTCGTGCTCAGTCGCGTAGTAGCGACGGTGCTCGTAATCGTAATCGGAACCAGCCCTGATGAATGAGCAATCCTTCGACCACGAACGACTTGACGTTTATCGCCTTTCGATCGATTACGTTGCTCGGTCATTCGAGGCGGCACAACCACTGAAAGAGCTTCGACGGTGTCGCTGAGCTGGTCGCAGCATATGATGCTGACATCGATTACGATTACGAGCACCGCTGTGCTGAGCACGAGCACGAGGTCAAGGCCGACGAATTGCAGTGTGCAGAATCGCGATCAGGGGACTGACGTCGCCCCGCTCGCCCTTTGCAACTCAACACTTACTTCCGCTTTGTTCGCGTTCGAGGTCTCAATACGTCGCCAGCTCCGAAGTTTGCCGCGGCACCAAAGGCGGTTCGGCGAGCTTCCTCGTATTCTTCGCGGCTCTTGAAATTGATCACCTTCCCGTTGATGTTGATCGAGCCGGTGAACGATGTTCCCGGGAGATTTGCGGGATCGCCACCCGGAATCTGCATGCGTTCCATCATCTGCTGCTGAAGTTTCATCACGTCGTCGAAGTTCCCAAACGGAACCTCAGCCCCATTCAGCTGCATCGTTCCCTGCACGTTCCTGTGCATCGCGTCTACAAACTCAGTCCACTGCTGAAGCGTCTCCTGCTGCGACTTTTCAAACTGCTGAACGACTTGTTCCCGCACATCGTCGAATGCTTCAGCTGATGAGAACTCGGCCGTCTTTCCATTGATGGAAATCATGCCCTGAAACACGCCGCCATTCCCACGAATCGCCGCGGAAACAGGGCTCGTCTTTTCATCACCCGAACGTTCAAAGAACGACGCCTGATTCAGTCCATCAGGAACCAGCCGCCACTTGCGGCGGTCCTTGCTTTCAACTCCGGCCGGCATCACTTCGATCTCGCCCTTCTTCACGACGACGTCGGATGCTCCTGTCTCTTTCACAGACACTTCGAACTCCGTGCCAAGGTCCACGACCTCGGACGTCGGTGTTGTCACCGTAAATCCAATCGCCTGCTTCGGCACAGCAGCCATCAACTTTCCGCGTCGAAGCTGCATTTGTCCCGACGTCATCGGACGAAACTCAATCGGTCCCTCCAATGTCACTGATGCCCCATCGTCAAACGTGAGTTCCAGTCGCCCGCCAAAGAGCCGAATCACTTCACTTCCAAGCCGATCCCCCTGCGACCACTGGCGTTCCCAAACGGGATCTTCAACCTTCGTCAACGTCACGAATGTCCCATCCAGCGATTGCCCGATCTTGCTCGCGATCCCATCATTCGGAACAGGCGCAGGCTTCTCGGATAAAGCTCTGTCCGGAGCGAGGTCATCGGTAGCCGCATTTTCCGCCGGCTGTTTCACTTCAGCGATTCTGCTGTTCGGAAGCTCAACATTCGGCAAGTCGATTTCTGGCTGCCCATGCTTCTCCGGTTGTCCATGATCCAATGGCTGACCGTTCCCCTGAAGCGGATTCTTCACTGCCTGCAGATCGCTGCTCGCAGACGTTCCAGAATCACGAAGACTCCACCAGATCGAAACACTGGCCAAGACAAACAGTATGGATGTCACTGTCAGTGCCTGCCAATGGGCCAGCCGCCGCACCGGGGCCGCCGGAATGGCTCGACGAAGGTCGGAATCCGGCCTCACAGTTTTTTGCGTTTCGTTCGATGTAGCCGATGATTGAATTTCATTTGATGTCAGACGCAAAGTCGTCTGTGACTTCGCGACCAGGGTGTCGCCATCCGTGTTTTGCAGACTCTCATTCGAACAGCGAGCCATCACGGATCGCACAAAATCGTTTTCTGACTGCTTCACATTCCTGACGGACAGCAACAGCGCGTGCATTGTTGCATCGGAATCCAGTTCCTTTCGCAACTCTCTGTCAGACGCAAGTGCGTTCTGAAGTTCAGTCATTTCTTCCGCGGAGAGTTCAACGCCGAAAAGCAGTCGAGACCACAGAGTACGCGCGGAGACATGGTTCTGCTTGTCCGTCATGTTTGATCCTCGCTGCGTTTCGTCACCTTGAATCGAATGCAATCCGCCAGCTGTTTTCGAATGCGCATCAGCAGCATTCGAACCGCGCCGGCCGTTTGCGAAACTTCACTGGCGATCATCTCGGCCGATTTTTTCTGATAGTAAAATGCTTCCACAAGCCACCGCTGACGATCACCCAGGCGAGTCACACAGTCGTTCAGTGCATCCAGCTCTTCCTGAGCATCGTCGGTCTGGTAGGGATCGACATCCTCGACGGCTTCTGCTTCCAGTAACTCCGGCGGAACGACTGTCTCACTGCGCCGTCGGCGACGACTTTCATTGCGAATGTGAACTCGGATTTGATTCCGTGCGAGTCCCAGAATCCACGTTCGCAAACTCGATTCCCCGCGGAATCCCGGCAGTCCTCGATAAACCTGCACGAAGATTTCCTGAGCCACTTCGTCGGCTTCCGCCAAACTTCCGAAATGCCGCCGAGTCATGATGCGGACGTCCGCCTGATACAGGCGCACGATCTCCTCAAAGGATGAATTCACCTGCGCGCGAATTCCCTCTTCAGTGTCTGAATCAGCGAGTCTCGGATCAGTGGGCAATCAGACTCCTTACATGTGGCTCTTCTGCAGTAGTTTCCACGCGAGCAACAGCGTCACGCACGATTTTCGGGATTCTGCAGACTGGAATCAAACATTTGTGGAACGCATTTGAAGGAACTCGTTTCGCATTTTCTGCGTTATTTGCGGTTTCAAACCAACGTTGCTGGGTTCCCGCATGCGCGGGAATGACGGTTTGGGTGATGGCTGACGTTGGATAGAGTACCGGGAAGCTGACGCATCCCGCTCGCCGGTGGCGTGTTAATGAAGAAGCTCGGGGGACTGACGTCGCCCCGCTCGCCTTTATCTGCTGTCCGACCAACGTCCTTATTGCGACTGCGTTGGTCTTGCGGCGTGCACACCAGGGCTTCCGGCGCCTGCGGCACACGCACTTCGTACGTGCTACCCATGGTGCCGGAATTTTGCATGGAACGAGGGATCTCGACAAAGTTCGTGCACATTCCGGGCGAAATTTTCGTGACGCGCCGCCTCGGAGGGAAACCAAATCCTCATCGCAGACGCACAGCATCGCAGGTTGCCATGCTTGAGTCCTGTGATTTCTTCAAGGTGGATTCCCGTGAGCAATTCCAGCACCATGAGTGGAACGAACACAGGCAACGGAACCAGTATCGGAAGCAACGGCAGCCCGATTGTTGCCTCCATGCAGTGCGCGGCTTGCGGTCGGATCCGACGAGTCAGCGCGGAACATCTTGGACGGAAGCTTCGATGCCAATGCGGAAATGTCGCAGTCGCCTCAGAACAGAATCTGATCCCGGCGACCGCCGCTTCAAGTAATGCAAGGCTGTCTCCCCAGGAGAAGCCACTGGCTTCGACAGCGGAATCGTCAGATCACGTCGAACTGCCATCGGACGACATCGCGTTGATTGAATCACTGCGGGAATCGTGCCGCCAGGTGACGGCTCAACTGTCATCCGTCATCATCGGTCAGCAGAGCATCATCGAAGAAGTGCTGATCTCGATCTTCTGTCGAGGGCACGTGTTGCTGACCGGTGTGCCGGGTCTCGCGAAGACACTGCTCATTGACAGCATCTCCAAAGTTCTGGATCTGCAGTTTCGAAGAATTCAGTTCACTCCGGACCTGATGCCAGCCGACATCACCGGCACCGAAGTCCTTCAGGAAGATCGCAGCACGGGAACTCGTAATTTTCGCTTTGTCGAAGGCCCGATCTTCAGCAACATGGTGCTGGCAGATGAAATCAATCGAGCTCCCCCGAAGACTCAGGCAGCCCTTCTGGAAGCTATGCAGGAACGTCATGTCACCGTCGCTGGCCAGACCATGGCGCTGCCTTCTCCGTTCTTTGTCATGGCGACTCGGAACCCCATTGAACAGGAAGGAACGTATCCGCTTCCGGAAGCTCAGCTGGACCGATTCCTTTTCAACATTGTCGTCGATTATCCGGAATCGGCGGATGAGTTTCGCATCATTCGACAGGCCGCGTCCGGCAAGAGGCCGGAACTTCGAAAGCTGCTGAATGCCTCCCAGATTCTGCAGCTGCAGGAGGCCGTTCAGAACATCCCCGTGGCGGATCACGTGATCGCTTACGCACGAGACCTCGTGCAGGCAACGCGACCACATCGACCAGATGCTCCCGGCTTCATTCGTGAGATGATCCAGTGGGGTGCCGGTCCACGAGCCGGCATCGCTCTTGTGACTTCCGCGAAGGCTCGCGCGATTCTTCAGGGCCGTCTGCACGTCACGACCGGCGATGTTGCTTCGGTCGCACTTCCTGTTCTTCGACATCGAATCGTCACGACTTTCAACGCCGATGCCTCAGGCATCAGTCGAGACGATGTTGTTCGCCAACTGCTTCAGGAAGTCCGCCCCAAACGACCTCGTGAGTAGTGGATTCTTGCAGTGACCACCTCTGTCAGTCACGTTCGCGCGAGAACCCCAAACCCTCCCCTCCTGCACGAAGTGCGGGAGGGGTCGAGCGAGCGCCAGCAAGCTCGGGGGAGGGCCACGTCATTTGGCATTCAACTTAACAGGTGCGTCATTCGCAAATGCAGCACGCGGCCCCCTCCCGATCTTGCTGACGCGCGATCGACCTCCCCCAAACAAGTTTGGGGGGAGGAGGGTTTTCGGAGACATGAATTCCAAGTCAGCTCTGAGTCCATCCACCTTCAATCACACGTCAACCACAACCCTCCTCTCCCGTGCAGCGTAGCGAAACGGGAGGAGTCGACGTTAAGACCACTCCCATGAAAACTCTCAAAGCACCTGACTACATGCGGCTCCTGCCGCCTGAACTTCAGGCCCGCTTTGCGCGAAGAGAATTCGTGATTCGAGGCGTCGTGAAGGGACCGCGAGCCGGCAGTCATCGCAGTCCCTCCTTCGGCGCGTCCACGGAGTTTGCGGAGCATCGCGAATACAGCCCCGGAGATGATCCTCGCAGTCTGGACTGGCGAGTCTACGGCAAGCAGGATCGCTACTGTGTCAAACAGTACGTCGAAGAGACGAATGTCCGAGCGACCATACTGCTCGATTCGTCGGCGTCCATGAACTATGCAGGTCTGGCTCCCCCCGTGAGCGGCAAGGCGCTAGCCGCCGGTATGTTCTCATCCGCCGCCGGTAACACCTTCCACAACAAGAACCCCAACGCACAGTTATCCAAGTTCGACTACGCCCGACAGCTCGCCGCGCTGATCAGCTACATGTTCATTCGCCAGGGAAACTCCGCGGGACTCATTCAATTCGATTCGCGGATTCGCACGTTCCTGCCAGCACAGGGAACGGTCAGTCATCTGCGAAACATTCTGCAGACGTTGTATCAGTCGCAGTCAGAGGCCAACTCCGACACGCCAGGCGTTCTTCATGAAGCGGCCGAACGCATTCCTCAGCGAGGCATCGTGATTGTGATTAGCGACCTGCTGACCGATGTGCCATCGCTCATGAACTCGCTCTTTCATCTTCGACACCGTCTGCACGATGTCGTTCTTTTTCACGTGCTGTCCAACGATGAGCTGACCTTTCCGTTTTCTGATGTGACTCGATTTCGTGACCTGGAAGCGGAGGTCGATGAACTGGACGTTGATACGTCAGCCATTCGGCGAGCGTATCTCCAGCAGTTCAATGCGTATCTCACGGAACTCGAACAGGGCTGCAAACGCATTCCCTGCGATCACGTTCGCTTCAGCACGGCCGTGCCGTTTGAATCAGAATTGAGCCAATACCTGGCCAGAAGAGCAGGGGGCGCGTCATGACTCTGCTGAACAGCATTGCTCTGTTCGCCACCTGCGCGATCGTTGTGCCGATCGTCGTCCATCTTCGCAAGCGGCGAAAATCGACGATCGTCGACTGGCCAGCCATGCAGTTTCTCTCAAAGACGCTCGCCAGCCGTCGGCGAGGACTGACTTTGGAAGAATTCCTGCTGCTGCTTCTGCGCTGTCTGATTGTCCTGCTGTTTGTGCTGGCCATGGCGCGGCCCGTTATTCCTGCCGGTCAGATCTTCCGATGGAGCGTTGTTGTTCTTTCGCTAATGGCGGGACTGGCGAGCCTTGTCACTGGCTTCACGGCCGCGAAGACTCGGATCCGGAAGACGCTCGCCTTTGTGATCGCAGCATTGATGATGATCGCTGCTGTGTCATTCATGAATTCCCGCACAGCGCCGTTCGATGGCTGGGCAAGTGATCGCGATGTTGCCATTGTGATCGACGGTTCCTCCACGATGGCCGATACCGAACACTTTGAACAAGCAGTGCAAAAGGCGACGAAGCTGGTCCGCCAACTGTCCGGCGAATCAACCGTCTCGATCATTCTGGCAGGTCCCGTTCCTCAAACCATCGCAGGCTCGCCGTTCCACAACCTTCGCAGCGCCGAACAACGACTCGGCAAACTCCGCCCAACACATGGAGGCAATGATCTTGGCCAGGCGATCGAACTGGCAAAGACGGCCGTGTTGAAGGGAAAGAATGATCGCAAACAAGTCGTTGTGTTCACTGACAATCAACTGCGAACCTGGGAGTCCGTCGCAGACGCTGCACCAACAGTCCCTGTCGTCACTCAAGCAGCGGCAGAGCCTCAGAACAATCAAAGCGACTCTGCATCATCGGCAGAAAAGAAGCCGGCTGATCGCACGATCCACTTCGCAGCACATGTCGCTCCACTGCCCGAAAATGCCAGTAACATCTCCGTCAATTCCGTGATCGTGAAGAGTTCCGTACCGACGATCAACCGCCCGATTCCGTGCGAGGTGGAAGTTACGAATCATGGAACGAAGACCATTCGCGATATTCCGTTGTCTCTGATTGTCGATGGCAATCCTGCCGCGACGGAGAACATCCCACAGCTTGAACAGGGTGCGACAAGAACCGTTCGCTTCACTCCAACAATTTCGAATGCCGGCTCCCGAGTCATTGAAGCAAAGGTCACGGTTGACGATGCCATGCCAGACGACGATGCCGCCGCGTCTGTTGTCACTGTCATCTCCCGCATCAGCATTCTGGTTCTGAATGGAAACACATTCGCAAACAAGACCGAACAGTCTGCAACGTTCGCTCAACTGGCGCTGGATCCCCAAAGCCTGAAGCAGCCAGATTCGGGCGACGCACCGGGCAATGATGCCTCAATCAAATCACGACCGATTCAGATTCGCACCGTCGATATCAATGACCTGACAAGCATTGAACAACTCGATGAGTTCGCAGTCGTATTGCTCTGCGACGTGCCGCGTCTCAACAAGGAGTCCTCAGATCGACTGACCAGGTATGTGCAAAACGGTGGCCGACTTTGGATTGTTCCACAGGAATCTGCGGACGTCGATTTCTACAACAACTGGGCCTTCGTTGATGAATCGACGAAGGAGCCTAACGCCGTCTTGCCGTGCCAGTTGCTGGAGCACTCCACACTCGCATCCGACAAAGGGGCCGACGACAGCGCGGACCTTTCACTCGCGTCAGAAACATCCAGCATTCCGTGGATGAAAGAACTGTTCGAGCGCGGTGAGCACGATCTTTTTGAACTCAAGGTCTCGTCGTACTGGAAGCTAAAACCGCATGGCACCAGCGTCATTCCGCTGAAGTTGTCTTCGGATGATCCACTGTTTGTGGAACACACTGTCGGGAAGGGTCAAGTTCTCATTCAAGCGATCCCGCTCACCGCGAATAGCAGCAATTTGATCTCACGAGTCAGCTTTCCGGTCCTGATGCACCTGTGGGCGCAGTCACTTGCGACTGGAAAACTGCCAGTCCTCAACATTGCTCCAACGGCCAACGCAACCATCGAACTCACGCGGTCGGATGATGAAACGACAGCCGAATCAATGCCGACGAATTTGACAATCATCTCACCGAACAGCGACAACGGTGACACCGGCGCAACTCAATGCCCCGTCGAAGTGGCATGGACGAATGGAGCAGGGCTGATCGATGCAGGAGCCACCATCTCGCCAGGCGTTTATCACGTCATCGATCTGGACTCTTCGAAACCACTTCAATCGTTCTCCGTCCTTCGCGATGCTGGCGAATCCGATTTATCGATCGCGTCAGAAGCGAAGCGGAATGAGCTTGCAGCATCGCCGGGCTTTCAGTGGTTTCAGGAGATTGACGAACTCACGTCCCCAGGAATCACGACCGACGGCGGGCGTGAAATCTGGAAGCTCCTGGCCTTTATGGTTCTTTGGCTACTCGCCGCTGAATCACTGCTGATCCGCTGGATTCGATCTCGCCGAAGAGTGCAGCCTTCTTCCCCCACCGGGTTCACCCCGGTGGAAACAGGCTTTTGCACCACCTGCGTCGACGTGCCATTTGCATCCTCGGTAGTGCAGAAGGCCGGACTCCACCGGGATGAACCCGGTGGGGGCGTTTCGACGAAGCCGACAACGATTGCGTCGCTGAGTGCTCAAGGAGGCATCCCATGAGCATCCTCGTTTTCCTCGCTTTCGTCGCATGGATTGTTTTCATCTGCCTGCACCGGATCTCTCAGCACGCAGCGCTACGATTTGTGCTGGTGATTTTGCGTGCCGTCACATCGCTGATTTTCTGGTATCAACTTCTTCGGCTGGTTTCGAGCATCGTGGAGACATCGCGGGGATGGCCGCTGTGGCTACTCGCGGGATCCGCAGCAATTGCGTCGGAGATTATTCTGCTCACGTACGATCATCCGATGCGTGCGGAAGTGGGAGTGATACACACGTGGCTTCAAGGACTCTTGATAGTTCTTCGACTGTCGCTGGTTGGAATGATCGCCATTTTGCTGATGGAACCAGCTCTGTCGCGGGAAGAGGAGAGGAACGAAGAACGCACGGTCGCGGTGCTCGTGGATGCGTCTGCGTCGATGACTCTTCCAACACGAAACGAGGTCAATCCGAAACAGTCACGCTCGGAACTGGCTGCCAGCCTGCTCAACGGCGGCAACGATGCTCACGGCGGGCTACTCTCCAGCATACGTGATGGCTACACGTTGAAGCTTTACGAATTCGGCACAACGGCACGCGAACTCCCGCAGGGGGATTCCAGCACTAACTCATTCCCCGAAGCAGCGTCGAACAACAAGACGCCTGATTCAAAAGAACGAGCAGAACCGTCCGAATGGGCTCAGCACACAGACCTTGCCGCGGCCATGCGAAAGGTCAGCGAAGACACACCGTCGGAACAGCTCTCGGGAGTCATCCTGCTGACCGATGGCCGCGATCATTCGCGTGCTGATGTGCAGCAGGCTACAAAGAGCTTCGCCAAACACAGCATCCCGGTAAACTCCATCATCATCGGAAGCCAGCAGCCAATCCGCGATGCGAACATTGCCGCGATCGATGCTCCGCCACAGATCTACCACGGCGACAGCGTGTCAGTGCGAGCAACAGTTCGAGCCGATCAGCTCAAGGGAGCATCGACCACAGTCAAGTTCTTCGAAGGCGATACGCTGCTGGAAGAACGCAACGTCACGTTCTCAAGCGACAAGCATCGCGAATCCATCGTGTTTCGACATGAGCCGGCGGATGCTCGCATTCATCGTTATCGCGTCGAACTTGCGAACGTCGAAGGCGAAGAAACAACGGAGAATAACTCGGCCGAGCGCAATGTCTGGGTGTCGAATGATCAGATCCGAGTTTTGCTGATCGAAGATCGGCCACGATGGGAATTTCGATACCTGCGAAATCTGTTTGCGGGACGAGACAAGACGGTATTCCTCCAGGCCGTTCTGCTTCATCCAGATCGCCTTGCCGGAATCCCCGAGCCGCCTATTGTTCGTGCGTCTGCAAGTCGAGCCTTTGACGACTGTGATGCAACAGCGTTGCCGGACAGCGAAGCCGAATGGCTTAAGTTCGACACGATCATTCTGGGCGATGTGGCCCCAAGTCAACTGGGCGAAGATGGCGTTCGAGCGATCGAGACGTTCGTTCGTCAGAAGGGCGGTTCACTGGTTGTCGTGGCGGGACGAAACGCGATGCCTCATGCCTATCGAAACAGTCCCCTGGCTGATCTGCTTCCAGTGAAATTGGCCGGGCCTGGTTTTCAGACGGCGATCAGCCCCGAGCCCGGCTGCTTCCTTTCAACAACGAACGACGGACTGTCACACGTTATTCTCCAGCAGGCGGACGGAAACCATGAGTCCGCGTTGCAGAAGCTTCCGGAGCTCTCCTGGCGGCATCCGGATTGTCAGGCACGAATTGGTGCCACTGTGCTTGCCTTTGCGTCGAACAAGCGAGCCGCCGCGAAACCTGAATTCTCTGAAGAACAACAGCGTCAGCGAGCACTCATGCTGTGGCAGCGATTTGGTGCTGGCAAAGTCCTTCAGCTGAACTTCGATGAATCATGGCGTCTGCGCTATGGAATTGGTGATCGCCTCCATCATCAGTTCTGGGGGCAGATCATCCGCTGGTCCGTCAACGAAAGACTCTCCGCAGGAACCGACCTGGTTCGCATGGGCACTGATCGCACACTCTATCATGCTGGCGATCCAATTGTCGTCCAGGCCAGACTGCTGGATGAACACCGCAATGCGATCACGGATCGCCCGGTGAAAGCGGTCCTCCTGCGAGGCGATGAAACGATCCGCACCATCGACCTTGTTCCGCAGCCAGATCGTCCCGGCCTTCTTCAGGCCGACATTCGCGACCTCACAACACCGGGCGCGTATCGGATTGAACTGCAGGGCGACATTTTGAGTCAGCTTCTTTCAGCAGATTCACAGGACGGTGAAAATGTTGGCCTGGAAATCGGAGTGGAATCCGTTATTGCCAATGATGAGCTGCTGGATCTGGTTGCTGATCCTTCGATTGCTGTGCAGCTTGCTGACCTGACCAACGGCCTGGTGGTGAATCCCGAACAGGCAAACTCTGTGCTCGACCGCCTCGGGCCGAAGTCCGTCTATCAGCGAAAACGCTGGACGGTGCCGCTGTGGAATCTGTGGCCTGTCATCGGAATATTTCTGGGCGGCGTCAGCCTTGAATGGATCCTCCGCCGACTCATGGGACGTCTTTAGAGTTCAAACTGGAAAGCTGAAGGTGACTGATGAGCACCGTTCTGAAAAACACAAATGGAACAAAGCGAACCAGCGGACCTGCGTCCGTTCAGTCGTTCAGCCAGGCAGATCGAGCATCCACGCAGGTGACTCGGCAGATCGATTCGCTGGTCATTCAACTGCGACGGCAGTTGTGGTTGAAGGGCGGTAGCCTGCTTGTCGCAGTGGCTGCGATAACTCTGCTGACCCTGACAGTGGCCGATGCAGTTCTTCAGCCACAGTCATTCGCAGCTCGAGTATCCCTGTGGATCATCGGGAGTCTTCTCTGCATGGAAGCCGTTCGTCGCTTCCTCTTCACGCCTCTTCGCAGGGACTGCGATCGACTTCAGCTGGCGTGGACTCTGGAACAACGTCATCCCGAAATCGAAGAACGCCTCACGTCGACTCTGCAACTTGCCACACACGAAGATCAGCGCAGGTCGGTCTTCGTTGAAGCCATCGCCGGGCAAGCGCAGGCAGGAATAGCGAACTGCTCCGACGATGCTTTGGCTGGCCGATCTCTGCGTCGAGCATTCCTTGTTGCAGCATTCGGATTCATGCTGCTGGTAATGGCACTCCTCGTGTCGCCAAACCGACTACTTCCATCACTTGCCAATGTCCTTCGCCCCTGGCACGAACGTGTCCTGCCAAGACTCGATGCTGTGATTCTTCCCGGCAACACGGCGGTCGCCGAGGGCTCGAGTGTCAACATTCAAGTCCGGGGTCAGCAGCTGGACAACGCCATCGTGGAGTTCTTCACTGATGGACCACAACCAGTCGCCCACACCATGGTTCCCGCGGCAAACGGTACGGAGGCAGCGTTCCTTCTGGCCGACGTGAAGAACCCTCTGAAATACCGGATCCGCTCCAACGGTTTGTACTCTGAAAAGTTCCAGATCAACGTGCATCCAGCCCCTGTGATTCAGCAGCTCTCGGTCTCAGCCCAGCTCCCCGAATATACCCAGATCAACACCGTCGAGATTGATCACCTGGAGGGCCAAAATCCGGTCGGCCGAATCACCGCGGTGCATGGCACCTTGATCACACTTTCAGCAAAAACACCAGTAAAAATCACCAATTCCGAACTTTCGCTCGACGGCAAAGTTTCTCCGGGGAAACTCCTGGAAAACCCGACTGGCGACGGCGGCTCGGTGGCCGAATGGACGTTTCCGGTCGTTGGTGTTGAGGCACCAGCAAACCCGGATATTCGGCGAGGATCCGTGATCCTGGTGAGCAAGCACGGAGTCCGCAGCCATGCCGTCGATTTTGAGATCCTGGTGACCAGGGATCTGCCTCCGCTGGTTGAGATTTCCCTGCCCGGACCAGGGCAGCTCACCGTGAAGCCGGACCAGCAACTGACGCTGCCATATCGGGCTGCCGATGACTATGGAATTCAATCGCTCGAGGTTGTCACAAAGGTGGGTACTCAGGAACCGACTGTCTCCGCGATCGCCGACCTGGTGCCTGGCAAACAGATGGAAGGTGAGACATCCCTGGACCTCAAGCCGCATAACTTAAAGCCAGGCGATGTACTGACGGTCTGGCTGCGAGCCACCGATAACCGCGGTGCCGGCATGGATCCCAACAGTGGCTCCGGCGGACCGCAATCCACCGACTCAAAGCCACTCTACCTTCAGGTCGCCAACGATGCCTTGCCGCCCGGTCAACAGTCCGTTCAGGCAGAACGTGACTTCGTACAAAGCGGGATCGACGAAGCGATCAATAATCTGAAAGCTGCGATTGAGAAAACCGAAGAGTACTCGAAGTCACTCAAACCGCAGGAGGCGAAGCAAGACGAACAGGCACAGGCTAGAAAGAGTTCCAACGAGATCCGTGAACAGATCAAGTCTGCTCAGAAGACACTTGAGAGAATTGACGATGACACGAAAACCAAAGCGGATCCTCTGTTCCAACCGGAGGCTCAGCAACTTTCTGAAGTGTCACAGCGTGAACTCCGGGAAGCCGATCAGCAGGCGAGCCTTATTCCGCTGTCCGACAAGAAGGATGATCGTCACAACGCCGCAGAAGAGACGAAGCAACAGCTCGAAAATGCTCTGCAGAAACTGAACGATGTGCGTGAGTCCGTCAGCAGGCGAAGTCGCGACATGGAACGTGCGGCGCAGCTGGATGACCTGGCAAAGCGACAGGATCAACTCGCCAAAGAACTGAAGGAACCGAAGAAAGACACGGAGAAGGATGCTCGGAAACAAAAGGACGTTGCGGACCAGTTGCAGAAGCTCGCGAACGACGATGAGCAGACTCGAAGCGAACTCTTCCGCCAGCGATCGGAAAAGGCCGAACAACTCGCGAAGGAAGCCGAACAGCTCAAGCAGCAGCAGGAACAACTCGCTCAAATGAACAAAAAGCAGGCCGTCAAGGAAAATCGTCCAGAAGAAGCCGCGGCAAAGCTGCAGGAACAAATCGCTGAACGCACCGAACAACTGCGAAAGAAGGCAGACGACCTTTTGCAACTGCCATCCGAGGATGCTCAGAATCAGCAGGCGATGAAGAACGCTCAGGAAAAACTGAAGCAGGCATCCGACGACACCAACGCCGCCAAAGAGGCGATGAACGAACAGAAGCAGGC
>JAEUII010000374.1 GCA_016795145.1 Planctomycetaceae bacterium
GCTTTGAAGTGGCCCTGCAACTGCCAGGCTTCGTCATCGATGAAGAGCTTTCATTGATTCATCGAAAGCGAATCAACGTCGAGACGGCGGAGAATGCTGAGAAGCTGGTCGAAGACTATGTGCGAAGTCGATTTCGAGTCACCACGGAGAGTCTTCAGGACTGCCGCTTGCACTGGGTAGGGATGGAAGTCGAAGTTCGCGACGTTTGGGTTTACTTCGAAGTCGAGCCGATTTCAAAGTCCGAAGCAACGAACGTGGATGGCGAAAAGTCCGGCGATCATGGGGCGAAGCAACCTCCAGTGCAATCATCGGCGGCCAACGCTGAGCCTGACGCGCAGAAGGTCAAAGTGAAGGAGGCGTCTGGGACCTCTGAAAAAAGTAAGCGGCTAATCCCGGATGAGTCTTCGCTGGTCGGGCTGAAAGTTCGTAACGCGTTACTCATTGATGGGCGACCCGATCAGGTCAATCTGGTGAACGTGACAATTCACCGGAAGCTGTCATCGCTGAATCTGACAGCCGAACAGCCGGAAGCACATGTCGCCCGCCTTCGAAGATTACGCGACTGAAGATCGCCGACTGCATTAACTGGGCTGTCTGCTGAGACTGGGGCGTGCTGTGGGTGGTTCGTCAATAGCATCCAGAGTCGCGGTTCGCTCCGCCGAACCGTCACGCTGCGACAATGAGTGTTTGGCCTGGATCGGACCGACCTTGACCGAACCGCCAGTTTTTCAGTATAAACACACGTTGATCAGCGAAATCTGCTGCATGGAACGCAGCAAAATGAAGCAAAAAGCAGAAGGAACTGCGTCGTGCTGTACCGGCATGGAGAACCGAAAACTCCTGACAATGCCGGTCGCCCTGCGCGCCTAACGCGGCGTGAGCCGTGCTGCGATCCATCGAACAGACATTTGATGTGGTCTTCCGTCGGAGGCCACCGATGACCGGTGATTCGAGTGATACGTGTGTGTTGATCGCGTCATGTGATGCGTATTCCGACGCGTGGCCTCCGTTTTTTGCATTGATGCAGCGGTACTGGCCAGACTGCCCGTTTCCTGTTTACTTCATCAGCAACCATCAGGATCCTGGTGTTCCAGGTGTTCATTCGATTCTGCTGAAGGAAGACCGCCAGTGGGCCGGCAATATGTTGAAGGCCCTGGATCAGATTCCGCACCAGCGCATTTTGTATCTTCAGGAAGACTATTTTCTTCAGCGGCGAGTCGACAATCAGACGATTCAACGCGTACTTGACTTCGCTTCCGAAACGGGAGCGGGCTTTATCCGACTGGCAGGCTGGCCAGATCCGGAGATTTGCCAGGACAACGATCTTGGGCTTGGTCTACTGGCTCCTCAGCAGAAATTTCGAGTCTCATTGCAGGCTGGTCTTTGGCAGCGATCCACATTGGAGAAGTTGCTGTTCGATGGGGAATCCGGCTGGGAAGTAGAGATTCGCGGCAGCGAGCGATCGCAACGCTTCAGCGAGCCGTTCTTTGCGGTTTCGCACTTGCGGCCAATCATCGACTACTACGTGTTTACGGCGATCCTGAAAGGGAAATGGGTTCCGGGGGCACTTCGTCTCTGTCGGCGTGAAGGAATTGAAGTGGATACCAGCCGCCGGGGAACCCATGGCGAATGGCCGTTTCTGGTCCGCGGTTTTCGGAACATGACCATGATGGTGGCTGCTCGAAAATGGTGGAAACGAATTCGAGGAAAAGCGGCCTGAGGATTCAGTCCTGACCAGATAATTTAATGATGTGTTTTGACCCCTAGAGACGTTCCATGAGTGTCTTCAAGAATACCGGACGACTGCTGAAACTGTCAGGCTTCCAGCCTCGCAGTCTGATCCGCAATTTGCAGCGATTGCCGTCGTATCTCCGTGGGTATCAGCAGCTGAAGCAGCAGGCGAAGTCGTCCCAGGAGAACTTCGAGTTCGGCACTTTGTTTCCAATCCTGGATGAACGATCGAAGCCGGCAGGCAGTGCGAACGGTCACTATTTTCATCAGGACCTTCTGGTTGCTCAGAAGATCTTTCGAGCCAGTCCGGAACGACATATTGACGTCGGTTCACGAGTTGACGGTTTCGTTGCTCACCTTGCCACGTTTCGGACAGTGGAAGTCATTGATGTCAGGCCAATGACAAGCACGACGGAGAATATTCAGTTCCTTTGTGCGGACATGATGCAAACTCTGCCGTCAGAACTCGTTTGCTGCACGGACTCACTTTCCTGTCTGCATGCGATCGAACATTTTGGGCTCGGACGATACGGAGATCCTCTGAATTATGAGGGCCACCTTCGGGGGATCGCGAATCTAAGGCAGATGCTGAAGCCCGGCGGAAAGCTGTATCTCTCCACACCGATTTCCAGTCGTCAGCGCATAGAGTTCAACGCTCATCGAGTCTTTCGACTGCCGTACCTGATGAATCTGCTAACCGGGACATTTGATCTCAAGTCATTCTCCTACGTCGATGACCAGGGCCAGCTTCGGTGTGATCAGGACCCTGCGACCAGCGAAGGACGTGACACCTTCGGGCTGTCCTATGGTTGTGGAATTTTTGAGCTGACAGCGAAGACCTTGTCTGCTGTCCGAGCTGCGTGATACGAACTGAATACTGCCGGGAAAACTGAACAACAAAGCGATCAACACTATGCACATCTTTCCTCGCATCATGCAGCACCTGTGGCCTTTTCGCCGACAGTTCTTTCTGTCGGTGACATGCGCTGTCATCATTTCCTTTCTGTGGGCAATGAACCTTTCGGTCGCGTTTCCCGTCGTGAAAGTGCTGTTCGAGAATGACAGCCTGCATGGCTACGTCCAGAAACAGATTAAGACGTACGAAGACGAGATTGCTCATGAAAAGCTGGCGGAAAGTCGTCTGAAACCGGATCAGCTTGAAGCCAGAGCACGCGTTCAGAAACGCATCAGCCTGGCCTCCAGCAACCTGATGTTCGCATCGTGGGTTTCCAATTCGATTCTTCCGTGGGTACCGCGTGACAAGTTTGATGCCATTGTGCTGATTCTTGGCGTATTGCTCGTGGCGACATTCATCAAAGGCGTCTTCATTTACTTTGAAGAGATTCTGGTCGGCAGTGTCGTTCAGCTGACGGTCAACTCCATTCGGCAGGCCTGTTTCCGAGCCGCGCTGAAGCTGGACTTTCAGTCAGCCAACAGAATCGGGACATCAACGATGATGTCCCGCATGACCAACGATATTGAACAGATGACCGCGACCATCAAGATCTTCGGCGTGACGATGATTCGCGAGCCGTTGAAGGCCGTCGCCTGCACGATTTTTGCCTTCATGCTGAATTGGCGACTGGCCCTGCTGACCGTTGCCATTGTTCCGGTGCTGGGATTTCTGTTTCATCGCCTGGGCAAGCTGCTTCGCGACGCGTCTCACAAGACGATGCAGAGCATGACTCTGATCTACAACTGCATCGCTGAAACATTCGGTGCATCGAAGATTGTGATTGCGTTTTCCGGTTACCGAAGACATCGCAAGCAATTTCTCAAGGCGAACCGAGCTTACTACGAAGACTGCATGAAGATCGTACGGATCGGGGCGTTGATCCGGCCCGTGACAGAAGTCATGGCTGTTGTCGCATTGTTTGCTGCAATGTTTCCAGGCGCTTATCTGGTCCTTCGCAACACAAATGAGATGTGGGGCATTCGTCTGGCAAATCAGCCGATGGAGATTGCCGAGCTCAGCATGCTTTACGCTCTGTTGCTGGGTACCCTTGATCCGATGAGAAAGCTGTCGGGAACGTTCACGTTCATCAAACGAGGCATCGCGGCGTCAGAGCGAGTCTTTGAGATGATGGACGAGAAATCGATTCTGCCGGAACCCAAGAATCCTCACATGATGGTGCGACATCAGACATCGATCACGATGAAGGACGTTTCATTCCGTTATGAAGGCGGCGAAGACGGAGAAGCTCAGCGACCGTTGTCACTGAAGAACATCAACCTCGAGTTCCGGTTTGGTGAAGTGATCGCCGTTGTCGGCGGAAATGGCTCCGGCAAATCGACACTGGTCAGTCTGCTGCCCCGCTTTATGGATCCTGCGGAGGGAGCTGTTTTGATCGACGGCGTTGATATTCGGGAATTTCGAACGTACGACCTTCGTCGACAGATTGGCCTCGTGACGCAGGAAACACTGCTGTTCAACGACACGATCTACGAGAACATTCGTTACGGCAATCCGGAAGCGACGCCGGAGCAGGTGGAAGACGCCGCTCGACAGGCGCATGCCCTTTCGTTTATCAGCCAGCTTCCGGACGGTTTTAACACCTTTGTGGGCGAACGAGGTGGTCGACTATCTGGCGGGCAGCGTCAGCGAATCGCATTGGCCAGAGCCATTGTTCGCGATCCATCCGTATTGATTCTGGATGAAGCGACCTCGGCAGTTGATACGGCGAGTGAAGAGATCATTCACCGAGTGCTGAAGCAGTTTGCTTCGGGACGCACAGTCTTCATCATCAGCCACGTGCTGAATCGAACCTTCCTGGATCTGGTCACCAGAATCGTCGTAATGGATCAGGGGCGAGTCGTCGCAACGGGAACGCATGACGAACTGATGCAGAATTGTCCCGCCTATCGCGCACTTCAGATGACTCAGCTGCCGATGCGAGATGCGGCATGACAGATGTCGGTGGCACGGTTGTTGTCTGGCGATTTCTGGACGGGAAAGCCGGTCACAGAAACCAGGTCTACGGACTGACGGAAGCCCTGTCCCGACTAACGTCCTGTCACTTGATTGATGTGGTACTCAGTGATGGTCAGAAGGGACTGAAGAGCCTCTGGCCGGGAAAGCAGCAGCATCTTCGGACACTGCCAGCTCCAAGTCTGATAGTCGGGGCCGGGCACAGTACTCACATTCCTATGCTGATGGCTCGCCGCCGCTTTGGTGGCCGTGCTGTTGTTCTGATGAAGCCCAGTCTGCCGTTGAGTTTGTTTGATCAGTGTTACATCCCTGCGGCTGACGGAATTCGCGAACGCGGCAATGTCGTGTGTACTGAGGGTGCTCTGAACAGAATCGTCCCCTCTGACCGACTGGATTCTCGAAAAGGTCTAATCCTCATTGGTGGTCCGTCAGATCACTTCGACTGGTCAACGACAGAGGTGCTTGATCAGGTCATAGAAGTGATTCGCAAGTCACCTGAAGTTTCATGGACTCTCACGACGTCGCGTCGAACGCCTGCAGACTTTGTTGCACAATGGCGGCTGCGGACTGTTGCGGGACAACTGATTCCAGCCGAAGAGACAGGTCCCCAATGGTTGCCGGAGCAACTCACTTCGGCGGGGACTGTTTGGGTGACGGCGGACAGCGTTTCGATGCTCTTTGAAGCCCTGACTGCTGGAGGCAATGTCGGCCTGCTTGAGCTTTCAAATCGGAAAGCAACTCGTGTGACTCGCGGGGTTGAATCGCTCGTTCAAAAGCAAAGAGTGCAGCCGTTCACGCAATGGAAAGCGAAATCGTTCACAGGACTCCTGTCGCAGTCTCTTTGCGAATCTGCGCGGTGTGCTGAACATCTTCTGGGCACACTTCTTTATGGCTCGCATCGACGGGCTGGCTAAAGCATCCGGCCAGTTTCATGTGTTGCTGGAGCAAAATGCGACGAACGGAATCAGTTCCGGCGGCCTAAAAACTCAGAATTTGCAGTTTCGAGGGGCAACCTGGCGGAAATTCAGTCATTCTGGAATGCCAAAACAATTTGTCACCCCACCAATTTGGCGCTGGAAAACTCGCGTGGCGGCGGGTATAAGCAGGAGTCGCGTCAACACCTACCTGATCGTCTGGACAGAATTTGACGAGCAAGTTTTGAGCAATCAAGCTTGCGATTGCGTCAAAATGTGGCGAACAGGTTTGGCGATTGACGAGTCATGAAAAGAGCCACCATGAAAGGTGAGTAAAAACACGCCTTTCTCAAATTGGTTACTCTTCACACTCATGGCATGTGAATTGCCTGTACGGTGTGGTTGTGAACTATGGTACAGCTCGGTTGAGTTCAGGAGCCTGCGTCACGGAAGAACTTCAGGAAGACGATTCGAGCTTTGGATCCTCACCGTTAAACGTGTAGGTAGACCTTTGTAGTCGGTGATTTTTGAATTTTGTTGCCGCTCAGAGGATTTTTCTTGTTCGTTTTTGTTCGTTTTTGGAGGGAATTCTGTGAAGAAGTTCACTCGGTCCACGGAAGTCGCCAATCGACGTGGTTTCACGCTGATTGAGCTGCTTGTTGTAATCGCGATCATCGCGATTCTGGTCGCATTGCTGCTGCCTGCTGTACAGCAAGCTCGCGAAGCAGCACGTCGTACACAGTGCAAGAACAATCTGAAGCAGCTGGGGTTGGCTGCTCACAATCACCACGACGTCTACAACCGATTCCCAGTCGGTCACTACGGCGTTCCAAAGGAAATCGCGTGGAACGCGACTGGTCCAAAGAACCTGGCGTGGAATCAGCATCAGTGGTTCGGCATTCTGCCACAGCTGCTGCCATTCATTGAGCAGGACAATCTCTACAAGCAGATTCCACTGTGGAAGGGTGTTGACCATCGTCCAGACCCAGCATCAGCGGCTGGCAACTACCTGGCAGAAAACACCTGGTTCTACGACACCACAACCAACGGCCTTGCTCAGTATAAGCTTGGCGCCTTCCTGTGCCCATCTGACCCACAGAAGACTCAGACGTCTCCAAATCCATACTGTCCTCTGCTTCAGCACATGAACGAAGCGGGCGTGTACACGGTTGTTGGCTTCAGCAGTGATCCAGGGTTTGGTTTCACGAACTACGTCGGCGTTGCCGGCTACTTCGGAGCAATTTCATGGGCACGGCCATACGGTGGCATGTTCTGCGACCGTTACACTCAGGTGAAGTTCCGTGACGTCACCGACGGCACAAGCAACACACTGATGTTCGGCGAAGCAACCGGCGGTGACTTCCTGAACTGGCGATGGATGGGTGCCGGCGGTATGCCAGCAGCCTGGGGTTTGAACAACACAGCAACTCAGAACTGGTACCAGTTCGAGAGCTTCCACACAGGCGTTGTCCAGTTCGCACTGGCAGACGGTTCAGTTCGAGCCATCTCCAAGAACATCAACAACGACACGTTCGTCTTCTCACTGTCAGCCATGGCTGACGGTCGAGTTGTTGGTGAGTTCTAATCAAGCATGAAACAGCAGTCGCCAGTGTGATCGCTGGCGGCTGTTTTCCGTCCCTTTCTTCTAATGACATGGGCCTCAATATGCGTTCTCTCTTTTGCCTGCTTTTCCTTGCAGGTTTGATGGTCGGTTGTGGTGAAGGCAGCGATAACTCAGCGACAGCACCTACC
>JAEUII010000394.1 GCA_016795145.1 Planctomycetaceae bacterium
AAAAAAATCCCGGGGGTTCGGGGGCTGGCCCCCGTCACGCGCACTTTAGAAACCGACCTTCGATTACCATCGAAGGCAAACTCTTCGAACACCTTTTTCCATGGAAACATTGACCGTACCCAACACCGTCGCTCCCAAACCCCGTTTGGGAGGGGTCGAGCGAGCGTCAGCAAGCTCGGGGGAGGGCACACCTCTGCGCCGCCTAATGCACCCGTTGTCCCGGCACAGCTCCCGTGTCCGGAGACAGCAGGAACACTTCCGGACCACCGCTTCCACTGGCGCAGACCATGCCTGAACTGAGACCAAACTTCATTTGACGAGGTTTCAGGTTGGCAACCATAACGACCAGGCGCCCGACGAGATCTTCAGGCTTGTAGGCCGACTTGATTCCTGCGAAGACGTTGCGAGTCTCGCCGCCGCCCAGAGACAATGTCAGCTGCAGAAGCTTGTTGGCCGATTCGACATGCTTCGCTTCGATGACTCGGGCAACACGAAGGTCGACCTTCACGAAATCATCAATGGTGCACTCAGCCGCAAGCGGTTCGTTCTTCATTGCGTCGCCGGAATCCTTCCAGGTATCCGCTGGATGGAATGTCGGTTCCGCCGGAGCTGGAGCTGCCGGAGCCGCGCCCGCTTCCGCTGCCATTGCTTCTTTGCTTTCTTCAATCATCGCTTCAACCTGTTTCGTATCGATACGTTTCATCAAATGAGTAAATGGACTCACCGGGGTTCCAGTGAGCGGTTTCTGAGCTTCTGCCCAGTTTGAAATGGGGCGATTCAGAAGCTCTTCGGTCTGCTTTGCCAGCCCCGGAAGTATCGGTGCCAGATACGTCACAATCTGTCGAAACAGATTGAGCGTGATCGAGCAGACATCGCGAAGTTCATCCGCACGCGATGGATCCTTGCGAATCACCCACGGCTGACGATCATCGACGAATTTGTTCGCCTTGTCGGCCAGAGCCATAATCTCCCGAGTCGCTGCGTTGTAGTTGCAGTCTTCGTAGAACGCGGCAATCGCTTCGCCACGTTCTGCTCCGGCGGCAAACAAACCTCCGTCATCCGGATAGACATCGCTCAGCGTCTGACCTGCAAGGAACCCGGCACAGCGAGACGCAATGTTCACGACTTTGCCGACCAGGTCGGTGTTGAATCGTGTGACGAATTCATCCAGATTCAGATCAATGTCGTCCAGGCCTGGTCCCAGCTTGCTGGCATAGTAATATCGCAGCGCGGCTGGCGGCAGATGTTTCAGATACGTCGAGCCCATGACGAATGTGCCTTTGGACTTCGACATCTTCTCACCGCCGACAGTCAGAAAACCATGAATATGAACCTTCGTCGGAAGATTGCAGTTCGCCGTCTTCAGCATGCCTGGCCAGAAGAGCGTATGAAAGTAGGTAATGTCTTTGCCGATGAAATGATGAATCTCCGCCTTTGAATCGGCGCCCCACCAGTTTTGAACATCGTCACCATTCTTTCGACACCATTCCAGTGTCGACGCCATGTAGCCGATTGGTGCGTCAAACCAGACGTACCAGTAGTGCCCCTTCTTGTCGGGAATCTCGAAGCCAAAGTACGGAGCAGGACGTGAGACGTCCCAGTCCCGCAAAGGCTCACCGAGAAAATGGCCCTTCAGATACTTGGCAATCTCCGGCTGCAGGTGAGTTCCATCCTGAGTCCATTCACTCAGGAAGTCATGCAGTTGTTCGAGCTCAATGAAAAGATGTTCCGCTGCGCGAACTTCCGGCACTGCTCCCGACAAGGTGCTCTTCGGGTTCTTCAGATCCGCCGGCGTGTAAGTGGCGCCACAGACGCTGCAGTTATCGCCGGGCTGATCTTCAGCTCCACATCGAGGACACGTGCCACGAACGAAGCGGTCGGCAAGGAAGGTTCCTGCGACCGGATCGTATAACTGCTCAACATCCTTTTCCTTGACAAGTCCAGCGCGGCGAATGGCGGCCCAGATTGTGTCGCACAGTTCACGATTCTCCGGACTGTTCGTGCTGCCGTAGTTATCAAACTCGACCTGGAATCCGCTGAAGTCACGGACGTGAGCTTCTCGCATATCCGCGATAACCGCTTCTTCACTTCGCCCTTCGCGCCGAGCGCGAATCATGATGGCGGTGCCGTGAGTATCATCCGCACAGAAAAATCGGCAGTTGTTGCCCTGCAGTTTCTGATACCGAACCCAGATGTCCGTCTGAATGTACTCCACCAGATGACCAATGTGGATGTGCCCATTGGCATACGGCAAAGCTGCAGTTACAAGAATTTGGCGAGTCATAGGATTACCAGGAATACTCCGTCTTGAGCCATCGAATGGCGTGGATTGGACAATCCCGCTTCTGTTCGGTCAACCGGGCTCCGTTTACGGTCAGAGACTGAGAAGTGAAACCGCGATTCACCCGGTTTTCTGAGGCTTTTTGCACCACGCTACGGAAAGGCCTGGTACTCAGACACGCTGCCGCCCGGTGCGGTTCAATCGAATACCGTAACGCGACAACTTCTGCAAATGGGCCAACCGATGCCACATCGAACGATAATCGGTCAAATTCATCAGCCGGAACGCGCTGGCGTACGGTTTTCGCTTCAAACGCAGCAAATTCAACCGGGAGCTAGTAGCGCCTTGCGGCTCACAAAACAATGCAGGAGCGGTAAGGCGTGCTTAGTGCCACGTGCCTGTGGTTCGCGACATGATTGGAATGGCTTCCTGAGTCCGAGGTTCGGCTTCCTGGACTTCCCGATAGACGGCGATCAGTTCGTCCAGCATTCGTTCTTCGTTAAACCGAGTTCTCACCAGAGACTGACCGGCGCTGGCCAGCTGGCGGGCTCGTTCGCGGTTCTCAAGAAGCTCGATGATGCGATCGGCGAGACTTCGGCTATCGGATGGCGGCACGATCAGACCGTTCACGTTGTCTTCCAGAACGCTCAACACTCCGCCGACACCCGATGCGACAACCGGCCGCCCCAATGCCATCGCTTCAAGCATCATCACGCCGATGCCCTGCTGCAATGAAGGCAGGCAGAAGATATCAATCGCCGACAAATACCCAGCCATCGACACCCCGCCATCAACAAATGTCAGGCGGCTTGAAAGTTCCAGCGACGAAGCAAGCTGACGAAGACTGCGTTCTTCCGGTCCGCTGCCCGCGATGACAATTCGAATATTGTGTCCGGCTTCGACAACTCGATGACAGGCTCGCAGGAAGAACGCGGCCCCCTTCACAATTTCAAGCGGTCCGGCCATGCCAACGACGGGCGGACGTTCATCATCGAGTGGTGAATCAATTGAAGTCGCGTCCGGAACACCGACTCCAGGCATGATGACTCGACGCTCGATCGCGAG
This sequence comes from Planctomycetaceae bacterium, assembly GCA_016795145.1. Classification (GTDB taxonomy): domain Bacteria; phylum Planctomycetota; class Planctomycetia; order Planctomycetales; family Planctomycetaceae; genus SXXK01. The sequence continues at coordinate 3,347 of JAEUII010000394.1, forward strand.
GCCGGCCGGGAACGTGGGAATCTGCTGCTGCACACTTTCGCTTACGGAAATCACCATCTTCAGTTCAGGAGCAATCGCCTTCATCGGAAAGGCGGAGGCTTCCGCGTGATCTCCAACACTAACAATCAGCGGCCGTCGCAGTTTGCGGGCAAGTCGAATCCCCTGCGGCAATAGCCGGCTGTCCTGAAGATGAATGACATCCGGCCTCTGATCCTTCAGGTCGCGATACAGGGTTCGAAGCACAAGCTGTCCCCACACGGGAACATTGATCCCAGGAATCTCATGAAGCCGTACTCCCTTCAGCAGGCAAGGATCCAGGCCATCGAAGTGAGTACACACGAGGGCGGTATCGATTTCTCTTCGCTCCAGCCCGCGAGCAAGGCGCAGTGTCAGCAGTGACGAACCTCGAAACGACAGTTCGGCATCCAGCAGAAGTACTCGTAATGCGGAGTCAGCCATGACAACCCGATCGCTCAACAGGACTCAAACGCTGGCGTGATTGTTCCGTACAGTGCCAGCCCGCTCGCTCAAGAGTCTAAATGGTACAAAATGCTGGCAGACGCGTGTAGTCGCAAGCGATGCAAGTGTAGAACGGCTGTCCTCAGCCGTTTGCGATTTGGTTTTTTTGACGAGGGAAACGGGCGCGTGGTTCGGCGGAGCGAACCGCGACTATGGCTGTCCTCAGCTGTTTGCGATTTGGTTTTTTGGACGCGGGAAACGGGCGCGTGGTTCGGCGGAGCGAACCGCGACTATGCTCCGGTTTTCGCACTTCCCTTTGATCGCTAAACTCCGGGCTTGCCGATTCTCGAAACTGCTCTGCAGGAATTTGAAATGACACAGGTCAACGCTACCTGCCCGATGACTCGGGAACAGGTTGTGAATCAGTATTTTCTGGAACATCGAGCCAAATTGCTCGATATCGCTGCGTTCCTCGATCGCCTCGATCGAACTCAGGGTCCTGGCAGTGCTGACTTTCGGGAAACAGCGATGAAGGAAGCCGTTCGCATCCTGATCGACGGTCAGCCTCAGCGTGCAAAGCGAGTCCTGGATATTCTCAGTGACTCCACAACAGAACTGCCGCAGTCGGCACACGGAATGAAAGGTGCCTCCGGCGCTGTTCGTCCGGTCGCTGCATCAACAGGAGGTGCGAAATGAGGTACATCGATCCGCACATTCACATGGTGTCTCGAACGACCGACGATTACCAGAGAATGGCTCAATCCGGCTGCGTGGCGGTCACTGAGCCTGCGTTCTGGGCTGGCTTTGATCGCTCATCCGCACAGGGCTTCTTCGACTACTTCCGTCAGTTGACGGAATACGAACCGCGTCGAGCTGCATTGTTTGGTATTCGCCATTTCACGTGGCTGTGCATCAACCCGAAAGAAGCGGACGATCCGGCGTTTGCTCGCGAAGTGGTGTCGATCATTCCTGAGTTTCTGAAGTGCGACACGGTTCTTGGCATCGGCGAAATCGGGCTCAACAAGAATACTCGCAATGAGCTGATCATCCTTGAGGAGCAGATTGCTCTCGCCGAGCGATACAACCAGCTGGTGCTTGTGCATACTCCGCATCTGGAAGACAAACGCAAGGGTACTCGACTGATCATGGATGCGCTCAGTGCCAGCAACATCGATCCAGGAAAGATCCTGATCGACCATGTCGAAGAACACACGGTTGCCGAAGTTCTTGACCGTGGTTTTTGGGCCGGGATGACGCTGTATCCCGACACCAAGATGACACCGCAGCGCGCAACAGATGTCATCGAGATGTATGGTTCGGAACGCATCTGGATGAATTCAGCGGGTGACTGGGGATGCAGCGACCCGCTCGCGGTTCCAAAGGCACGTCTCGAAATGACTCGTCGAGGACACTCGATGGCGCTGGTCGATAAAGTGACGTTCGACAATCCGCTGTCGTTTCTCAGCCAGTCCCCCCGTTTCCATCTGTAGTGGAACTCGCCAGAGTTCCTTTTCCCGCCCAACTCGTAGCGGAACTCGCCAGAGTTCCCATCGCAGCCGCGTTCGAAAGGAAGTCCTTGCGACTTCCGCGACGCATTGGGGAATATCGGAGTTTTCGATGTCAGACTCACAGCGTCCGGTACTTCGCGCCGGCATGGTCGGTATGGGCATGATCTTTGACGAAACGTATCGCCCGTTCTTTGAAGCCACTGCGACTCGCGGTCTGTACGATCGCCAGTTTGGTGATGTCGATGTTCACATGACGGCGGTTGCGTCACGCACAGGATCCAGGGCAGCAAAATACCAGCAGCAATCCGCTGGAAAGATCGCTGCGTTCCAGAACTTCAGTGGTGACGCTGCTGTCGAGAACATGCTGAAGGAAAAGTTGACTTTCGCCTGCGTCGCAACACCGGACAATCGCCACTTCGAAGCCTCGAAAGCCATCCTCGAGTCGGGCATTCATTTGCTGGTTGAGAAGCCGTCGGTGCTGTCGCTTCAGGAACTTGATGAACTTAACGCAATTGCCGCACGAAAGAACGTGCTGGCTCGAGTCGTCTATCACAAGCTGCTGGACCCGGACCACAAAAAGCTGCGCACGCTGGTGGCAGACGGTGTCCTGCAGCATGTGAACAACGGCTATTGTTCACTGCTGGAGCCCCGGCAGATTTCCGGTCAGCAGTTTTCCGAATGGATCACCGGCAGAAATCCCGGAACCTATGTCGCCGTTCACTACATCAAGCTGATCGACTTCACCTTTGGCGGTCGGCTGAAGACTGTCTTGTGTACCGGGCAGCGAGGACTCGTCGGACCAGCAAACGGCCCGACCTGGGACAGCTGTCAGCTTCGACTGATCTACGAATATGAATCGGGCCGTGAAGCGGCGTTCGACATTCACACGTCCTGGGTAACCCCGGACAATTTTCCCGGCTATGTTGAGCAGGAAGTTCAGTTCCGCTTCGACAACGGAATCTGGAACGGACATTCTCGCAAGCGTGGTGTTGAGCTGACCGTTGAAGGTCTCACACCGTTCAAGATGAAGAACACGATCAACAATCACTACAACGGTTCGTTTCTTGAACCGTGGGGCGAACGTTCTCAACGGGGCTATGGTGTGGAAGTGATTGATCGCTTCGCTCGGGAAGTTGCGTTTGTCGAACACGGCGGGCCGGCCAGTGAAAGGGTTCAGCGACTGGAGTCCATTCGGAAGCTGCACTATGCAGACCTTTCCGCTGATCGACAGGTCGTTGCGGCAGTTGAAGCGATGGAACGCATACTGGAACAACAGGCCGCAGGAAACCCTGATTGTGTGGCTCGTTACGATGGCCGCACGATCACGCTGCACTGACACATTCTTCGATGACACGCACTGGTGATGTTGTGACTCAGTCCGCAAAAGACAATCTCCCTGATTCGAACCAGCAGGCTGCCGGATCGGTCTGGCTCGTTGGCGCGGGGCCTGGCGATCCCGGCCTGATCACGGTGCGAGGAATCGAAGTCCTGGCGCAGGCGGATCTTGTGCTCTACGACGGACTCGTGAATCCTCTGCTGCTTCGCCACACGAAAGCAGTCTGTGAACGCACCGCGAGGGCTCGGCGCGACGGCTCCGCGATTGTGCCGCAGGAAGAGATCAACCGACGACTTGTGGAAGAAGCAAGAGCAGGTCGCAAGGTTGTCAGACTCAAAGGTGGAGATCCCTACATCTTTGGTCGCGGAAGTGAAGAAGCCGCCGCGCTGGAAGCAGCCGGTATTCCGTTTGAAGTCGTTCCAGGAATCACGGCGGCGGCTGGTGCCGGCGAGTACGCTGGGTTCTCTTACACTCACCGTGATATTTCTTCGGCCGTGGCTTTCGTGACGGGGCATGAGGACCCAACCAGATCGCCAGGACGACTGGACTATGCGGCCCTCGCTCGCTTCCCTGGAACGCTCGTGTTTTACATGGGACTCAGTCGGCTGAAAGAAATCTGCTCACAGCTGATCTGTCACGGCATGGCGTCAGCGACTCCTGCAGCGGTTGTCTGCCAGGCCACACTTCCGTCTCAGAAGGTGCTTGATGGAACGCTGGCATCGCTTCCTGACAAAGCAGAGGAGTCAGGGCTTCGTCCACCATCGCTGATTGTTGTCGGCGAATGCGTGACTCAGCGAGAACACCTGACGTGGTTCGAGAAGCTGCCGCTGTTTGGACAATCCATCGGGATCACTCGTCCGGAAGAACAGGCCGACACTGTGGCCGATCAGATCGTTCGGATGGGCGGTGAACCGGTGATGATGCCGATGATCGAAATCCAGCCAGTGGATAATGCTCAGTCGAGCGTCATTCGAGCAGCGCTGCAGCGACTTTCAGAATTTGACTGGATCATCTGGACCAGCGTGAATGGCGTAGATGAATTCTTCCGTCACCTGAATGCCGCCGGCCTCGATTCCAGAGCACTTGGCAGAAGCCGGCTGGCGGTCATTGGAAGCTCAACCGCTGACCGTTTGCGAAACTATGGACTCATTGCTGACCTGGTGCCGGACCAATTCCGTGCGGAAGCGTTGGCGGATGGGTTGGCTCCGCATGTCAACGGCCGCAAGGTGCTGTGGGCGAGAGCAAGTCGAGGCCGCGACGTTCTGCCGGATCGACTGGCCAGGGCCGGCGCTCATGTGGAACAACTCGTTGTCTATCAGAACCGTGACTGCGACACTCTGAACGCGGATGTTCTTCATCGCATTCAGGCTGGCACACTGCACTGGGTCGGCCTTAGCAGTCCTTCCATTGCACGGCAATTCAGTGTGCTTCTGACAAATGCTGGAATCGATGTGGCCACGATGTCGACGAAAGTCGCGACGATCAGTCCCGTGACCAGTGAAGCGGCCAGAGCAGCAGGCCTCGTCGTTCACGCGGAAGCAAAAAAATACACATGGCCCGGACTTCTCCAGGCCATGTGTTTCAGCAAGTAGCATCAGTTGACTGACCCAGTCGCGTTCTCAGTTCAGCCCCTAACCAAGCACCAGGAACCAAGAACGAGGAACGACGAACCAAGAACGCCCTTTACCCTTCCGTCGTTCGTCCAGCGCGAGTCGAACCTTCGCCGGCGATGGATTCTCTCATGCGAGTATCAGCCTGAACGTTCTTGAGTTCGTAGAAGTCCAGAAGGCCCAGCGTTTGCTTTTCGAAAGCGTCAGCGACAGCTTTTGGAACTTCGGCTTCGGCCAAAACCACTGCCGCTTTGTTCTGCTGAATACGTGCCACCATCTCCTGCTCACGAGCACGCGCGGCGGCTCGGCGCTGTTCGGCGGAAGCCTGAGCAACACGCATGTCGGCTTCGGCACGGTCGGCTGACAGTCGAGCACCGATGTTTTCACCGACGTCGATGTCTGCAATGTCAATGGAAACGATTTCGTAAGCTGTCTGAGCTTCCAGACCCTGTTCCAGCACCGTCTTCGAAATGAAGTCGGGGTTCTCCAGTACCGTTTTGTACGATCGAGTCGAACCGATCGCCTGAACGATCCCCTGACCGACTCGAGCGATCACGGTTTCTTCTGTCGCACCACCGATGAGCTGCTGGATGTTCGTCCGCACGGTGACTCGAGCACGCACGCGAAGTTCGATGCCGTCTGCGGCGACAGCGGACAATGTTCCCTGAGTCCTCTTCGGGTCCGGACAGTCAATCACCTTGGGATAAACGCTGGTTGTCACGGCTTCCAGGATGTCTCGACCTGCCAGGTCAATCGCCTGAGCAGTTTCCCAGTTCAGCGGAATCTCGGCCTTGTCTGCGGCAATCAAAGCGCGAATCACGTTCGGCACATTACCACCGGCCAGAGCATGTGCTTCGAGTGCTCGTGTTGTGATCGGGTACTTCTTCAGCAATCCTGCCTGAACGGACATGATCTTGCTGCGAACGATCACCGCCGGGTTAACTCGTCGAAATCGCATGTAGACGAGATCAAGCAGACCAATGCCGGCTCGCGTCATTTTGCACTGCAGCCAGAGGCTTGCAAACTGAGCAAAGATGGCGAGGAACACGATCATTCCCAGCAACACAAAAATCAGAAAGCCCCACTGAATATTGTCCAGCGCCAGCATGTGGACCATCTTCATTTCGTCTGTCTCCGTCCTCGTTGACTCTTGCGACTCATGTCTCTGTCGACCAATGCTGTCGGGCAGGAACTGAGTACTGATGTGACATCACTTCGCTCTGTATCAGTCGAACTGAAACGATTGCAAAAAGCTCTGCGGGCGTTTCCGGTTGGTGCTGAAACATACCGAGTTGTTACGTGCCACCCTTACTTCTGACGGTCGGTGTAATCGTCCGGAATGTCGAAGTCAAGCGGCTCAGGCTCCGGATCTTTGTCGCTCGACGGAACATCGCTCGTCGCCACCTCCGGCAATTGCTCTGAAGCTGGTTCGATTCGGGCTGTTTGTTCATCAGAAGGCAGCAATGGACGAACCAGCAGCCGGTTGGCTCGTGCCCCGATCACGATGATCTTGGTGCCGGGCTCGACGACCATCCCAGGAGACTCCGCGTGAAATCGCTCACTGTCCAGCAGTATGATTCCACCAGGCGTCATCAGATTCTGTGCCGTTCCACGACGTCCGATGTGCTCTTCGAGCGGATTTGGAGGAAGCTTGTCTGCCGAAGGAGCTGGCGGCAAAGTCATGCGGGACCCGAAGGTGCTCTTCTGCATCAGAGCGATTGTCCCAAACACCGACACTGGAATACCGCCGACCAATACGAAAATGTATGACCAGAAGAATCCAGGATTCGTTCCCCACCACGCTTTGCACGCGGCCCACAGAGAAACGATCAGTGACAGCGCTGCACAGACAAAGATCATTCCGAAGCTGGGGATGAAGAATTCCACGCCCAGCAGAATGAGCCCGATCAGCAACATGATGGTTGCCAGAATGCCAGCATCCGGCATAAACACGCTTCCAGAATTTCGTGAGATCGATTCAAATGACTGGCGGGATTTTAGCACCTCAGGACAAAAAGGCACGCAACCACGTCTGAAAGCGGCTGTGTCCGGTAGGTGCTCATTGCCGAGGAGCACCATTGCAGTTTGGCGAAACGGGATGTGTGGTTGTGATTTGGTTCTCGCGAAGACGCAGAGGCGCGAAGGGGAAGTTGGCTTTCAGCGGGGCGTTTTCTTCTTGCGTTCCTGCAGGATTCCTTCCTGAGCGATCATGCGAAGCTGAGCTCGCACTGCCCAGTACGCGGCGAGTAGAACCGGGGCGAGCAGCAACACGATAAGCACTGTGGCTTCAACGAAACTGATCAGCGATCGTGGCGGAGACCATTGGAAGTTGCGAATGATCCGTGCGACGAAAAAATCGAGCGATCTGTACGTCTGATCTCGCAAAGCAAAAACAATCGCGATGACTCCCAGTCCTATCGCAGGAAGCGCTACGGCGTGGTATCGAAACTGGGAGGAGCGTGCGAACGTCAGGCGGTGACGAGTTCCGCAGTCCGGACAGACAATTGCCAGTTGCGGGTGTCGCAGGAAGGCAATGAAAACTCGCATCGACTTTTTTTGGCAGCCGACGCATCGCAGAAACTTCCCGTCCTGTATCCTCGCACGCTCGGCCGCGCTACTTTCCGGCGCCGAGTACGGATTGGGGAAAGATTCGTCGGGCATGGCTGGTTCTTGGTTTTTGGTTTTTGGTTTTTGGTTTTTGGTTTTTGGTTGAATGGTTGAATGGTTAATGATTATTGGAAATTGCAAATTGCAAAGTTCGTGGAGAGAGGTTTGGCCCTTCTGCGAGCTTGCTGGCTGGAGACCATCACCCTCTGATTGCGATACTCTTAATCATAATCATCATCCTAATCATAATCCCAATCCCTGCATGTCCGCTGCTTCTCCATTGCAGACAGAAAACCAGATCGGCCGGGCCGGTTCGCCGTTGGAGTTGACCGTGAGTTCACACCGACGGCTCTCTGCTGACATTGCTTCGCAGTTCAAGTGTGCCACGTTCAAAAAGCAGGCTCAGGCTTGTGTTGGCCCCACACTCATCGGCTTCAATTGATCCGCGTGCCAGCCGTAGACTTTGGTGTACGCCGTATTGAGACCCAGGCATTGCTTCGAGGCACACTGATCGCGGAAAAGACACTGATGGAATCCGTTGCGATGGAACTCATTCCAGAATCGCGGATCGATACGGAGTTCGGGCTGGTCGTTGACCAGAGCCGACGCTTCTGAGCCCAGCAGGCAGTGCGGAAAGTTCTTGACTTCCACTTCGCGGCCGTAAACTTTGGCCAGTCGAACGGCCTGTCGCAAATGCGGGGCGACGTCCAGATGGGACACGATCAGTTCCGGCTTCGCCTCTTCGGCCATCGGCCAGTAACACCAGAACTCCATGCGGCAAAGATTGCGAACGTACCGCAGTCGTTCCACGACGGAAGCCAGTCGGTCGTAACTCATGCGAGTCACCACCGTGTTAGTCAGAATCGAGATGCCCGGAATCTCATCGAGGTTTTGAATTCCGTTCATCGTTCGCACGAATGAGCCGGGAACTTCGGTGATCAGATCATGTTGCTGAGCGGTGTCCGCAGTCACGCTGATAAAGAACTCATCAATGCCCGCATCCACCAGTGTGCGACAGTAGTCAGGATTGTCCAGACGCATACCATGAGTCTGGATCCGAACATGTTCGAAGCCGGCCTTGCGGGCTCGTTCGGCCATTCGAGGAAGATCGGGGCGAAGAGTCACCTCGGCACCGGTCAGAATCAGGCCCTTCCACTTTCGTTCTCGCAGATTTTCATCCAGCAGAGCCTGAAAGTCCACATCATCAGCGGGAGTCAGCCAATGCATGGAATCCAGAATCATGCAGTGCTGGCATTTGAGATTGCAGCGAAAGTGGACGGTGAGTTCCACGTAGTCTGTGTGAGTCAGTGCGCGATGGGGAAGGATTTCAAGGATCGCAGACATGAAGGATACCACCGCCCCACCGGGTTGATCCCGGTGGTCTCCGGTTTTTGCACTACTTCGCAGTCCGAAGAGTAATTGCCGGGTAGTGCAGAGGCCTGTCTCCACCGGGGTGAACCCGGTGGGGGAGGATTGCGTTCGTTGTGATTAGTACTTCAGTTCGACAGCGATGGATGGTCCGGTCAGTGCCAGGTTGGAACCGATCCCGTACACGTCGTCGGAGATCGTATTGGAGGACCAGTACTGGGTTTCCCAGGCGGTTCGCAGCTCCAGTTGGTAGTGTTGACCCAGATCGTGTTTCCATGAAACGCCGAGTTGATTCTCCCCAATCATCATGATTTCTTCTTCGAACGTCGTGGCTGGCATGAACGGCAGCAGAGCCCCGTTGCGAACATCACCCACCAGCATCGAGCCTCGCAGGTTGCCAAAGAGTGACAGCCCCTGAACACCAAGATCGCGTTTTGCTCCAATGCCCAGTGTTGGACCGATGCCTTCAAACGTTAGCTGCCCAACTCCCAGCAGAGTCGCAGAAGGATTTGAATACTGAAGCTTGCCGTAACGCAGACCTCCGGAGATTTCGAGATCGAAGTGTCGCAGACGTTGATTGAGGACCGCTTCAAGGTCTGCGGCCTCAGCAGCAATTCCGAGTTCGGCCGGAGCGAAGGGAGGAACGTATTGATACTGATCATCGAAGGACCAGTATCGTCCACGAATCCCAAGGCCGGAGTCTGTCATGTATCCCAGGACATAGCGAACGTTTGCAGTGTAGTCGCTGTCAATGGTGCGGCTGACGGTTGGACCAAGGCCAAACGAAGAAGGAGCACCGCTGACGTGAGGGCGCAGGAAGAGCACTTCGACGCTTCCAAACAAGCCACCAGTGCCGTCGTCCTGAGACTCCAGTCGGCGGTCGAGCTGCCACAGTGGATCTGAGGGAGCAACGACCGGTCGATTCCTCAGCGTTTCAATCTCCGCTTCCAGCTTTCGAATTCGAGCATCGAGATCCGGATCTGTCGACTGTGCAACGACAGGCGTGACAAAGGATGATTCGGATTCGAGCGCTGACGCGACGGTGGCAATTCCGGAGTCATCTGAATCCAGCGTGGCCATGCCCGACGCAGATTCCTGCGCCAGGCAGCAACTGACTGAAAGCAGGAAAGCGGCGCAACTGTTGATCAGCTTTGGGAGCCTCACAGCATCGTCCTCCGTGACCCTGATCTCTCAAAGAGAAGTGGCAGAGTCTCACCATAGTGTTTTCCGGGCGAACCTCATGTCGCTCGATTCGCGCACTGGGACCATGCCCGGCGCGTGAAATTGTTCTGCTTCAGAGATCGGCGCAATTCCGCAGAAACTGCGTCCTGACCCCGAGGAGGAACTCACACTTAAGTGGTTCCGCTGAACAGAATTTGGAATGATCGATACAGACCGAATCTTCCAACGATCGCGATTACGGGGTTTTCCCCAGCATTTCGCGAAGAACGAAAACACCTGCCACGATCAGGCAGCGTGTGACAGAACTGTACAGGGGTCATCCCGGCGGGAACGTCCATGGGACGTCAGGATTGCCTCAGCTGGTTGCGCGGCAAGGTTCTGTTTTGACGGAAAGAGGCGCCGCACGGACTTCAGGGGGTGGGCGTCTTTACGTCACGGCAACAGTGACATAGAGTCTGCGTGCGAATTTGACCATTTTACACCGAGGGAACGAACTCATGAACAGCCCGCTTGCCAGGATCCGTCAGCTAATGACGCTGATGCTTGTGTTGTCCGCATCAATGACTTTTGGTTCTGTCGTCCATGCTCAGGAAGAAAAGGGGCTTGCAGACGATCCTGCTGAGGAGAAAGAAAGCCCTCAGCAGAAGATGATGGAACAGGCGATGAAGCGCCAGCTGGACCGTTTGAAGAAGACCTACGAAGCCAGGATGGCGGTTCGAATTCAGGAGATGACTGAGGTTTGCAAATTGACCGAGCCTCAGGTGCGTCAGTTGCGACTTGCGGCGAAAGGCAGCATCGTCAAAGCGCTGGATGATCAAAAGCAACAGATTGAAGAGATGCAGTCACACTTCATGGCCGACGGCATGGAGGTGAATTTTGTCGCGGGTCAGCCGATGGCTGTCGACATTGCGGTGGATGCGGCTGCGGAAGTGGCGACTGGGGTCAACGTTGAAATCATAAACCCCGCGACTCCGGCTGTTCCAGCAGACCCCGCCGACCCCGCCGAACCGGCGGAGCCAGCTGTGCCAGTGAAACCGGCAGATGAGAAAGAGGCCGATGGCAATCCAGCAGCGGAGGCAGTCGAGCCGGTTGAAGCGCCGATCGCTGTGGCTGGCCAGGCGATGGCCATTGACTTTGGAATGGCAATGCCATTCATGGGTGACGAAGACGAAGACAGCACGCCTTGGAATCAGCCCGTGTGGCAGGAAACTGTGAAGGGAACTCTGACTGACGAACAGGCTAAGACTCTGGAAACATTTGAGAAAGAACGCACCGTTCGAACTCAAAAAACCCGCATCCAGGCGTACGTCCAGACAATCGACACAGAACTGCATCTCAATGAAAAGCAACGAGCTGATCTGGAAGCGTGGATGGAGAAAGACTTCGGCTCATTCTTCACGGATCCTCACATGCAGTACCTGTTTAGCGGATCGGGAATGATGGGCGGCGGCTTCTTCATGGAAATGAATGACGGACAACCACAGGCACCAGCGGATCCGGCGCACATCACGGTCGTCAGCAAGATTCTGACCCCCGAACAACTGGAGCTTTGGAAGACCGGATATGCTGAAACATTTCGAACTCTGGAAACTATCAAGAACTCAGGGCCATTAGATCCAGCATTTAATGGTATTCAGCAAATCCTGGCTCCGTTTCGCTAGTCGTTTCGGCATGGCTGGAGCGCTGTGCGTCATCCCTGCGAAGGCAACGCTACGACGGACTTTGTAGCGGAACGGCGCGAGCCGTTCGGTGAATTCATGACGTAGACTCACCGGAGGGCTCGCGCCCTGCCGCTACAAAAATCCTTCGCGGGAATGACGAACCAGACAACAAGGCATCCCTAAACTACCAGTTTGAAAATCTGTGAGATCATGAAAGTCGCTCTGTTCATTCCGTGTTACATCGATCAGTTCTACCCTAACGTCGGCATGGCAACGGTTCGCATTCTGGAAGCGTTCGGGATTCACCCGGAGTTTCCGGAGGCTCAAACCTGTTGCGGACAGCCGATGGCCAACAGCGGGTGCATGACCGAAGCGAAACCTCTGGCGGAGAATTTCATCCGCACGTTTGCTCCGTACGACTACGTGGTGTCGCCTTCGGGCAGCTGCGTTTCCATGGTTCGAAATCACTATGACCATCTCGTGTCTCCGCAGGACCCGGATGCTCCTCGAGTCCGAACCGGGACGCTGGAACTGAGTGAGTTTCTGGTGAATGTTCTGAAGGTGCAGCCGCCGACCGGTGAGTTTGCTCAACAGGTTGGTCTCCACCAAAGCTGCCATGGTCTTCGTGAGCTGCGGCTGGGGCCTTCTTCGGAAGTCATGAGGCCTCGTGAAAGTCTGATTCAGACATTGCTGTCGGGACTACGGGGCATTCGCTTTTCCGAACTGGCTCGAAAGGACGAATGCTGCGGATTCGGTGGCACGTTCGCCGTCGCGGAAGAAGCCGTGTCCTGCATGATGGGTGAAGATCGAGTCAACGATCACATGAAAGCGGGTACTCAGGTGCTAACGGCCGGCGACATGTCGTGCCTGATGCACCTGGACGGCATTATTCGTCGACGAAAAGTTGGCATTCGAGTCATGCACTTTGCAGAGATTTTGGCTGAAGCGATGAAGGCCTGAAGAGATGATTCGTCGCCTGTTGATTCACTGCTTCACTGATTCATCGCAACCCGAAACGTCAGAGAGAGATCAGGAATCCCAACCGAAACGTCAGTGAGGGATTCGGAACCCAATATGTCCCCAAAAATCCCTTGCTGACGCCGCGGGTTGGGATTTATCCACAGGCGACAGTTTCCCCTTCGACGCTCTTTGAAACATCACCGCTTCAAAACGCTGAATACAGGTTTGATCATGGGACATCCAACACTCGCAGCAGAATTCACGGGTAACCGCGAGCGTGCTCAATGGCACGACAAGGCTCTTTGGTTTGTACGCGAAAAACGCGATCGCATGGCGACGTCAGTCCCCGAGTGGGAACTGCTTCGTGAAACAGCGTCCGCGATCAAGCAGCACACTCAGTCTTGTCTGGCCGATTACCTCGAACAGTTCGAAGCCAATGCGATCAGGAACGGAGCGATCGTTCACTGGGCCGCTGATGCTCATGAGCACAACGAGATCGTGCTGTCGATTCTGCAGAAGCATAAGGTGCGTCGGCTGGTCAAAAGCAAGTCGATGCTGACGGAAGAGTGTCATCTGAATCCATGTCTGGAAGAGCACGGAATTGAGGTCATCGACACGGACCTGGGCGAACGCATCGTCCAGCTGCGTCAGGAACCTCCCAGTCACATCGTGCTTCCCGCGATTCACATCAAGAAGGAAGAAGTCGGTGAGTGTTTCCATGAACATCTTGGCACGGAGAAAGGTGCGTCGGACCCAAAGTATCTGACGGAAGCGGCTCGAAATCACCTGCGTGAGTGTTTCTGCACGGCTGATGCAGGACTTACCGGCGTCAATTTTGCCATCGCAGAAACCGGTGGCATCGTCATCTGCACTAACGAAGGCAATGCGGACCTGGGCGTCGGTATGCCAAAGGTTCACATTGCCTGTATGGGCATCGAAAAACTGATTCCACGTGCGGAAGATCTGTCGGTCTTTCTGAGACTGCTGGCTCGATCCGCCACGGGACAACCGGTCACCACGTATTCGTCTCACTTCCATGGTCCACAGGAAGGCGGCGAGCTGCATATCGTGCTTGTTGATAACGGACGCAGCAATATTCTGAAGTCTGAGTTTCGTCGGAGCCTGAACTGCATCCGCTGCGGTGCGTGCATGAACACGTGCCCCGTCTACCGACGCAGCGGTGGGCACAGCTACCAGTCAACGGTGCCCGGACCAATTGGTTCCATCCTGACGCCCCTTCAAACACCAGAGAAACACAACACGCTGCCATTTGCCTGCAGCCTCTGTGGTTCCTGCACGGACGTTTGCCCCGTGCAGATCGATTTGCATCATCAGTTGTTTGCCATGAGAGAAATGCTGGATGGCAAGCAGTTGATCGGAACATCGAAGAAACTCTCGATGAAGTTCGCTTCGACTCTGCTGTCACATCCATGGATGGTGAACCTCGCCGGCAAAGTGGCTCGCACGGCTCTTCGATGGCTGCCACGTTTCATGATCTACAACCCACTGAACGCCTGGGGTCGCCAGCGAGAACTACCGGAGCCACCTCGCAAGTCGTTCCGCCAGATGTTTTCCGATTATCGCAGTAAAAAGTAGGTGCCGCGTGCCGGGGTGCCGGGCGGCACCTCGCGGCCCCGCCGCGACCAGCGACCCCAACACTCGCCATGTTCTTCAAAGTCTGGCGTGGAAACAGCATCGCTACGTGATTGAGTTCATGGCGACAGGGGTTGCCGATTGAGCGGTCCAGAACGGGGTTCGCCTGGCCGCGAAAGTCCTTTCCGGCAGAACGGACCTGCAGCAGCCCGCGCCTACCGAATGGTGAGGTCGTTGTGTATACTGCCGGTCCCACGGAGTATCTTTTGGCAACGACAACGGATTGCAAAGAGCGTATGAGCGATCGCTGGAAATCAACGGCCCCTGGAACCTGGATCACTGAAAACTCAACGTCGCGCGAAGTCAGTGACATCTTTGAATTCCTGACGGCTCAGGGGACCTTTCATTTTCCGGTTCTCCCGAATGGACTGTTCTCCGCGGCGGCAGGGGATGGCGGTGACTTCGAGCTGACGGGTTATCGCAACGTCTGGCTGCGTGACAATATCCAGATTGCATGGGCTCACTGGGCCGTTCAGAAGAATGCAGCGACTGCCGTTCGCTGCGTGTCGGCCCTGCATGAGTTCTATCGTCGACATCGACATCGATTCACATCGGTCATTAATGGCGATGCTGACGCCAGCGAGCCGATGAACCGGCCACACATTCGCTTCAACGGAAGTGATCTGGCGGAGCTTCCTGAGAAGTGGTCGCACGCTCAGAATGATGCCCTGGGATATTTGTTGTGGCTGACATGCCGACTGATCGCATCAGGCGATCTTCCCTGTTCAATCTCTGAGGGGGCTTCGGAGTCATCGTCGCCCTGGGACTTGCTCAGTCTTCTGGTGCATTACTGGCAGACGATTGAAGTCTGGCGAGATGAGGACAGCGGGCACTGGGAAGAAGTCCGCAAGGTCGCCGCATCAAGCATCGGCTGTGCAACGGCAGGGCTGACGGAGTTGCGATTGCTCATGTCGCGCCCGGAGATCGCTTCGGCGCTGCTGAAGTGCGAATATCCAGTGCGGCCTGAAATGGTCGATGACCTGATCGCACAGAATCGAACGGCGCTGACGAACATCTTGCCGGCGGAGTGTGTTCAGGCTGATCCCGCAAAGAACCGGCGTTACGATTCGGCCTTACTGTTCCTCATCTATCCGCTGAACATTGTGAACGACCGGGCTCTTGAAGATCAGATTCTCGCTGACGTTGGCGCACATCTGACTGGGCCGATTGGGATCCGCAGATACCTGGGCGATTCGTATTGGTGTGCGGACTATCGTGATCTGCTTTCTGCCGATCAGCGAACCGCAGACTTTAGCGACAGCCTGGATGCTCGAGATCGATTGTTGAAGCCTGGCATGGAAGCTCAGTGGTGCATTTTCGATCCCATCGTTTCGTGCATTCACGGTCGCCGTTTTCACCAGTCCGGTGATATGTCTTCTCTTGCGATGCAGCGAGCCGCACTGATTCGATCACTGACCCAGCTCAGTCCTCGCGGGGGACGATTCCCCGAATATCGTTGTCCGGAGTCATGGTTCTGCGAGAAGGGAGTCTGGCAACCGAATGATATTACTCCCCTGCTTTGGACTCAGGGGAACCTGTGGCAGGCTCTAACTCTGTACCGCAAGAGTCTTGAGAAACTTGGACGCTAGGAGTGCGCGTGCCGACGGTGGAGATCTTTCACGCGGCAACACGAAGTCAGAGCACAACGCTGAGAACGGAATGAGCCATGGCGGTGAATAGACAATTCCTCGGATGGGACAATCCTGCACTCGTCAGTGCTGCGGACTATGTCATTTCGCGTTTCGCTCAGGGCGATGAGCTTGATCTTTCCAAAGTGATCGTCGTTGTCCCGGGGCGTCGAGCCGGACGTCGGTTTTTGGAATTGGTCGTGCAGCGGGCAGAATCGCGATGGCCCGGGCTTCAGCCACCGCGCATCGTCACGTTCAACGCGTTCCCGGAAATGCTCTATCCGCAACAGCAGCAGCTTGCCGACGAGTTGACTCAGTTGCTGGTCTGGCGCAAAGCTCTTTATACCGTGAACGCCAAAGAGATCGCCGCCGCGCTGCCTCATCGTCCGGATGCAGACTCGGTAAACTCCTGGCTCGCGCTGTGTGAGTCCCTGCGACGTCAGCACAATGAACTGGCCGCCGATGGTCTGGAGTTCGATGAAGTCCACCAGCAGTTGGCGCAATCAGGAGACCTCGAAGAATCGGAACGCTGGAAGGCGCTGCGTCGAATTCAGGCTGAGTACCTGGTTCAGATGGATGAGTTGAAATTGTGGGATACTCAGGCAGCGCGGTTGATCGCGGTTCAGCAGAATGAAATTCGCACGGACTGCGACATCGTTCTGGTTGGCACGACGGATATGAACCGCACCATTCGGCAGATGCTGGCTCAGATTCCCGACCGCGTCACCGCGCTCATTCATGCGCCGCAGACAGAAGCGGAAGCATTCGATGAATTCGGGTGTGTGATTCCGGAGCACTGGGAGAACCGCCTGATCAATATCTCGTTCGAGGCGACGCGTATCACAGGAACTCCGCTGGAACAAGCTCGTGTCGCCATGAATGAACTCGCGAGCTATCGAGGCCAGTTTCGTGCCGACGATATCACGGTTGGTGTTGCCGACGACAAAATGGTGCCGACTCTGATGCAGGCGATGGCTGACGCTGGGATTCAGGGACACTGGCCGGTGGGACGCTTGTTGCGGGAGACTCGTCCGTGGCGCTTGTTGTCCGCCCTGGCGACTCATATTGCGTCGGCACGGGATGAACTTCCGCCGGACTTCGCGACTTTGGCGGACCTCGTGCGACACCCCGACGTGTTTCAGTGGATCACCGAAACGCTCGCCAGCACGCTCACCGATGATGACGCGTTTGCACAGCGTGAGACGTGGCTTGAGGAGCTGGATCGTTACATGGAGGAGCATCTGCAGATGACTCCTGGAGCGATGTTGGGCAAAGCACCGCGGCGACTGATCGTAGCGGAAGTCTGTCGGTCTGTGGAAACGTTGCTTCGGTGCCTGGTCCCTGATGCGGAATCCGCGGAACTGGCGGTCTCCGCCGTGGGACGCATTCACAAGGACGGAATGCTGGGGGCTCGGCAGCGCACATTGGATGATCTGGCAAGTGACATGGAAGCATCGCTTACGAGCCAGCTTGAGCGAAAGCGGCCTCTGGTTCAGTGGGCGGAAGGTGCAGTACGCGTCCTGGCCACGATCTATCACGATCGTGAACTGAAGACCGATTCTCTGGCAGATCGCGGCATCGTGGCGTGCGTCACAGGAATGCAGGACCTGTGCGAACAGCTACGGACGATTCCTTCGAGCGTCATGCCCGAATGTTCGGCCTCGCAGGCATTGCAACTTCTTCTTCGCCAGTTGTCGGATGAGATTCTTCCGCCGGAATGGGATCCGAACGGAGTCGAACTGCTGGGATGGCTTGACCTGCCGCTCGACGACGCGTCAGTGCTGGTGCTGACCGGTTTCAATGAAGGGAACGTACCGGAATCGATCACGTCGGATGCGTTTATGCCGAACAGCCTGCGGTCTCGCTTGAACCTGACGGACAATCGCCGTCGCTATGCGCGCGATGCGTGTGCATTGACCGCGATTCTGAACAGTCGCCGTCGAGTCGTCTTTATCAAGGGCCGTTTTGACGTGCAGGGGAATCCTCTGACGCCAAGCCGCCTCTGGTTTGCCGCGGAGACGTCGAGTCTTCCTGACCGTGTTCGCTGGTTCTATTCCGAAGAAGGCGACGAGGCGGCCGCTCACGTTGAACATCTTGAACCAGAAACCGTCGAGGCGAACGAGCGTGGCTCGGTGAGTGGCTTTGTGATTCCATCGCCAAATCCAGTGCCTCCTCCGCCTGAAGAAATCGTCGTCACGGCATTTCGTGACTATCTGCAGTGCCCCTATCGGTACTTCCTTCGACGTGAACTCCGGTTGTCGTCTGTCGACGATGATGTGCGGGAACTTTCTGCTTCGGCGTTCGGAAATCTGATTCACGATGTGCTTCGAAAGTTTGGCGAGTCACCCGTGCGTGATTCACGCAATGTCGAAGCGATCGAGACGTGGATCATGCAGGAGCTGCATCGACTGGCACTGGCTCGCTTTGGACGATCTCGTTCAGCGACGATCAGCGTTCAGTTAAAGATGGCCGAAAGTCGACTTGGAGCATTCGCCAAATGGCAGGTCGAGAACTTCCGTGAAGGCTGGCGAATCTTCTACACCGAACAGGATCTCACGTGCGACGACTTCCGAGACATTCACGGTCGGCCAGTGCGTCTTCGAGGCCGAGTCGACCGAATTGATCGCCATCAACGTTCGGGAAAGTGGCGAGTTTTGGACTACAAGACCAGCGAAACAGCGGAAGGCCCCGATGCGACTCACCGAAAGAAAGACGAGTGGGTCGACCTTCAACTGCCGCTTTATCGCCTTCTGGTTCGCTCGCTGAAGATCGAAAAGAAGGTCGAGCTGGGATACATCAATCTGCCGGGAGATCTAACGAAGGCCGGTGTCGAAATTGCGGAGTGGTCCGATCCACAGCTTGAGCAGGCGGAGCAACTGGCTCGGCAGCTTGCTGCTGACATCTACGACCTTCGAATCGATACAGTGAGCCCCATGGCCGACCGCTTCCGCGAGTTCTCACGACTCTGTCAGGACACCGTCATCGATCGACAGGTGCCTTGGCTTCCCACTTGGCGCGGACGGCAGGGTAGTGAGTCGGCAGTTGCAAATGTGGATCAGCGGGAGGGCTGAGTTGTGTGCTGCGTTTCGAGTCGTGGAGCTTGAGGGCGCCGCTGGGATTCGGGGATCTTTAGCAAGATCTACTACCGCGAAATCTTCTGCCGGTTGCTATTCGTCTTCCAGGTCTGCTTTGCTGACACGGGACTTCTTTGTGGAGTCCTTGCGGAAGATGGCCACGATGTCTTCAATTGGCACGACGAACAGCAGGTTGTTTCCTTCGAAGTCGACCGGGATGGCGTTCTTCGGATGGAACAGAACTTTGTCGTACTTCTTGATTGGGAAATCTTCGTTCCGGGCAACCTGGACACTAACTTCCACGACACGGCCGGTGATCGTAGGGATTTCAGAATTGTCCGGAAGAACAATTCCACCGCGTGTCTTTTGACGAGCCTCATCCTTGCGGATCAGGACTCGCATGCCAAGAGGTTCGACGTAGTCAGCCACAGTTTGCGACTCTGGAGTGAAGAGTTGAGAAGGCGCCAGGGAAGGGATTCTAGGTGCGGCGATGCGAAAGTCCACCTGGGATCTTTGTCGGAGTTCGCTCCGCCGAACCCAACGTCGGTCGTGGTTCGCTCCGCCGAACCAATCGCCCCGCGTGCCAGCTCTCGGGCCACACTTCGCGGCGGTGGATAGAATGATTAATGATTATTGGAGATTGAAAAATGCAAAATGAGCTGGGTGGTGAGCAATGCCACTTTGCATTTTTCAATTGTCAATTTGCAATAATCCTTGCGCTCTGACGCTCCGCGCCCGCACGAAGTTCGCCTGACGGCGAAAGTCCTTTCCGGCAGACAGGACCTACCTGAACCGCAAGTTCAAGAGGCCTAAGCCGCTTTTTTCTTTTGCTGCGGTTGTGCCTTCGGCGCTTCCTTCGCAGCACCGTCAGCACCTTCCGCATCATCGCGACGCAGGATGCGAACTGGTTCCATTTCTGCGGGCGAATACCGGGCGACGAGGGCGAGGACCGGTGGCATCAGTGCCAGTGAGACCAGCAGGCTGCTCGCGACTCCGATGGCCAGAAGCAGTCCGATGCTGAACATGCCATTGTGTGACGCAATCATCAGGCTTCCGAATCCGGCGATGCTGGTCAGCGATGTCACAAGGACACTGCTGAGCGTATCTGCGGAAGGCTCATAGCCGTCTTTGCCGGAAGAGATCTGTTTGCGACAGTCGGACACGAGATAGATTCCGTTATCGATTCCGATTGCAAACACGAGAGGCAGGGCAATCAGGTTCATCGGATTCAGTTCAAGCTTCAGCAGAGCAAGGACGCCCAGTGTCATCAGGCCACCCGCCATTGCCGGGACCAGAGTCAGAATGGTGTCGCGAAGGTTCTTGTAATCCAGCACAGCGGCGATAAACGTCACAAGGCCCAAACAGATCATGACCAGCAGTGAAGGATCCACAGTGCCGTTTCTCTGGAACAACGTGTAACCGATGAAGGCGGCAACGCCCACGGGCGGAACAATGGTCATCAGTTTCTGACCAGGCCGCAGATAATTGAACAGCAGCACCAGCGAGATCACCGCAAGAGCATACAACCCCACGTTGGCATACGTCGTGTTCATGCGACCGGCTGATTCGAGAATCTGAACCGGTGGACCAGTCACGTGAGGATCAACGGTTCGAAGGTCAGAGATGAACGACTGCAGAGCCGCACCATCCCACACATCGTTCTTCGGATAGATTCGCAGTGCCCACTGCTGCTGATTGTTCGCGTCGACTCGAAGGTAGCGAGTCTTCAATTCGCGAGGCAGATCTTTCAGACTGACGGGGTCAAAGCGGTCCGCCTTTGCGATGTCGTTGTACTCCAGCAATAGCCATCGAGCGACCATGTTGTTGTACGCCGAAAGGATCGCCGTTGCCTTACCGCCGGGAGTGCTGGAAAGGTCGTCAAGGAACTGATCCAGTTGCCGAGCCGACTGCTGAGCGACTGGGTGCTTTGAATTTCGAACCAGCATGAACAGACGGTCAACCTCGGAGCCAACTGCCTTGTTGCTCTCGGATGTCAACTGGGGCAGCGTCGGACTGACACTCGCAGCCTGCTGCTGCAAGGCCTGAAGCCGTGCGGCAGTCTGCGGATTTGCCTGATCCGGCAGCTTGCTGGCCGCATCGCTGACGCGAGCCACTGTCGGAAGGCTGAGGAACTTCTCGCGAAGGGCAATGGCTTCTTCCCAGGAAGAGGCAATGGCAACGGCGTGAAGTACCGTGTCGGTTCCTGACTGTTCCAGACGACGCTCTGCCAGAACGGATTCGGCATTCGGGTCCTGAAGTCGAAGCAGGTTTGGATTATAGGCGACTTTGCACTCGATCGAACCATCCGAGTAGCTGAATGCCTTCCAGGCAAAGAACGCCAGAAGCACGCATGTCAGTCCGATGGACACGGACGGCCAGGCTACCAGAACTCGACGGAGCAGTGCGGGTGAAAACGGCTGCGGGAGTTTCTCCACTTCCACAGAAGCGTCCGACAGAGCAATCAGTGCAGGAAGGAACAGGAATGTTGCCGCAGCACACAGCAGCACTCCGATCGCGGAGATCACGCCAAGTTCGGCGAGTCCGGGGAAACCTGTCAGTAACGCTGTTGAGAACGCCAGTGCAGTTGTGATCGCGGAGGTCAGAATTCCTGTCCCTGTCGTCTCTGCAGCTTCTCGAAGAGCGTCCGGTAGTTCATACAGTTCCTGGCGAAGTGCCAGATAACGATTCGTGAACGAGACAGAGAAATCGATGCTGAGACCAACGAGGAAGATGGCAAAGCAGACGCTGACAATATTCAGGTGACCAACGACCAGCGTGGCGGCACCGAAGGTCCAGCAGACAGAAACGATCAGAGTCAACAGTGCCAGCATTGGATGTCGTACACCGCGGAACACCAGCAGCAGCAGACCACCAACAACGAAGAAGGCGACGATGCCCGCGTTCTTCATGTCGATGGAAGTACTTCGCATCTCATCGTGTTCAAGCGCTGGGATTCCGGTGAGTGACAGCTTGAGGTCACTGTTGTCGGGCTTATTCAGCTTCTGGACTTCCGCCAGCAGTTCCTTCAGGCGAGTGACAGCATCGGGGCCCGTCACTCCCTTAGCCGGCTTCTGAGTCAGGCATACCTGAACAACGCCAACGGAACCTTCTTCATTCAGAATGTAGCCAGTTTCGCCGTCAGTGAGTTTCTGGTCGCCGGCCACAGTCATCAGATCTGGCAGCGGCGATTTGAACGCAGTTCGTTCGACCTTACCTGTCTCGAGAGCGTTTCGGAAATACGATGAAAGGCTGGAAGAGAATCGTTCCAGCGACTTCCAGGTTGATTCCGAAACGACGCCCTCTTCCTGCCCCTTTTCGATCTGCTTGCGAAGAGTATTTGCGAGTGTTTCAGTGCGAACCAGATCCCAGTTCTGCTGTTTGACGACGCGGTCGTATGTCTGGAGGCGAGAAGCCGTTCGCTCAACTTCCTGTGGAGTCAGGAACTGCAGAGCCTTTCGTCGCATCGCGGTCAGGTTGACTCGGGCAAGAACATTTTCAAAGTGCTCGGGTTCACGATTCAGCCGTGCACCCAGATCATCAATGACCGCACGAATCAGCTTTGCGTTGGGAGCCGGTGTCTCAACAACGACCAGCAAATCGGAGTTTGCACCGAATGTGTCTGCGTACTGCTGCCAGTTCTTCGCGAATCGCGAGGCCTGATCTGTCAGATCAGATCGGCTCGTACGAACCTGCAGCTGCGTGACTGTGATTCCCACGCCCGCACAAGCGATGAGCAACACCAGCCACAGCATCAATCGAGGCCGTGCGGAGACCGTTGCCACTGTCCAGCCGAGTAATCGAGCCGGAAGTGACCGGGGTGTCGCGTTTTCCGATGGTCGGTTCATGACCATCCCTGGTCAGGTCAGAAGGGACGTGATGGTGACGTGGCTTCTGCTTCGGCAATCTTTGCTGAAGCAGAAACAGACCCACTCTGTCCCACAGCGCACGATGGACGGCGCGTCGGCAGAATCGATCGTAATCGGAAGATCGGCATCCCGTCACCAGAGGCTGGAGTGAAAGTCGGTGGCGGCTCGAAAGTGCAGCCAGACTTTAGACAACTCAGTGAACTGCTCTGGAGGATTGGGCAAGCTGAACGTTTAGAGGGATTACGGCGATTCTACAGGAATCAGCCACACGCTATCGGTGGTAGCCGAGAGAAGCAATCACGTCGAACAGCTCTTCGAACGTGATGAAACGTCGACGATGATTGATTTTGTAGTCATCGATGGCATTCGCCAGTTCCGCAACTTCCGGACGGGCCGAGCGGTCGCCGTCACGGAACTGTCGTCGCTCAACTCCAGGATTTCCTGGGTTCTCGCTGCGCTGACGGCGGTCAACAAAATTGCCTGCGGGGTTTTCAAGGATTGAAGTTTCTGGCATGGCCCCATCTCACTACAAATGGCATAGAAGTGATCAAAGTCAGTAGAAACTGTTGGTCAGAAATCCCAGACCGGCAAATTCGCAGGGCCCACCGCAGCAAAAAGCCCGGCGGCCCTACCTCTGAAAACTGACTATGCCTGTTATTCCGATTGTGCAAGCACTTGTACAGGTGGCTTTTGTCCCAGGCTCATGGGTGATTGCCAGCCCCGATGTCGCTGGCTGCGACAGCGGGCCTGATGCCCCGGGTGCCACTTCGTAACCCGAAACGTCAGTGAGGGATCTGCATGCCCAAAACGATGCCCGACGAGGAGGGCGGATTGTCAAATCGTTGGGCGCCAACGGAATGTCCTTTTGGTCATTGGAGGACAATTGAAGCTGAGAAGAATAGCGTATCTGCGATTCAGGCCCGGCAGGGCCGACAGATCCCCTGCCGGGGTCGAAGGCCCCGGTATGCAGAACTCGGAACTGTAAAGGCCTGAAAGGCCGACACAACCGGTTGACCTGATTGCGTCAATGTGTCAACCCTTCGGGCCTTGTAGACTGACTTGCGCTTCGTGTCCGGTGGCTTACGCACACCGGCAGGGGGGTGTGACGGCCTGTCAGGCCTGAATCGCAATCAAGTGACCAAAACGAATACCGACAAAACCAGAATCCGCCCCCACGAGGGCCGCTCGCACACGCAGCGGGTTGGGATGTGCGAGCGGCGTTCTCATAAGGCGGGATTGTTTTTCAGCATCACACACGACACTACAATCCGAGCACTGGGAGCCGAAGGGCTCCGTTTGGGGAAGCCGTTGTTTGTTGCGAGAGGTTTGCGATGAGTACTTCGATTACGTTCTATGGGCACAATGTCTTCCTGTACGAAATCTCCGGACGCAAGATCCTCGTGGATCCGTTCCTGACCGGAAACCCTCTGGCGACGATTTCGGCCGACACTGTGGAAGCCGACTACATTATCGTGTCTCATGGCCACGGTGATCATGTGGGCGATACGATTGAGATCGCGAAGCGAACAAACGCTGTCGTGATCTCCAATTTCGAAATCGCCAACTGGTTGAAAAAACATGGCGCACCTCGCACGCATGATATGCATATCGGCGGCAGTCATCGTTTTGACTTTGGGACACTGAAGCTAACGATCGCTCATCATGGCTCACAGCTGCCGGATGGGTCGTACGGTGGCAATCCTGTCGGGCTGCTTTTCAAGACCGCGGTTGGCAACATCTATCATGCGTGTGACACAGGTTTGTTCTATGACATGACGTTGATCGGCGATGAAGGGCTGAAAGTTGCCATCCTCCCGATCGGCGACAATTACACGATGGGGCCCGAAGATTCGGTTCGAGCCACGCAGTTCCTTCGACCAGAGATTGTGATTCCCGGACACTTCAATACCTTCCCGGTCATTGCTCAGGATGCAGGAAAGTGGGCCGACATGATTCGCTCAAAGACTTCGGCAAAGCCAATGGTACTTCATCCCGGCCAGAAGTACTCACTGCTGGATCTGTGACGAGGCTGCTTCGTTCTTAGCCCCTGCGCTTGCTTCAATGGTACTTCGCGGTTCGCCCGAGCGACTATTGCTCACTGGAATCTGTCATGATGTTTGCTCGAGATCAGAAGTTTGAACTGGTCAGCGAATTCGCGCCGGCGGGTGACCAGCCGAAGGCCATCAAGTCTCTCGTTGAAGGAATCGATGACGGAAAGCGGACTCAGGTTCTTCTGGGCGTCACCGGTTCGGGCAAGACGTTCACGATGGCGAACGTGATTCAGCACATTCAAAAGCCGACACTGGTTCTTTCGCACAACAAGACCCTTGCGGCACAGTTGTACTCGGAGTTTCGCGAGTTCTTTCCGAACAATGCGGTCACGTACTTTGTCAGTTATTACGACTACTACCAGCCGGAAGCCT
>JAEUII010000412.1 GCA_016795145.1 Planctomycetaceae bacterium
GATCGCGGATAAAGCCAAACACAACATGTCCCGGTCGGTTCAGACCGCGGAATATGATCGTCGAGTACTCGCACACGCTCGACGATGCCTGTGCGGAAAACCCTCGGCCGACAGTCGTGCCAGCGCAAGTGAAGTTGTCCGGCACGGTTGAATGTTCACAGCAGGGCGTAGGCCGGAGGGCTTGCGCCCTTCCGCTATCTTTTTTGGTGAGGCCCGAATTGCCTTCTACTTGCCGTAGCCCTGCCACGCCCAAACCAGAGTATCGGCCAGCGTGTGTTCGAAAACGCTGCGATCACAGTGCTTCGTGGCTTTGCTGAACACATAACGATACTCGTAGCCTTTTGCCTTCAATGCAGCAGCTGTTCGTTCATTCGCCATGACCCAGTTGTGATAGGTTTCTTCGGGGTCGTTTGCCCGCAGATCATTCTCGGCAACGTGTGTGAAGATTCGCAGTGGCTTCCGCTCTGACGATTCGATCAGCTTCTTTCCTGAATGATACTCCCAGGCTCCAAGTGGGTACTCTTTCTCTTCGGGTGCATCATCATCCTGCTGATCGACGAACGTTCCTGAATACGTGATCAGCCGACGGAAAAGATCTGGCCGAAACCAGCCTGCCGTCAATGCCGCTGCGCCGCCGGAACTGCAACCCATAATGGCCTTTCCATCCGGATCAGAGGTGAATTTCAGCCCAGGATAAGCCTTCCGAATCTCCTCGTTCTTAAGCACTGCGGCGAGAACTTCGTCGTTGATGAATCGAGCAAAGCGATCGGACATTGTGTCGTATTCCAGTCCTCGTTCGCTGCCCTTTCCGTCATTGCCACCGTTCTCCACGGATACGACAACAAACGGAGGCAGTCGTCGACCGGTATCTTTTGACGCAGTCAGATTGTCCAGAGCATTACGGACCAGGTTCAGCTGGCTGGGCCCATCGAGAGTGACAAGGACCGGGGCACTGGTACCGTCTTTGTATGCAGCTGGAATGTAAACAAAGATCTTTCGTTCTTTGCGAACTTCCTTTTTCGGGTCGAGAGTCGAATCAGTTCCGGGAAAAATACGGCTTTCGGCCAGTGCCATTTTGAATTCAAAACTGCGCCCTTTTGCGTTGCCTCGATCAGTCAGGTCCGGGTCGAGACTGTAGTCAGGCCCAATAACAAAGTTGCCGTTTCCTTCGAGCCGGTGGTCATCAGAGCCTTTTGCTTTTTCGTCCGCACACGCAACTGCACGCCCTGCAAGGGAAGCAAATGCACAGAAACAAAGGATGGACTTAAATGTGCGAGCAAATGCCATGATCCGGGCTCCGCTGCTTTTGATTTGCTGGTGGGATATCTGTTGAGCAAAGGAAAACTGTACGCTCAACGAGGGTAACAGAGAAAGACTCTAACGGGACGCAGCCTGCCGTCAACGAAGTGCGCATTCCGTTGATTTGAGAGTCCTGGCCGACGCACGGATCATTGGTTGTCACAGCAGTTCCATGCGGTTACCCTCAGACCGTTCGAGCATGACGTAGCGTTCATGAATTCAAGTATTCTCTCGTGTTCGCTGCTCCGACTCGTGCATCCTGTTTGTTCTACTTCCGGTAGACGAGCAGTGGTGAATCACCGATCTTCCCCGCCGAGCCGCCAGCTTTCCCACCGGAGCAGCTCAATGAACAACTCATGTGTTTCGCACAGTCGACTCTGTGCTCTGCTACTTGCTGCAGCATTCATCGTTTGCCGTTCCGGAGCGTCCGCTCAGGATGACTTTTCAAAACTTCAGAGTGACTATGAAGGTACCTACCGCGCTCAGCTGCAAAAGTACTGCCTGGGCTGCCATTCGACGGTTGAGAAGCAGGGAGACCTCGATCTTCAGCGATTCCAATCGGTCGCCGATATTCGAACTGACGTTATTCCCTGGCAACGCGCGATTGAGATGATGGACGATGGGGAGATGCCGCCAAAAGAAGCGGAACATCAGCCATCGGCCGCAGAACACAAGGCGTTGCGGAACTGGATTCGTTCGGTACTTGATGCGGATGCCAAAGCAAACGCAGGTGACCCAGGCCCCGTTGTTCTGAGACGACTGAACAATGCCGAGTTCACCTGGACGATTGAGGACCTGACTGGAGTTCCGCTGAACGTTGCCGCTGAGTTCCCTGTCGACAGTGCTGCCGGCGAAGGCTTCACGAATGTTGGTAACGCCCTGGTGATGTCACCGGCTCTGGTTCAAAAGTACCTTGATGCTGCCCGCGGTGTCGCCGCTCATGCGATGATTCTGCCACACGGCATCGAATTCTCACAGCATACGACAGCGCGAGACTGGACCGATGAGAAGCTCGGGGCGATCCGGAACTTCTATGCGAGATACTCCGGCAGTGTCGGCGGAACGGCGGTCAACCTTCAGGGCATTCAGTTTGAAACCAACGGCGGAGGTCGGTTGCCGATAGAGAAGTACCTGCAGGCCACAATCGTCGAACGGATGGGATTCAACAACGGCACATTGTCATTTCAGGACGCGGCAACGCGACACGGGATCAGCAGCCGGTACCTCGAGCTTCTCTGGAAAGCGCTGAATGACGAGGAGCCGTCATTGCTCTTGGATCCGATCCGGAGTGAATGGAAAACGGCAACCGCGGATGATGTGCCTCGGCTGGCCGGAATGATTGGTCAGTGGCAACAAGCCTTGTGGCGATTCACGACCGTCGGGCATATTGGCAAACGCGATGGTCCGAAAGCGTGGCAGGTTTCCGTGGATCCGCTGGCGACCCGTCAGGAACTTCGGAAAGCGATGGTTGCTTCACCTGATGGTTCCGACATTCATCTCTACCTTGTGACGTCCGATGTGGGAGACGGGAATGACGGTGACTTTGCTTTGTGGGAAAATGCTCGCTTCGTTTCGCCTGGTCAGCCAGATCTGGCACTCAAAGATGTGCGAGCGGCAGTGGGCGCCCTGAAGCAGTACCGCGAAAAGGCCGTGGCCTCCGCAGGTGCCTGTCTGGAAGCTGCCGCAGAGCTTTCAACGGCCGAGGTACCGAAGAATCCCGAGCCAAATGCAAACTCTCAGGCATCAACCCCAGGCGTTGAGTTGACGACTCGCTCGCTGGCTGAGAAGTACAAAGTCGATGAAGCGATTCTCAGTGCGTGGTTCAATTATCTGGGAGTTGGTGACGGGGACGCCGAAGTAACAGGCCACCTGACAACAAAGATGGAGCGATCGGAAAGCTACGACTTCGTCAAGGGCTGGGTTGGTGCGGATGCGTTGAGTGTCATTGCAAACTCTTCAGATGAGTTTGTTCGAGTTCCGGGAGATCTGAAACCACACAGTGTTGCCGTTCATCCGTCGCCACTGGTCCGAGTCGTTGTTGGCTGGAAGAGCCCCGTCGATGGCCTGGTGAAGATTCAGGGCAAGGTGCAGCGAGCTCACATGGCATGTGGCAATGGCGTGACATGGCTGCTTGAACTTCGCAAAGGCAGGACGCGTCAGCGACTTGCTTCGGGAGTTGCCGGCGGTGCAGAAGAACATGTGATTGGCCCTCTGGAGCAGGTTCGAGTTCGCAAAGGCGATTTGCTGTCGTTGATTATCGGGCCACGTGATGGGAACCATTCGTGCGACCTGACAGCGATTTCTTTGTCGGTCACTGCCGATCAAACGGAATGGGACCTGGCGACTGATGTGACCGGTGATCTGCTTTCCGGCAATCCTCATGCGGATCGTCATGGCAATCAGGGCGTATGGCATTTTTACGGCGAACCGGATAAGGACAGCGGCGCGGATACTGTAATTCCGCAGGGGTCTGTTCTGGCGAAGTGGCAATCCGCGGCAACCCCCGAAGATCGCGCGAGTGCAACGAAGGACCTACAGAAGCTGCTGGCGGAAGGTCCTGGATCCGTTGCTCCTAATGCCGCCGACGCAGTCCTTTACCGCCAGTTGATGGCCTTGAATGGTCCATTGCTTTCAACACTGCGGGCGAAGCTTCTCGCAGGCAATATCCCTGCTGATGCCGCCGATGCGACATCACCCTATGGCGTAGATCCAGCGATGTTCGGCGCGCATCCGGATGGAAGTCCGATTGGGGCTACGGACCTATGTCGTAAGGCACCGGAAATTCTTGAAGTGGTGGTGCCGGCAGATCTGGTAGCAGGAAGCGAGTTCGTTGCGACAGGCAGTCTGCATCAGCCGAGTGGATCTGAAGGATCGATCCAGTTGCAGGTACTCACCGAGAAGCCGGCAAGTGCGACATCTCCTTCAGCCGGCGGTGCGCGGCCTTCGGGAGGCAAATCGACGTGGTCAGACGGCGAACGTCCCCTGATGTACGATTCCCCGATTCTCGTGAGTGAATCAAGCAGTGCGAGGACTCGTATTCTGACACACTTCGATCAATTCCGGCAGCTGTTTCCGGCAGCGTTGTGCTACACCAAAATCGTCCCGGTGGATGAGGTCGTAACGCTGACTTTGTACTACCGTGAAGATGACCATCTGAAACGGTTGATGCTGAATGAAGCAGAGTCGGCGGAACTCGATCGCCTTTGGAATGACATGCACTACGTCAGCCGTTCAGCGCTGGCCCTGGTTGACGCATATGAGCAGCTTTGGCAGTTCGCGACGCAGGACGCAGACCCCAGTGCGTTCACGCCGATGAAAGATGGCATCATGAAAAATGCCGACCTCTTTCGACAGAAGATGAAGGACTCTGAGCCCACACATCTCCAGGCAGTGCTGTCATTTGCAGATCGAGCATGGCGACGACACCTGACAGAATCCGAGCGGAATGAGATTATTGGACTGTATCAGCGGCTGCGAGCCGAGGAACTGGACCACGAGAGTGCGATCCGAATGCTGATCGCCCGGGTTCTCGTGACTCCGGAATTCCTCTACCGAACAGAAGAGCCAGCGCGAGGGACACACGCCGCTCCGGTTTCAGATCAGGAGTTGGCAACCCGCCTGAGCTACTTCCTGTGGTCTTCACTGCCGGATCAGCAACTTCGCGCAGCGGCAGACCGAGGAGAACTTCAAAATCCGGAGCGTCTTCGAAGCGAGATGCGGCGGATGCTGAATGATTCCAAAGTGCGTCGGCTCGCCATTGAGTTTGGATGCCAATGGCTGCATGTTCGCGAGTTTGATCAAATGGATGAAAAGAGCGAGCAGCATTATCCGGAGTTCAAAGAACTTCGGGCGGACATGTATGAAGAGACAATACGGTTCTTCGAAGACATGTTCAGGAACGATCAGTCGATTCTGAACTTGCTGGATGCCGACTACGTCTTCGTCAACGAACGGCTTGCCTCCTTCTACGGGATCTCAGGCGTTTCCGGTGCTGAATGGCGGCGTGTTGACGGAGCGAAAGCCCATTCGCGGGGCGGCATTCTTACTCTTGCGTCGACACTTTCTAAGCAATCCGGTGCGTCTCGCACCAGCCCGATTCTGCGAGGAAACTGGGTCTCCGAGTTTCTGCTGGGTGACAAACTTCCGAAACCTCCGAAGGGCGTTCCGCTGCTGCCAGAAGAAGCTCCGGCCGATGTGACGGAGCGGCAGCTGATCGAAACTCATAGTTCCGATCCCGCCTGTGCGAAGTGCCATCATCGCATTGACCCGTTCGGGTTCGCCCTCGAAAAATTCGACACCATCGGACGTCGACGTGATCAGGATAAGCATGGTCACACAATTGATGTTGCGACTGTGCTGCCGGACGGAACGCCAGTGAACGGACTCGAAGGACTCCGGGATTATCTCCTCAACAAACGACGAGAGGATTTCCTTCGCACGTTTTGCCGACGCCTTCTGGGTTATGCACTTGGGCGTTCAACTCAGCTGTCTGACGAACCACTCATCGACGACATGCTGAAGGCACTCAGCGAGAACGACTATCGGTTCAGCGTTGCCGTCGAAATGATCGTTCTGAGCCCGCAGTTTCGAAATGTTCGAGGAGCCGAGGCACCGTAAGTTATCAGGGACTTAAAGGGCATGATCGCACTCAAGGAGTCGTCACGCCCGGCAGACCTGAACGGAGACTATTCCAGGGCGAATTCTCTCTCATTGAAAGAGCCTGACTATGCATCGCTTCTTCGCTATGTCGCTGGTCTTGTTCGTTGTTGTCGCCGCGAGTAAAACGACTCTGGTCGCTCAGGAGCCTCGTGTTCTGTCAGGACACAACGGCGCTGTGATGATGGCGGACTTTGTCGCCGACAACAGCCGAGTCGCCACAGCGTCATCAGATCAGACCGCATCATTGTGGGATGTTGCAACCGGCAAGCGTCTGCAGACGTATACTCAGCACACGGGCCCACTCTATTCGCTGGCCGTCAGCCGCGATGGCCGAACTCTCGTCACTGGCGCACAGGACAATACTCTGCGAGTCTGGGATCTGCCGATGTCGGCTCCTTTGCTTCGACTGGCGGAGCTGAACAGTCGGCTGAATGATATTGCACTGTCATCTGATGGACGTTCGATGATCGCCACGTCAGTGGACGGACAAGTTCGAACAATTGATCTCAGTACGAAACCGTTCGTCATCGGAGCACGAACTGGTCACACCTCGGAAGTGACTTGTGCCGCATGGAAGTCTGACGGATCGGTGTTTGCAACGGGTGACACAACCGGTCGGATGATGCTCTGGAGCCCGGATCTGGAGACACCTCTTTCCATCCTGCATACGCATCAGAATTCCATTCGGTCCCTCCAGTTCGTCAATGGGAACCAGCAGCTCGCATCCGTTTCAATGGATGGGTCTGTGCGAACGTGGCAATTAACAGTTCCGCCGGGCAAGATTGTTCACACAGCGGATTCTGAAGTCACACACTGTGTTGCAGTTCCTGGGCAGGCTCAGTTGCTGATCACCACAGCAAAGGGTGCACTGCGAATACTGAATCAGGCGACGGGTGAAGTTGTCCGGGAACTTCCCGCCGCAGGCGCGGCCCCCAACGCGGCGATTTCGCGGATCGCCGTAACGCCGAACGGCACCACAATCTTCTGTGGACATGCAGACGGCAAAATTACCGCCCTGTCTGCAGCGGATGGAATGCTGCTCGGGCAGTTCGCGGGGCACGCGTCATCAATCACAGACCTCACTGCCCTCGGTGACAATCAGTCGCTCGTCAGTTCATCAGCAGACGGAACGACTCGCCTATGGAAACTCCCCGCAGCCTCCGCCGCACTCAAAGGGCACCCGAATCTTGTCCGAGAAGTTCGCACTGCGCCATCGAGACAATGGACTTTGACCACTGGAGAAGACGGATCGTGTCGGACATGGAACGCCACAGGCAGCGTTATGGCTCAGACGACGTTTCACATGACATCGGTTCGCAGTGCTGCCATTCGGGACGATGCGTTGTGTGCCACCGGTGATGCTGATGGCAATGTGTGGCTGTGGAATCCTTCCAACGGCACGGTGGAAGGGTACGTGAAGGCTCACAGCGGCGTGGCCCAGACAATCAGTTTCTGTGCCGACCCGGCAGTCCTGATTACCGCCGGAGCTGACGGACTGATTCGCGGCTGGACGTTGCCCTTGCCGAAGGCCAGGCCTGCCGAAGGGGAGGCGCCACCAAAGCCAGCATGGGAGATCATGGTGCCGGATGGCCAAAGTGTGAGCCAGATCGTGACTGGCATGATGCCCCAGACTCGGCTTGGTCTCACGGCGTCCGGAAGCGCGGTTGTTCGATTTCGTGCCACAGGTGAATTGGAAGGAGTGACTTCGTTGGCGGAAGGACCGATCCGTCAGCTCATCGCCAGTGACATAGGACAGTTGGCCACAGTCAATGCATCCGGTGTCCTCGCGTTGCTGAATGATGACCTGTCAATCAGGAAGAAGTTGCTGACTCAGCCGAGCGCCAGTGCAGCACGCTGGGACCGTGAAGGAACTCGATTGGTTGTGTGTGATGGGAGTGACGCAGTACGAATTGTCGACATTGAAACCGGGCGAGTCCTTGAGATCCTGAAGGTGCCCGGAACGACAAGTGTGGCGGAATGGAATGGCCCTGAGCAGAGATCATTGACCACCTGGGCCGCGACTGGAGAAGGCCAGCTGGTCAACCTTTCCTTAACGAAACTGTGGGACACCGGGACGACGGGGGCCACATTCTCTGTCGTAAGCCCCGACGGACAGCAGATCTGGACCGCGGATAGTTCCGGGCGTGTTCTGCAGAGGGCAATCGCTGATGGGAAGATTGCAAAAACGATCGAGGCTGCTTCCGCCGTCGTGGAGTTTGTTCGCAGTGAAAATGGTCAGTGGCTTGTCGCTGCGACAGCGGACCGCCATCTCAAGTCTTATCGAAATGACGGAACTCCGGGTTCAGACATCGTTGTCAACGCTGACGTGCAAAGCCTTGCCCTCAACAGCGATGGAACTCGACTGTTGGCGGGACTGACTGATGGCAGAATTCTGGTGGTTGAAACGGCTACTGGCCAGGTGCTGGAGAACTTTCGGGACCACACGCCAATGACCGCAGTTCGCGGTGTTCGCTTCGCGTCTGACAACCAAACAGTATTTTCTTGCGGCAGCGACAACACGGTCCGCGTGCAACGATGCAGTTGTCAAAAGGTTGTCGCGATGGATTCCGCCCCAGGAGCAACGGTGATGCTGCAGGCAAACGGCACGCAGGCTCTGACATCGCTGACGGATGGAAAATCCGTCCTGAAGAATTTGACCAATGGGAACATCGATCGTGAATTCAGAATGCCTGAGCCCAAGCCGATCACGTCGATGACGGTTCGGCCTGATGGGCAGCGAGTTGCTGCGGGAACGGCAACTGGTGACGTGCTTGTGTGGAACTTCAACAATGGTGAGACGCCTCTTCAGATGCTGAAGGTCAGTCAACCTGTGTCGATGCTCATCTGGAGCAATGATGGACGACGGCTGGCAGTTGTTGCGAAGGAGACCATCGAGATTTTTGGGCCGTCACTTCCCAATGTTCAACCACTTGTGGAACTGGTCCCTTATCAGGCGATCACTTGCAGTATGCCAGTTCGTGAGGCCGTGTTTACGGTCGACGGAAGAACTCTGTATGCCGGACTGGATAACGGGATCATCGAAGAATGGACATGCGCCTCGCCGGAACAGAGAAGGCAGTTCAATCATGGAGGGCCTGTGTACGGCGTCGCTGTGAGCAATGATGGCAACACCGTCGTCTCCTGCAGCACGGATCAGACAGTCCGAGTCTGGGATGTTATTGCCGGCCAGCAGAAGTTCCAGCTGAACGGGCATCTGGGCGCGGTGCATTCCGTGGCGATCAATCCGGATGAAAGTCTGGCTGTTTCCTCCGGCGCCGACAAGACGCTTCGACTGTGGGACATTGTTGGTGGTCGACAGCTCAAGCAGCTCACCGCGTTTGAGGCGACGATGTACTCTGTGGCGATCCATCCTGGCGGGCAGATCATTGCGGCGGCAGGGGCCGATCGAAAAGTACACCTCATCGATCTCACGACAGGGGCTGAGATTCGAACTCTGACCGGACATTCGGACTTTGTGCATTCTGTCACATTCTCACCGGACGGTTCTCAATTGATGTCCTACGGATATGCCGGGCAGCTGAGAATCTGGAACACGGCGGATGGTGCACTTGCCCGTGAAGTTCGAAGAGGCCGAGTTGGCAACAGTGCTCGATATTCCCCCGATGGCAAGCAGATTGTCATT
The DNA here is from genome assembly GCA_016795145.1 of Planctomycetaceae bacterium. Taxonomy (GTDB): domain Bacteria; phylum Planctomycetota; class Planctomycetia; order Planctomycetales; family Planctomycetaceae; genus SXXK01. The sequence continues at coordinate 9,602 of JAEUII010000412.1, forward strand.
GGGAACGGCGATGGCACCGCATCGGTCTTTGGCGTTGCAGAATAATCATCACACGGTCGTGAGTTCGGCATGCGGCTCGGCAATGTCGTTACAAGACAATCAGGTCAGGGTGCTGTATAGTTCGTGCCGATGCAAATGGCAGCAGGTGCTGCAGTGATGGATTGACCAACGAACGAGAAGACGAATGACGACCACAACGGTCCTTGGAGCAGGCGCGATGGGAACAGCCTGCGCCTGGGTGCTTGCTCAGAACGGACAGCGTGACGTCCGGCTTTGGGGACGCAGTGCAGAGTTCACGGCTCGAATACGAGAAACTCGGCGCAACGAGCGGCTGCTTCCGAACGCAGTCCTTCCGATGAATGTCACTATCACAAGTGACATGACAGAGGCATTGTCGAAAGCCGACGTAGTCCTCGTCTGCATTCCGATGAAAGGCCTTCGAGATGCACTGAAAGACATGGCCGGACTTATCCCGTCTGATGCGCTGATGGTGAGCACGATCAAGGGTATTGAAGTCTCTACTCTGAAGCGTTCCAGCGAGATTATCAAAGAGCTCTGTCCCGGCAACCCGGTCGTGGCATTGGGTGGACCGTGTCATGCCGAGGAAGTCGTTGAACGGAAGCCAGCCAGTATCGTAGCCGCATCCAGCACTGCCGGCGCGGCAGAACAATTGCAGTCGCTGCTGTCGACGGAGTTTCTGAGAGTGTACGTCAACTCCGATTTGGTCGGTGTGGAACTTGGCGGCGCATTGAAGAATGTGATTGCCATCGCTGCTGGCATCTGTGACGGACTGGAGTTTGGCGACAACGCGAAAGCGGCATTGCTGACTCGTGGCCTGAGCGAGATGGTGCGATTTGGAAAGCTGATGGGAGCGGATCCACGGACGTTTTATGGTCTGGCTGGACTCGGTGATCTTGTGACAACCTGCAACAGTCGGCACAGTCGCAATCGCCATGTCGGAGAATGTCTGGGACGCGGGAAGAAGCTCGCGGACATCGAGCAGTCAATGAATGCGGTCGCGGAAGGCGTCCTGACGACTCGCAGCGTCCACATGCTTGCTCAGTCAAAACAGATCGAAATGCCAATTGCCAGTCAGGTATACTCGATGCTGTTCGAAGGAAAATCTCCGCGAGAAGCGACCGAAGAGCTGATGAACCGCCCCCTAAAGTCAGAATAGAGTCGGCAAACACTGAGAAAACTGCTGGCACTGATGAAAACAGTTGGATGCCTGCATGGCTTCGATAAACTTCGGACACGGTGGCCAGCCTTGACATGGTTCCTTCAGTTTTCTGCGGGACACTTTTGCTGTCGCCCGGTAGCAGACACGATTTGAGACAGGTTTGATCTATCTATGGCAGACGGTTCGGTTCAATTGAGCAGCGGACGAATTTCCGTGGAGCTTCAGGTTCGACAAGTGCAGGAACCTCTGAAGTCCTCCGCGCCGGAAGCGCCGCTGCCGGAATTGTGCCGAAGAGCGTTAGGGCAGCCGTTGGGGTTTCCGGAATTGTCCCGCTGCGTGATTCCAGGCGATCAGGTGGCCGTGGTGGTGGATCCGGAAACTCCGATGCTGGGCGAGATCCTGCTCGCCGTTCATGAGCAGCTGCAGTTGGTTCCGGACGGTGGCGTTTCTCTTTCGCTCGTGCTTCCTCCGGATCCTGAAGGGCAAAGCTGGGAATGGCTGAAGGAATCTCTCCCGCTGCATGTTCAGCAGCAGATGAAACTGGTTGTGCATGATCCGAGCGATCGAACACAGGTGAGCTACGTCGCCAGCTCCGCTGCTGGTGAGCGTATTTATCTCAACCGACTGGTATCAGAAGCCGACTTGATCATCACGATCGGACTTATTCGCGCCGACAAAGAGCTGGGCTTTAGGGGAACAGCGAGCTGCCTGTTTCCATCCTTGTCTGACAAAGAGACGTCCACACTGGTCAAAGCGTCGCTCGCGGGTGGGAAGAACGCCGAAGGACAATCCCTGCGTGAGCTTGTCGATGAAATTGGCTGGCTATTGGGAACTCAGTTTACGGTGCAGGTGATTCCTGGTCCTCAAGGTCCGGCAACTGTCTTGGCAGGACTTCCGGAAGAGGTGTTTCCGACGGGGTGCGAAATCGTCGAAACGACCTGGACTGTTTCCGTTGAGGAAGAAGTCCCTTCTGTAATCACATCGATCCCGGGCGGTCCGTGTGCATGGAAACAGTTCGGGCAGGCGCTGCAGTCGGCATCGGAAGTTGTCGAGCAGGGCGGACGAATTATCGTCGTTGCGGACATCGACGTTCCGGAAGGACCGGCAGCAACACTGTTGCGACGCAGTCAGGATCCCGAGGAACTGCTGAAGCCGCTTCGACGCGAGCCGACTCAGGATTCCGAAGAGATCTCGCAGCTCATCGAAGCATCGCGGAAAGCCCGCATTTATCTTCGCAGTGAGTTGCCAACAGAATTGATTGAAGAGCTTGGCATGTTCCCACTGACGAATGAGGAGGAGCTGCAGCGACTTGTAACACCGCTGGAGCAGCCGCTCGTCGTTCCGTTCGCGAACTATGCAATTTGTTCGGTGAGAGATTGAGGTTCAAGAGGGACAGGGCTCGCCGAAAGTTTGAACTGAAGAATTGAAGCCTGCGGCAAAGCGAATTTGTCGCCGTAATCAACCGGAGTTACTGAAATGCCGTTACTGGGCGTAAACATCGATCACGTCGCAACAGTCCGACAGGCTCGACGAACGATTGAACCGGATCCCATCCACGCCGCGGTGCTTGCGGAAATGGGCGGTGCCGATGCAATCACGGTCCACCTGCGAGAAGATCGGCGTCACATCCAGGATCGAGATGTCAGGCTTTTGCGAGACATCGTGCGAGTCCGACTGAATCTGGAAATGGCCGTCTCAGATGAGATCACAAGGATTGCACTCAGCACTCTTCCTGACCAGGCAACTCTGGTTCCGGAACGACGTGAAGAAGTGACCACGGAAGGCGGACTGGACGTCATCACTCATGCCCAGCGAGTGCGGCAGTGTGTGGATCAGCTGCAGGGTGCAGGAATTCTGGTCAGCCTTTTCATCGACCCGGATCTTGCTCAGGTGGAAAAGGCAAAGCAGCTGGGTGTCGAAGCTGTTGAGCTGCACACCGGTCGATACGCGGATGCAAAGACGCGCGAAGAAGCTGATATCGAGTTCGACCGCATTCGTGAAGCGGGACAGTTCGCAACCGCCCAGGGACTCTTGCTGAACCTTGGGCACGGCCTGACGTATCGCAATGTTCGGCGTGTTGTCGAGATTCACGGTGTGCATGAATTGAACATTGGCCATTCGATCGTTTCTCACGCAGTGCTCGTCGGATTCGAACGGGCAGTCCGCGAAATGAAGCAGCTCGTCACACTGTAGTTGCCGGCCGTTGTTTTCCGCCTGACTAAGAACGAGTAGTCCCTTTCCATAAGAAACTGAAGACGACATGCCTGGGAACACATTCGGTACGATGTTCCGAATCACGACGGCCGGCGAAAGCCATGGTCCCGGAAATGTTGTGATTGTTGATGGCGTCCCACCGGGACTTGCATTGTGTGTCGATGACCTGCGGCCCGATCTTCAAAGGCGCAGACCGGGACAAAGCGCACTGGTGACTCAGCGACAGGAAGAGGATGAACCGGAAATCCTCTCCGGGGTGTTTGATGGCAAAACGACGGGAACAAGCATTGCAATCCTGATTCGCAACTCCGATCAGCGAAGCGGTGACTACTCCGACATTAAGGACAAGTATCGACCAGGGCACGCCGACTACACGTTTGATGCGCGTTACGGTTTTCGTGACTACCGTGGCGGTGGACGCAGCAGTGCCCGGGAGACGACAGCCAGAGTTGCCGCCGGGGCGATCGCGAAGAAACTGATTGCCGAGGAGTTTGGAGGCCGTGTTCTGGCCTGGGTCTCTCAGGTGGGTTCCATCAAGGCTCATGTTCCAAATCCTGAGTGCGTTACTCTTGCTCAGGTCGAGACATTGCCGGATGGTTCTGCGAATGCCGTGAGGTGTCCGGACTACGAAGCAGCCGCGAAGATGGTTGCGTTGATCGAGGAAGTTCGACGAGACACGGATTCGATCGGTGGCGTTGCGGAAATCGCAGCCACCGGAATTCCTGCGGGGCTTGGCGAACCTGTCTTCGACAAACTCAAAGCAGATCTTGCGAAAGCACTGTTTAGTCTGCCCGCCGTGCTTGGTGTGGAATACGGCATCGGCTTTCGGTGTGCGACGCTCAGAGGCAGCGAGAACAATGATCTCTTCACATCGGAGTTCACTTCAACCGGCGATCGAAAGATCACCACGGCGAGTAATCGACATGGCGGGATGCTGGGAGGAATCAGCTCCGGACTGCCGATTGTGCTTCGAGCTGCAGTCAAGCCAACCAGCAGCCTCGCGAAAGAACAAGCCACCGTAACTCGCAGCGGCGAACCAACGACCATTCGAACGAAGGGTCGGCACGACCCCTGCTTGCTGCCTCGGTTTATTCCGATGGCTGAAGCAATGGTCGCGATTGTGCTCGCGGATCACTGGCTGCGCTGGAAGGCCATTCAGGGGCGCTGATTAAGCGGGATCGGAGGAGTGCTGTGGTTGCATCGCGACAGAAAAGGCTGGTCTCCTCCAGCCACATTTTTCTGGGCCTTGTTTCCTGCGTCGTGGCGGTTGTCGCACCTGAGCATCTTCCTTTGCTCAGCGTCAGCGCTATCGCAGCCACACCATCCCCCGTGGGTTCACCACCTGCAACAACTGGCCCTGTCACAGCGATGGCGCTGTCGCCGGACGGAAAGTCAATCGTTGTCGCAACTCATTCAGGGATCGAGATTGGGGAACTCCAGGACAGCACAAAATGGAATCAGCACGCGTTTGAGGCTGATCAAATCTCTGATCTGGAGTTTTCTCCTGACGGCACACGGCTGGTGGTCGCCGGCGGAACGCCCGGACAGTTCGGGCTGACAGAAATCCTGAAGTGGCCGACGTGTGAGCGTTATGCCCTGCGCCGTGACTTCGACGAAGTCTGCACCGCCGTCGCATGGTCACCGGACGGTCGTCACGTTGCTGTTGGATGCCATGACTCAACCATTCAAATCTTCAGCGTTGAGTCCGGAAAGATGGAAGCAAAGGTGGAAAGCCACAGTCGTGCGGTGACGGGTTTGGTCTGGACCACCACGGACAACAAACCCGAAACAGGGACGGTGCTGGTTTCTTCAAGCCTTGACCAGTCCGTTCGACTGTTCGTCCCAATCATCACTGAAGATGACATGACGATCATTCAGACGCGGATCCTGGATCAGCATACTCGCGAAGTTCAGGGGATCGCGCTGGCCAGTGTCCAGTCCCGATTCCAGAATGAAAAACTCACGCTCGTCAGCTGGGGGGACGATCGGACACTGCGATTCTGGCAACCGTTGACAGGGCGAATGCTGCGATTTGCAAAGCTGGAAAGCGAAGTTGTTGACGCCGTCTGGGACGCTCATGGAACAATCGTGATCGCAGCTTTATCAAACGGAGAAGTCGTCACGGTCGATTTGCAGGATACTCACATCCACCGATTGCAACGGTTCGATCCACCAATCACGAAAGTTAGCGTGAGCCCTGGAAATCGTGAGCTGATCGTATCTGACTTTCGCGGGCGGGTTCACTTCGTTCCGTATCCGCAGACCATTCCGAAAGATTGAGCCGGGCTCATGGATACAGTCGAATCTCATCGATTTCGAAATCCACATTGTCCTGCGGTTCGACAGAGAAGACATTGATCTGCGTCAAGTCGTCGAGATTTGTCTTTCGAGTTCGAGGTGCGTTCTTTACTTGCTCAAGCGTCCATCGCAGGGCCCTGATTTCCCCTGGTGCAAGTGGAACGTCGACATGAAAGCGATCATCAGGGATGTAACCGCGTTCTTCGTGCAACCGGTCAATGATCCTCACTCCCAGCAGCATTGGTTGTTCGGCTCGATTGCGAATGGAAAACTCCACCGTTCGGAACTTCGTCCAATCACCTGGAAAATAGACCATTGATGCTCCCGGATAGATCTGGCCATTCAGACTGCGGACACGTAGCGAATAGCGTCCATCAGTTGACCAGTCGTCGGAACGCACAGCGGTAGCCCCGTGCGGCTCCCACGCCCCCAATTCTTCCGGGCGTTCAAATGATGCGATCAATGGAAACTGACTTTGCTGTTGGAAGTGCTCTCTCAATTCGCGAAGCGGACCGATCTCCGGCACCACAAGAATGGCCACACCACAAACATACAGGACCAGCCGTCGCCAGAGCTGCCGTAATGCCGCAGCACCGCAGATAAGAACTCCGGCGAAGACTCCTGCAGCGTTGGCCACGGCGTCCTGAATTGACGGATGCCGTCGCACAAGGGCCTGACCAAGCTCCCCGAATACTCCGACAAAGAACAGACCCGCAGCAAGCACAACGAATCGCGGAATTGTCAGTGGGATCAGTGCAGACCTGTTTCGGAATCCCAGTTTCCCCGGATCGAGCGCAAAGACGCAAAGCAGGACCGTCAGAAAGAACACCGGACCATGCGCGAGATCGAAGAGGGCTCTCCACAACCTCCCATGAAACGGGAACGGGAAGACCAGCAGCAGCATGAGCCCAAGCAGCAGAAATCCGATAGCGCGCAAACGAGAAGAATGATCACGCCATCGTTGTTGCCAGTCCAGGTGGTTGAACACAGGTTGTCTTGACTCTCAATCACATGCAGCCGGAAGCGGATTGACCTGACGATCTTTGTTCGCCACCCATTCAGTGCTTAGCCTTTGTGGCTGTTCGCCAGATGCTCCCGAAGTTCTGAAAGACCTTCATTGATCACAGACTTCATTCGATGCAGATCGCTCACCGTCTGTTCGAAAAACTCAATCTGTTCCGACGACGACAGTCTGCTCTCCGACTGCAGCACGATGCGTTCAAGTCGGTGCAGTTGAGCCTGAAGAGACTCCTGAAGAACTTGAGGAATCTCTTTCGCAGACGGGCGAATCTTCTTTGTCACGGCCTGAACGAGATCTCTTTCAGACTGCCTCTCCAGAGCATCTAAGACTCGAGGGCCACTTGTCTTGGATTGACGATCAAGTTCAGCGACATTGACAAGGCGACCAAACGGAGAGACTTCTTTCTTTGCAACTTTCTGAGTTGCCTGAATTTTCTCAAGACACGACTGTGCCTTCTTTGACTGAGGGTCATGCTTCAGGGCATCGAGGAAGCACTTCTGAGCGAGCCCAAGATTCTTCATCTCTGCGTAGATATTGCCAAGGTTGATGTGGGCATCGACCAGATCGGGCTTGAGCTTGATCGCCTCTTTGTACGCAGAGATTGCCATGGTCAGGAGATTGAGACCCTTCTGGGCAATCCCCATGTTGTAATAGCCCTCGGCACATCTTCGGTCCTTTTGTACCGCGCGCCGAAGAGCATCCACGGCCTTTTTGTATTCACCCTGACGGTTCAAAACGGCACCCAAATTCACCCAGCCTTTTGAGTGTCCAGGGTTATGCCGTGTCAGCTGTTCGAAGGCGTCACGAGCCCCGTCGAGGTTCTTGCTGAAGAAGCAAGCCATACCCAGGAGCTCCATCGCGTCTTCATCCGCCACATCCTTCTCCAGCAGATTCTGCAGCACGGAAATGGCTCTTTGATAATCCTTCGCACGCATCAACGACCGTGCCTGCGTGATTGCGCTGTCGGTGGCAGACGGCTGATTCATGGTTGACCTCCGAAAAGCCTGATGGGAACAGGAATTCTCAGAAAACAGTGGCCGGCGTTGAATCGCCGACAGGTCATTGAGCAAAGGAACCGGTGACTTGAGTCCTGAGGTTCGATGCACGGAACAACTTTGCCGAAGTTTCTTGCAGCACTTTCCTTAACACCGATGTCGACCGCGCTGATCCGTACGTTATACAGGTTTGGGGGAACTTTTCGGAATTCCTTATCACTCAGAATTCCCGAAATCTCAGCCGGAAAATCTTGTCTGTTTTGAAATTGTTAAGCGGGGAAAGACGGTGCGGTGGGTGTTTCGGTGGTTCAAGCGACAATTCCCGAGCAGTCGATTCGAGACTCAGAACCGGGTGAACCGGTTGATGTTGCACTACGGACAAAGTTGAAGTCTGAAAAGATTGTGCAGGTTCTGAATGTCTGGATCGGCGCTTAGGGTAGTAGTCGCAGTTGCTTCGATAACTGCCTGTCTGCTGCCCAGTCTTGCGGTCGCGGATGGTGGAACGCGCGAAACCCCTTTGGTGAAAGCCGTTCAACAGTCTCGCAGGTCCGTTGTGAATATTCACACGGAGAAGACAGCCGCGGACGAGAAAGACTCTCGATTCTTCTCTGCCAAGTCACGAAAAGTGACAGGCATGGGAACCGGTATTGTCGTTGACGAGCGCGGGTACATCGTCACCAACTTCCATGTGATTCAGGATGTCGATCTCATCACGGTGACGCTGGACGGCGGAGCTACCTTCGACGCTCGAACAGTCAGCTACGACCGCAAACACGACCTCGCGATCATTCGAGTCAACACGACGGAACCATTGAGCGTCATGCCCATGGGAACGTCATCCGACCTGATGCTGGCCGAAACCGTCTATGCGGTTGGCAATGCATTCGGATATGAACACACCGTGACTGCGGGCATCATCAGCGCACTCCATCGTGACGTTGAAGTGGATGAAACACAGTCCTACGAAAACCTGATTCAGACCGATGCCAGCATCAATCCAGGAAACAGTGGCGGCCCCCTGTTGAACCTGAATGGTGAAGTGATCGGAATCAACGTTGCTATCCGCTCTGGTGCTCAGCGAATCGGTTTTGCCATTCCCATTGACGACGCCCGGAAGACCATCGCCCGGCTCATGAGCGTCGAGCGACTGAACGGTGTAGCTCACGGTCTCGCCGGCACTGATGTGAAGTCGCCGACGGAAAAGAAGCTGGTGGTTGAACAAGTCGCAACCGGAAGTGCTGCTGATTTGTGCGGAATCAAAACCGGGGATGTGATCCGAAGTGTGCGGGGCGTCACGATTCAGGATGGCACAGACTTCGAACGGTCTCTGCTGGACCTGCCTCGCGGCAAAGTGGTCGATGTGACTCTTGTGCGTGATGGCAAAGAACAAACGATGCAGTTCACCGTGGGAGTTGGCAAGCAGACGGGAATAGCTGCCGCTGGACAGCAGGACGTCGTTGTCGCTGGCCGTGAAACACGCACCTCAGAACTTCCAACCCTGCCGATCTCTCAGTCCGCATCCACTGAAGACCCGGTGATGAGTCGAACGTGGGACGTCCTGGGTGTGAAACTCGCTCCGCTCTCAGACACCGAAAAGGTCGAGATCACAGGCAGAACGTACCCAGGTGCAAAAGGCCCGGTTCGATACAACGGGGGCCTGCGAGTCGTTTCTGTTCGCCCCAACAGTGTGGCAGCCAGAATCCTGAAGGAAGGCGATATCCTCCTGGGCCTCGATGGCTTTGAAACGCTCGGAGCGAACAATCTTAGCTACATACTTGGCGACAACCGGATTCGCCAGGCAAAGAGCATGAAATGTCAGTACTACCGACGAGGCTCCAATCCACTCGAGGGAACTTTGCAGCTTGGTCAGTAGTTTGTCTGTCCATCGTTCGAAGCACGATCCGCTGTTGGCTTTGGGAACATCAGCCGCCGCACGGAACAACTGATCATTCGTTCCCCTGCACAGATTTTGTCGAAAGTTGCCCAAACACCCTGATCCAAGGCGAACAATTCTTCCAAACTGCGTGAAGATGCTGTAAACAAAGGGCAAACGCCGTTTTCCCACAGATTTGCGGTTTCAATGCAGCATTCGACGGCCGGTTGGCACGGTTCGGACTCGTTTGAAGCACGAATTTGCCCAGCCGGACGATTGCCGACCGGAAACACCTGGGACCAGACAGCGTTGTGACGTAGATTTGGATCGTTCTTCGCTTTGTGAATTCAATGTGCGACATTGAGCCGGAAAGCGTTGAATTCTAAGAGTCAGTTTGCCGTGGCTTGTGAAGTCTCAGCGGACTGGGTTCTGCCCGATGAAACCACTCCTGAACCAGGCCGCTTCTGGAAATGAAGTTCGCCGGTAAAGACGCGGACAGATATGTCGACGGTCATTCGCACATGTCCAGGTTGTAAGACAGTCATTCTCTCCGACACCGATCAGTGTCCGGAATGCGGTCACGTTTTCTACCAGCGTCGTTCGTCCGACGGCGCTGCGATGTCGACGACCGATGAACTGAAGTCCGCAGCGATTCATGAAGCCTGTCCGCATTGCGGGGAGATGGTTCGCGCGGGGCTGGTTCGCTGCTGGAGCTGCAACGGGTTCATGCGAGCGGACATCGCTGCTCGCTATAAAGACCTGACCAACAATCCTCAAAAGATCATTTACAGCACGATCCCTCTGGAACAACGGACCGACTACCTGCCGGCACGAAATGACGCAGCTGGTGGAAAGCAAAACAACGTCGAAGCGGATGAGTTTACTCTGTCAGATGACTTCAATCTGAGCTCGGTTCTGGACTCCGCTCCGTCTGTGAGTACGGCGCCCGCTGCTCCGGCTCCGCCACCAGCTGATGGCCCGGACAAGCCACAACAAACAACCCCCGGCGGTACAGCTCCCAAAACGGCAGGGTCCACTGCGCCCACCGGCGAAACGGCGACGGAAAAAGCAGAATCTGAAAAGAGCGACGCAGCAAAGACTGCGAAGAGTGAGTTTCTGGAGTCACGAAAGAAGGCCGCAGCTTCAGATGACGATCTTCTGTCCATCGCGATGGAAGAACAGCGTGAAGCGCGCAAGCGTCGTGGCGAGCGACTTGCGGAGCGACAGAAGAAACAGATGCTTGTTCCGTGTACCTGCGGAACGTGGTTGCGTGTGAACGATGACATGGCTGGCAAGACCGTTCGCTGCCGCCAGTGCAAGCAGCCAATTGTGATCCCGGAGATCAAGAAGAAAGCCACCGACAAGAAGGACGAAAAGGCCGCTCCGACTCTGGACGTGACCTGGATCAACGACGTCTGGTTCCATGTTCTGGCGCCGACCTCGGTCGTTCTGAAGCCAGGCAGCCTTGTGGGCAAGCACACCGAAGCCGATCTGGGGCTCACCGCAACGGGTCTGCACATCGTGGCATTCACTGGTGGTGACAAGAAAAAGAAGTCGCTGCTCAGCTTCGGCTCGTCCGACAAGAAAGGCGATCGACAGGCTCACCGCCAGCAGGTGCGTGACCAGGTTGCTGCGACTGGACAAATCAGCAACTTACCGAACTGCGACCTGAAGGTGATTTCAGCCGACGATATGCGTGACCTGCGGCTGGTGCAACCAGTCGTACGCGTGCACGAATCGATGTTCGCTGGTGTCCCGGTGTTCGGCGAAGGCCGGATCGCAGTCTATCTGCCACTGATTCCGGAAGATGGTCAGCAGGCATTTTGTTCCTTCCCGCTGACCGCGTGGCGTAGTTTTTCGTCGAAACTGAAGCAGCTGTTTTCAGTCGAATTGCCCGGTGCTGACAACGGTATTCCGGAAACAGAAAAATCAGACACTCTCAGCTGCTTCGTCAACCAGACGAAGGTCGAATCGATTCGCAACCTGGTGTACTACCAGCAGGATCCAGCCTTTGAACTGGAACTGTCAGGTTTCAGATGTAAGGCCTGCGGGGTTGCGATCAGCGAAGAAGGCCGGAAGAAAAACAAGCTCGGTGGGGCGAATGGCAAGGGCATCGCGAAAGCCAAATGTCCGAAGTGCAGTGGCAAAATGGGTGAAGAACCACTGTACAAAATCAAGAAGGTCGCTGCTTCCGATTCCTCGACCGAATCCTGACCTCAGGTCGGTGCCAGATACTTCTGCTTGCCTGGTGCCCTGACTGACGACGTCGGCAATGACGTTTGCAGGGTCCCAATTTCCGCCAATGGCAGGTGGAATTTCCGGGAACGCTTGTCTTGACGGTGTGCAGGCTGTCCAATTCGCTCTGCGGACAACCTGCGATTGCGATCTGTCCAACGAAAATCGCGAGCGACCGGCTTTGAGCCGAAATCCATGCAGGCTCCCTTCGTGAAGGCTCACGAAGCCACAGCAATACAAGTTTGGTGACAATCGTAGGCTGTGGAATTCGTCCAATGGCCCACCCTTTTGTTTACGAACAGGATCGAGAAGAATGGCGGTAAAGGTTTATTACGATGATGACGCAGATCTGAGCCACTTGAAGGGCAAGACGATCGCCATTATCGGTTATGGCAGCCAGGGACATGCTCAAGCCCAGAACCTGCGAGACAGCGGCTGCAACGTGCTCGTCGGACAGCGTCCAGGCGGGGCGAACTATGATCTGGCGATCAGTCACGGCTTCAAGCCGGTCTCTGCTGCCGAAGCCGCGGAGAAGGGTGACCTGATCAACATTCTTCTTCCAGACGAGCTGCAGGGTGACGTCTACCGTAACGACATTCGACCACATCTGAAGCCGGGCAACCTTCTGATGTGCTCACACGGTTTCAATGTGCACTTCGGACAGGTTCAGCCACCAAAGGGTGTCGACTGTGCCCTGGTTGCTCCGAAGGGACCTGGCCACCTGGTTCGCAGTGAGTACGAAAAGGGTGGCGGTGTGCCAACTCTGATCGCTCTGACCGACGGTGCCTCCGAGACTTCACGACAGCTGGCACTCGCGTACGCGAAGGGGATCGGCGGTACTCGTGGTGGTGTGATTGAAACCACATTCGCAGAAGAAACCGAAACCGATCTGTTCGGTGAACAGGTCGTTCTGTGCGGTGGTGTCAGCGCACTCGTGAAAGCAGCCTTCGAAACTCTGGTTGAAGCTGGCTACCAGCCGGAGATGGCCTATTTCGAATGTATGCACGAACTGAAGCTGATCGTTGACCTGTTCTATCAGGGCGGTCTGAACTACATGCGTTACAGCGTGTCGAACACCGCTGAGTACGGCGACTACACGCGTGGTCCTCGTATCGTGACCGAACAGACCAAAGCAGAAATGAAGAAGATTCTGTCGGAGATTCAGTCGGGACAGTTTGCTCGAGACTGGCTGCTGGAAAACCGCGCTGGTCAGGCTTCCTTCCTGGCAACTCGACGCCGCGAGCGAACCCACGAGATCGAAAAGGTTGGCAAGCAGCTGCGAAAGATGATGAGCTGGATTGCTTCCAAGGAAGTCTAACACGGCTTCGCTCACATCTGAGCAGTCCGTGAAATCCGTGTAGAATGCCAGCCCGGCGTTTCGAAGTTCGAGATGCCGGGCTGGTCTGTTTATTGATATCCCACAGTTGCCATTGAATCCCGTTTCGATCCCATGTCACACGACTTCATTGAAATTCAACCAGTCGCCGGACCGGTGAATGGTCGCATTCGCCCTCCGGGCTCGAAGAGCATCACGAATCGCGCGATGGTGCTTGCGGCGATGGCGAACGGGCCGGTCACATTAACCGGAATGCTCGACAGCCAGGATACGCGGGTGATGGTGGAGAGCCTTCGTCGCCTCGGCTTTGAAGTCTCCCAGGACGTGAAAGAGTGTCGCTGTACAGTGCGAGGACTCTCTGGTCAGATCCCCGCCCGGGAAGCCGACCTGTGGCTTGAGAACAGTGGCACCAGTATTCGTTTCCTGACATCGCTGTGTGCACTGGGTTCCGGTGATTATCGGCTTGATGGCGTCGAACGAATGCGGCAGCGACCAATCGGAGATCTTGTCCGCGCATTGCAGCCACTCGGTGCCTGCATTGATTTCGAAAACCCAGGAAGTGATTGCCCTCCCGTTCGAGTGCATGGTTCACGCGGCAGAATGAACGGCGGGCAGACGACGATTGAAGGATCGATCAGCAGTCAGTTTCTCAGCAGCCTTCTGATGGCCGCACCGGCATGCCCGAACTCTGTTCGAGTGGCAGTCACCGGTGACCTTGTCTCGAAGCCGTACGTCACGATGACCCTTGAGATGATGCGAGCTTTCGGCGCTGATGTTTCATGGCCGGATGATTTGTCTCACTTCTTTATCCAGCCTCAGCCGTATCGGGCAGGAACCTATGACATCGAGCCGGATGCCTCAGCGGCCAGTTACTTCTTTGGTGTTGCTGCCGTTACCGGCGGTACAGTCACTGTCGCCGGACTCAGCAGGAATGCACTCCAGGGCGACGTTCAGTTTGCATCGGCCTTGGAACAAATGGGCTGCGAGGTGACCTGGGGAGCTGATTTCATCACAGTGTCAGGCCGGCCGCTCCGCGGTGTCGACATCGACATGAATGCCATCAGCGATACCGCTCAGACGCTGTCGACGGTGGCCGTCTTTGCGAGCAGTCCGACTCGCATTCGCAGTGTCGGTCACATGCGTCATAAGGAAACAGACCGCATCGCCGCTGTGGTGACTGAACTTCGTCGGGCAGGAATCGCAGCAGAAGAACACGAAGACGGACTGACGATTCATCCAGGAACGCCTCAGCCTTGTGAGATACGCACATACGATGACCATCGCATGGCCATGAGCTTTTCTTTATTGGGACTCCGCGTCGCCGGCATTCGAATTCTCGACCCCAAATGCACGTCGAAGACGTATCCAGATTACTTCGAAGATCTGCGGCGTCTTTGTTCGGGAGCGATGGCATGAACGGTCCTGAACGTCGCCGAGGTTCCGGACGACACAGTTCTGACGAACGGATCAGAGCGTGGCAAACAGGTCGCCGGCCGGACCGCTCAAGTCGCCCAGATAGACAGGCGACATCTGATATCGTGCTGAGAGAGCCGCTTGAAAACGGCCGAGTCCTTGCGTGGGCTGTGCTTCAGGAAGCGGAAGCGGGCACACGATTTCTTCAGGATCTTTTTCTCGACTTCGATCGACGGCATTCGTTGTCTTCTTCGGATCGTGCGCTGGCCGTTGATATTGCATCCGGTGTGATGAGACGGCGCAGGACACTGGACCGGATCATCGAATCACGACTGACTCGGCCGCGTTCGCAAACGGAACCAGAACTTTGGCAGGTTCTGCGAATCGGAACTTACCAGCTGCTTCTTTCCCGAACACCCCGACACGCCGCTGTGGATTCCACCGTCGAACTCTGCCGGTCACTTGGTCGTGACCGCTGGACAGGTTTTGTGAATGGGATCCTTCGAAGCATCGGACGACTACAACAGTTGAATGATGACGGTACGCCAGTTGCCGCCGCGGGTCCTTCGACGAGCTCGCTGCCGACGCTGGATGGTCAGTGGATCAGCCTGAATGAAGAACTGTTCCCGGATCCTGTCGCCGAACGAGCCACATGGTTTGGAGACGTCTTTTCGTTACCGTCGTCTTTGGCTGGTCGCTGGTCCGCTCGTTTTGATGACGCTCAGCTCCTTTCGCTCGGCTTCCATTTCGCTCAGCCTCCGGTGACTCTGCTTCGAGTCAACCGGCTGCGAGCCACTGCCGATTCAGTGCTCACGCAGTTGCAACAGGCGGGCATTGATGCCGTTCCGGGTTCTTCAGAAGACTCCATCCGATTGCGAAGTGCGGCCCGACTGGAACAGCTGCCGGGCTTTCAGGAAGGACAGTGGAGCGTCCAGGACGAATCTGCCATGTCCGCCGCGCGGCTGGTTGCCCCACAGCCCGGGGAAACAATTCTGGATATGTGTGCCGCGCCTGGAGGGAAAACGACTCACCTCGCAGAACTCTCCGGCGATGCCGCAAGCATCATTGCGTGCGACATTTCCGACGACCGTCTCGAACGCATTCGCCAGAATGCGTTTCGACTGCAACTTTCGTCCATCCAAACGCTTCGGGTCTCGAAGGACGGCAGTGGATTCCCGGATCAGCACTTTGACGCCGTTCTGGTCGATGTTCCCTGCTCCAACTCCGGCGTGTTGAATCGACGCCCGGAAGCCCGATGGCGTTTTGATTCGAATTCTCTGGCCGAGCTTGTGCAGATCCAGACAAAGCTGCTGATCCTTGCCTGTGAACGAGTTAAGCCAGGCGGACGAGTGATTTACAGCACCTGCAGTCTGGAGCCCGAAGAAAATGAAGGCGTCGTCCGCAGCGTGCTGACCGCCTTCCCTGACTTCGAGCTGACTCAACAAACGCAACACCTGCCGGGACAACCAGCGGACGGAGCCTACCAGGCGCGACTTGAGCGAAAGAACAGTGACTGAGCCTGGAGCTCAGTGCGTTTGAATCCATCAGGCCTGTTAATCGGGCCGGAGCTACCATGCTAGCCTTACGACGGCGGACCGCTTCGCTGCAAGAACACGGCGATCCATTCACACGTCAGCAGGACAGGCAAGTCGCGTGCAACAGACAGGACCAGTTCGCCGCCCCTCTCCTTCTTATCCGTTTCAAGCCATTGACGACAGGCGGCCAGAAACGTTGTCCCACTGATGCATTCGTTACGACAAAACGTCACAACTTCCTGCCGAAAGATCGGGTACTCAAGCTTTCCGCAGAGGTGAAGGAAGTGTCCCACAGTCTTCACGATCGTCTCATCAGACTGCAGAGGATCATGCTTCATTTCGAGCCATGATTCGGGATTCAGTGTGAGCATCCAGAGTGCTTCAGGCAGAATCACCAGAAGTTCTGTGAGCAGATTCATCAGCCCCGCAGGATTGTTGATGTATCCGTACGCAAGTCGCTGCAAACGTCGTTGAAACTCCAGGTTACTGACAGCAGGCCCATCGGCGATCAGCACGTTCAGTT
>JAEUII010000054.1 GCA_016795145.1 Planctomycetaceae bacterium
AAAAGGTCGCTCCCGCGGATGCACACTGATCCGGTCCGACGAATTCGCAAACGAACAGTGCCTCAGGCTCGTCGTCTCGACAAACCTGAGGCACTTTGCATTTGATGCGTGAGACTTGTCACTCGCTGACGTTGAGCCTACCAGCCCAGCACGTAGGAAAAGATCAGTGGGGCAACGATTGTCGCGTCAGATTCGACGATGTACCTCGGAGTATCAATTCCCAGCTTACCCCAGGTGATCTTCTCGTTCGGTACAGCACCGGAGTAACTTCCGTAGCTTGTTGTGGAATCGCTGATCTGGCAGAAGTATCCCCACAGCGGAACGTCTTCGCGAAGCAGGTCCTGATGCAGCATGGGCACAACGCAAATCGGGAAGTCGCCTGCGATACCGCCACCAATCTGGAACATACCGAGTGAACTGCTTGCGGTCGTCTGCGTATAGAAATCAGCAAGCCAGGTCATGTACTCGATACCGGTGCGGACTGTGTGAACATTCTTCACGTCTCCACGAATCACAGCGGCCGCGTACATGTTCCCCAGCGTGGAATCTTCCCAGCCCGGTACGATCATCGGCAGGTTCTTTTCTGCCGCCGCCAGCATCCACGAGTCCTTCTCTTCGATCTGATAGAACTCACGGTACTTGCCGCTGAGCAGCACCTGATAGAAGAACTCGTGAGGAAAGAAACGCTTGCCGGCCTGGTCCGCGGCCGTCCAAACTTCCAGCATCGCCTTTTCCATTCGGCGCATCGCTTCGCCTTCAGGAATGCACGTGTCGGTGACACGATTCATGTGACGTTCCAGCAGGCCCTGCTCATCGGCCGGCGACAGCTGACGGTAATGCGGAACGCGTTCATAGAAGTTGTGTGCCACAAGATTGAACACGTCTTCTTCGAGATTCGCCCCTGTGCACGAAATCAGATGAACTTTGTTCTGGCGAATCATTTCAGCCAGAGACAGTCCCAGTTCCGCTGTGCTCATCGCACCAGCCAGGCACGCCATCATTCGCCCGCCCGATTCCAAATGCGCAACATAGCCTTTCGCAGCGTCTACCAGAGCGGCAGCATTGAAATGGCGATAGTGATGATTAATGAACTGCGTAATTGGGCCGCCGGAACTAGACGCTGCCATGGGAACCGAGCTTCTGGAAAAAGGAAACGGGGAACTCAATTCGAAGTGCGGTATGGTACCGGCTGCGGCCTCAACGTCCACTTTCGGAAGGAGACTCGCATTCGAAAGAACGCGTCGCTTACTGGCCGACTTTTCGCTGGCGAAGCCGCGCCGAGACACGATCAAGAATATTCAGTTCACGCGGACTGAGGGCACTTCGCCCATGTGAATGCAGCTTTTCCAGGATCGAATCGAGCTCAGCGTCGTCGGCTTCCTGCTCATCCATCTCTTTGCGCTGCTTTTCTTCTTCCCGCCGAACTCGCCAGCGTTCAAGAATGCTGTCCGAAGATCCCCGCTGAAATTCCTCCGTGAGTTCCTGCTGAGATCGGTTCAGGCTGGTGTAGCCTTCCGAAAAATCGTAACCAAGGAAGCTCTCGTCCATGTCTGGCATGTCCGTTGGAGGCACCCAGCGTGTCGCATCATGAATGTGCAGCACCAGCAGGAAACTTGAAAGTGCCACCAGACTGCTGATGTCGAACACGAATCCTGCCAAAATCCCAAACAGCGACGCGACCAGGCCAATCCGTAACAGCAGATCACTGGATTCCTGCTCCGCGAATCGAAGGTTGAAGAAGGCCTGAAGTGCCTGGCCACCGTCGAGTGGACGCACGGGAATCAGGTTCAAGATTCCCAGGCACCAATTCACCACGAACAGGGTGCGGAGGCACGCGTCGGGCAGGCCGTGACTTCCTCGTAGATCCAGAACCGCGAACGGATTCAGCAAGTCGAACAACTGCTGGTGCTGGTAGAGCACCCAGCCGGAGGTGGCAGCAACCGCAAGATTCGCAGCCGGCGGCACCAACGCACACAACATCGAACCGCCGAAGTCGCAATACGTCTGAGCCGAATACATCCCTCCGAGAGGCCACAGGACTATCGAGCCTGGATGCTGACCGTATCGTCGGTAGACAAACAGCCGAGTACACTCATGCAGCAGCAGGCTGAGCAACAGGATCACACCCGCGATCGCACCAAGTGCGGGGTCCTGTAGTCTCCACATCAACGCGACAACGACAACTGGCATCAGGAAGCTCAGCCGCAGCGGAACTCCCAGGAGCCGTCCCATCGGGAACGAGAATGTCAGTAGTCCATCGGTCGGGGTCATGGACCGATTGTAAACACTCGATCAGGCGCGGAGAACAGTCGATGTTCAAAAAATGCCACCAGAAGCGGCTTCCGGCGGGCTCGCTGCACCCCGCAAATTCGCCAAATTCAGTGCAGAACGCCCGGCCGTTTCTAGGTCCGTGACATGTAGAGCCGCTGAATGTCCTCAACACTGACCTTGATAATGCGAGTGAATCCGGTGTGGCAGCGTTCGTAGGAGACATTGCTGGCCAGCTGTGGCTGTCGATGAATGGCCGCTGCAACCCACTTGCGATCTTCGTCGGACAGTGTCCCCACTGTGGAATCCCACAGAGTCTTTGTTTCCATGACAAGTGAATCGACTCGAGGATCAAACTTTTCCATCGCATGCGCTCCGCATCACGCTTCCAACAGGTTCGGGCAGACCGAAAGAGGGGACAAACTTCGGTCGGTTTACGACAAGAGCCCGACTCATTCCAGTCGGGCTCTTTCATTTTAAAGTCTGCACAGGAAATTGCAGCAGAGGCGAGCTCTATTCTCGTTCTGCCAGGGCAAGCATCTTGCGAGCTCGTTCCAGGCGGCGAGCCAAAGAACGAAACTCTTCCTCAGACTTTGCTCGTTCCGCTTTTGCTTCTTCCAGCTTAGCAGAGGCTGCCTTGCGGCTAATGTCTTTCACTGCCTGAGCAGAGTTGGTCAGGACAGAAACGACAGTTCCCTTGACCTGCACAAAACCGCCATCAATGAAGTAAGACTCTGCAGCACCGCTTGGATCCACCAGTTTCAGCTCACCCAGTCCCAACCGGCCGACGAGTGGTGCACGACCAGGATAGAACCCGGCTGAACCGTCGAACAACGGAACTCGAATCGAACCCACTGGTCGATCAAACAGCGTCTTTTCAGGTGTCACAAGCACAAGGCGAAGTTCAGCCATCGTTGTTCTCCAGGAACTCTCCGTTGGGACAGTTCAATCTGCTTAGCCCTGAGCCTGCATCTTCTTGTACTGCTCTTCTGCTTCTTCAATCGCACCAACGTACATGAAGGCGGATTCCGGCAGATGGTCCCACTTGCCGTCGCAGAGTTCTTCGAAGCTTCGAATCGTGTCGGCGAGTGGAGTGATCTTTCCAGCCTTGCCAGTGAAGACTTCAGCAACAAGGAACGGCTGTGACAGGAATCGCTCAATTCGACGTGCACGGTGAACGATGAGCTTGTCGTCTTCACTCAGTTCATCAACACCCAGAATCGCGATGATGTCCTGCAGTTCGCGGTAACGCTGAAGAGTCTGCTGTACACGACGAGCAGCGTTGTAGTGACGCTGACCGACATACTGCGGGTCAAGAATTCGGCTTGACGACGCCAGCGGGTCGATCGCAGGGTAAATACCCTTTTCAGAAATTCGACGTTCCAGATAAATGAACGCGTCAAGGTGAGCAAACGCAGTGGCTGGTGCCGGGTCAGTCGGGTCGTCCGCAGGAACGTAAACGGCCTGCACTGAAGTAATAGCACCGTTTCGGGTTGAAGTAATTCGCTCCTGCAACTCGCCAAGTTCGGTACCCAGCGTTGGCTGGTAGCCCACCGCCGATGGCATACGTCCCAGAAGAGCTGATACTTCTGAACCGGCCTGGGAGAATCGGAAGATGTTGTCCACGAAGAGCAGCGTGTCGGATCCGGTCGCATCACGGAACCACTCTGCCATTGTCAGAGCGGACAGAGCAACTCGAAGACGTGCTCCAGGCGGTTCATTCATCTGACCGAACACCATGCAGGTCTGTTCAATCACCGATCGGCCGGTCTGGCCAATCTTGGTTTCCTGCATTTCCAGCCACAAGTCGTTTCCTTCGCGAGTTCGCTCACCCACCCCGGCGAATACTGAGTATCCACCGTGAGCACTGGCGATTCGAGCAATCAACTCGGTCAGAATCACGGTCTTACCCAGACCGGCACCACCGAACAGTCCCGCCTT